>DASSOB010000030.1:0-20741 GCA_035701045.1 Sphingomicrobium sp. | reverse complement strand
GACGGAATATATTCCTTGGGGACGTTGCCGCCCTTGATCTCGTCGAAGAACACGAAGCCCGATCCGCGCTCGCCCGGAATGACGTTGATCTTGATCTCACCGAACTGACCCGAGCCGCCCGACTGCTTCTTGTGGGTGTAGGTCAGGTCCACCGGCTTCGCGAGATATTCGCGATAGGCGACCTGCGGCGCACCCACGTTGGCCTCGACCTTGAACTCTCGCTTCATGCGGTCGACGAGAATCTCGAGGTGGAGCTCGCCCATCCCCTTGATGATCGTCTGGCCGGATTCGTGATCGGTCGTAACCCGGAAGCTCGGGTCCTCGGCGGCCAGGCGGTTGAGGGCGATGCCCATCTTCTCCTGGTCGGCCTTGGTCTTCGGCTCCACGGCGACCTCGATGACCGGGTCCGGGAACTCCATGCGCTCGAGGATGATCGGCTTGTTGGGATCGCAGAGCGTATCGCCGGTCGTGGTCTCCTTGAGACCCGCGATCGCGACGATGTCGCCGGCGTAAGCCGTCTCGATGTCCTCGCGGTTGTTGGCATGCATCAGCAGCATTCGGCCGATCTTTTCCTTCTTATCCTTCACCGAATTGGTGACGGTGCCCTTCTCGAGCTTGCCCGAGTAGATGCGCGCGAAGGTCAAGGACCCGACGAACGGATCGTTCATGATCTTGAAGGCCAGAGCCGAGAACGGGGCGCCGTCCGATGCCTCGCGGGTCTCGGGCTGGTCCTTGTCCGGATTGATGCCCTCGATCGCCGGGATGTCGAGTGGGCTGGGCAGATAGTCGACCACGGCGTCGAGCAACGGCTGCACGCCCTTGTTCTTGAACGCCGAGCCGCACAGCACGGGCACGAACGAGAAATTGAGCGTGCCCTTGCGAATCAGCTTCTTGAGCGTCGCCGTGTCAGGCTCACTGCCTTCGAGATAGGCGGTCATGACGTCGTCGTCCTGCTCGACGGCCATCTCGATCAGCTCCTGGCGCGCGACGGCGGCCGCATCGGCCAGATCAGCCGGAATCTCCTGATATTCGAATTTGGCGCCGAGACTCTCCTCGAGCCAGATGATGGCGCGGTTCTCGACCAGGTCGATGAGGCCCTTGAACGAGCCTTCGATGCCGATCGGCAGGTAAAGCACGGCCGGGCGCGCGCCGAGGCGATCCTTGATCATGCCGACGCACATGTCGAAGTTGGCGCCGGTACGGTCGAGCTTGTTGACGAAGCACATGCGCGGCACATGATATTTCTCTGCCTGGCGCCACACCGTTTCCGACTGCGGCTCGACTCCGGCGACGCCGTCGAAGCAGGCGACCGCGCCGTCGAGCACGCGCAAGCTGCGCTCGACCTCGATGGTGAAGTCGACGTGGCCCGGCGTGTCGATGATATTGATCCGGTGCTCTTCGCCCTTGCCGTCCTCGGCGCGCCAGAAGCAGGTCGTCGCCGCGGAGGTGATGGTAATGCCGCGCTCCTGCTCCTGCTCCATCCAGTCCATCGTGGCGGTGCCCTCATGGACCTCGCCGATCTTGTAGGACTTGCCGGTGTAATAAAGGATGCGCTCGGTCGTCGTGGTCTTTCCGGCGTCGATATGCGCCATGATGCCGATATTGCGATAACGTTCGAGCGGATGGCTGCGGGCCATTTCAATTCTTCCTTGGCGATGTGGGGGGCCGCCCGACGGCAGCTCGCCACGATATAGGTATGAGTCTTACCAGCGGTAGTGGCTGAAGGCGCGGTTGGCTTCGGCCATGCGGTGCGTGTCCTCGCGCTTCTTCACGGCGTTCCCGCGATTCTGCGACGCGTCCATCAGCTCGCCCGAGAGCCGCCCCGACATCGTCTTCTCAGACCGCGCGCGCGCGGCGGAGATCAGCCAGCGGATCGCGAGCGCCTGAGCGCGCTCCGGGCGCACTTCGACCGGAACCTGATAGGTGGCACCGCCGACGCGGCGGGAGCGGACCTCGATGCCTGGCTTCACGTTGTTGAGGGCGTCGTGGAAGACCGACAGCGGCTCCTTCTTCAGACGCGCCTCGACATTGTCGAGTGCGCCATAGACGATACCTTCGGCCACGGACTTCTTGCCGTCGAGCATGACGCTGTTCATGAACTTGGAGAGGACGGTATCCCCGAACTTCGGATCGGGAAGGATTTCACGCTTCTCTGGACGGCGGCGACGAGCCATTGGACTATTCCTTTTCTCTCTTCAGCCTGATCCGGGACTTTCAATTGCCCGGGGCTTACTCTGGCCTGGTTATTTCGGACGCTTGGCGCCGTACTTCGAACGGGACTGCCTGCGGTCCTTCACGCCCTGCGTGTCGAGGACTCCGCGAAGCACGTGGTAGCGTACGCCCGGAAGGTCGCGCACGCGCCCGCCGCGGATCAGCACGACGCTGTGCTCCTGAAGGTTGTGGCCTTCGCCGGGGATGTAGCTGATCACCTCGCGCTGGTTGGTCAGGCGGACCTTGGCCACCTTACGCAGCGCCGAGTTCGGCTTCTTCGGGGTCGTCGTATAAACGCGGGTGCAGACGCCGCGCTTCTGCGGGTTCTGCTCCATCGCAGGGACCTTCGACTTGGCCTTCTGCGGTTCGCGACCCTTGCGGATCAGCTGGTTGATCGTCGGCATGAAGCCCTTCACCTTTCATTGGGTCCCACGAAAGTACTACTTTCGTGGGGTCCCTCATTGCGGGCAAACCCCGCGGTTACTTTGCTCAACAGAAAAAGCGCGGAGCCGAAGCAGCCTCACGGGCCGCCTGGCGACGCGCATGTTGAGCAATGTTCAGCTCTGTGTCCGCGTCGAGTGAATCACTGCAGCCGCGGACGGTCGGGCACATAGCGATGCCTCCGCCGAGGGTCAACGGCCCCGCTTCCGGTTCGTCCTTTGGACAAGATTCGGACTGGCGGCGAAGCGGTGCTGTCCGATTATGGGACAATGGCCAGCCGTTCGATAGCGACGGCCGATAAATTCCTAGATTGTTTGCCAAATCGCAAATCGCGAACTGCCGATCGGGTCTAGATCAAGTGGGTTCGCGCCTAGCGAGCGAAACGAGCCACGGGGGCAACCTTACTCTTCCTCGTGCTCACATAACTTGGGAGATGAATATGAAACTGCGTTATCTGGCGGCCGCGTCGGCCGTCGTCGGCCTCGGGCTCGCTACGCCGGCTCTGGCCATCAACGTCAACCTGAATGGCAACGGGAACCTGAACGGTAACCTCAACGGCAACCTGAACGGTAACCTGAATGCCAACGTCAATGCCACGCAGAACAACAGCAACGCCAGCTCGTCGTCGAGCGCTTCCGCGACCAGCAATGGCCTGGACATCGACACCGGTGACATCACCGTCAGCGTCCAGACGCTGACCGCGACGAACACCAACAGCGGCATGCACGGCGTTGTCGACATGAGCGGCGGCGACGGCGGCACCGGCGGCACCGGCGCCCTGATCCTCGGTGCAGGCGGCCCCGGCGGAAATGGCGGCGCTGCTGGCAACTTCAACAGCGGCGACAACAACGTCAGCGGCAATGCGTTCGCGGCTTACGCCGGCATTCTGAACAATGCCTGGAACACCGGCATCAACTCGAACGCCCAAGCGGCGAGCAGCATCGCGGCTCGCGGCACGGTCAGCTTCAACAACTAAGTCGACCGACTTACTGCACTTCGGCCGGGCCGCTTCGGCGGTCCGGCCACCCCTTCACGACGGAGCTGCGCCATGATTTTGAAACTAGGTCTTCCCCTGATGGCTGGCTCTCTGATTGCGGTTGCAAGTCCGGTATTCGCCCAAACGATCGTTCCGGGTGGCCCGGCGGAGACCCAGCCGGCGCAGTCCACCGCGCCCGCCTCGACGGAAGCGAGCCCGAAAGCGGCCGCCGATCCAGCCACGCTTTCCAACGCCGATCTCGACAAGCTTCGCGGCGGCGAGGAAATTGTGCTGAGCGATCAAAATCTCAATGCCCTCACCAGCGGCAATTTGATCAACGGCAACAACACGGCCGGCAACGTGTCGATCTCCGACATGGCCTTCTCGAACTTCAATGGAATCGGGAACATCCTGATCAACACCGGATCGCAGAACAGCCTTCAAACGGGCATGAACCTCACCATCAACGTCGATCAATAGCGGCGCCAAGATGGACAGGCCCGGTCGTATGAGTTCCCTGGCGCGCCACGCGCGCTCCGCCCTGCTGGCGGTGACGGTCCTGATGGCCGCCTGGCCGCAAGGAGCGAATGCGCAGGTGCGGCTCACCAACGGTGACGCAGGCGGCAATTACACCGTCAGCGTCATGAGCTGGTGGCAAATTCCGTTTCGGACCGTGGTTCACCAGCAATATGATTTCAGCTGCGGCTCGGCCGCGGTCGCGACGCTTCTGACCTATCATTACAACCGCCCGACCCCGGAGCGGCTTCCGTTCACGCAAATGTGGAAAGACGGCGATCAGAAGACGATCCGCAAGGTCGGCTTTTCCATGTTCGACATGAAGACCTACCTCGACAGCATCGGTCTGCACACCGAAGGCTATCGCCTTGGCGCGGCCGGCCTGGCGAAGCTCAAGAGGCCGGCGATCGTGCTTCTCGACATCAAGGGCTTCAAGCATTTCGTGGTCGTGAAAGGCGTGCGCGGAGATCGCGTGCTCGTCGGCGATCCGATGCTCGGCCTCAACGAATATTCTCGCGCCGACTTCCTCAAGCTCTGGAACGGCATTGCGCTGGCGGTGGCCGACTCGAAGACCGCCAAATTCAATCTCGCGAGTGACTGGGGCCCGTGGTCGCGGGCGCCAATGGAAGACGCCGGTCTCCACGTCGCGGGCGACGACTTCCTGCGCACCCTGCCCTCAACCTATCAGCTGACCCCGCAGATCCTGCTGGCGGTCAATGTCGGGACGGTGCAGTAGATGGACCGTCAAATTGCCTTTCTGCTCGCCGGCGCGGTTTTAAGCGCACTTTGCTGCAGCACCGCCGCCGAGGCGGAGACAATCGTCCCGCGGAAAGCATCGAACACCAATGACCTCATCGCTTTCGGTCAGGTTTCCGACAAGGAACTCGCCCGGTACCGCGGCGGGTTCGTCTGGAAAGGCGTGCAGGTCAGTCTGGGAGCGGAGATTCGCACCTTCCTCAACGGCGAGCTCGTGCTGCAGACAAACGTCACCTGGACTCCGACCGGAGCGCAGACGACGCGGTTTGTTTCGGGCGCTCTGACGCCGGTTGATGCTGCCCAGCTCCAGGCCGGCATTCTCTCGACCGGCGGGATCTCGATGAAAGTCGGCGATCAGAGCGTGTTTCTCGCGAACGGTGGCCAGACGGTCTTCGCCCAGGCGACGGATGGCAGGATTCAGAACATCCTGGTCAATCGTGCCGACAATATCACCGCGAGCCAGCAAATCGACGCCACGCTCGGTCTGCAGAACTTCGGACAGTTCCAGCAGCAAAACCTCCAGTCGCACATCGGAACATCCGCCGGCGACATGGTGGGACAGGCGATTTCCGGCTTCCTCGGCAACTGAGCCCGAACGCTCAGTCAAGCATCCAAAGTGTGACGAAGCGGGGCCGCGCGATCTAGTCGATCAGCCCGAACGGGCTCCTCAATGTGATGGTAACGTCCGGTGCGTCGTGTGTGACGCCGAACTGGAACCCTAGATTGAGCGTTTTCTTTTCCGTGAAGCGGTAGGACATACCGAGGTTCAGGACGCCTACCTGCAGCTTGCTCGAATGCTGGATCGTGTCCCCGAGCTCGCTGCTCGTCGGGAAGATGTAATTGTGCTGGTATCCCAGCGAGTAGGAGAATCTCGGATTCAAGGCGAAGCCGAAGCCCACGTTGACGCCGATCGCATCGCCTGGATCGACGCGCCCGATATGCACGCCGCCGACCGTGCGATCGATGTTCCTTGCGATATGATAGAGGTAATTCACGCCGCCGTAGATGACGACCGGGTCCGATGGGAGCAGGAAGCTGATTCCCGGCTGCACGCCCCAGAAGCCTGAGCCCGTCGCCAGGCCGGTCGCGACTCCGAACTCGTCGAACGGAATTTCGAACGGGCCCCTGCCTGTATCGCTCTTCACTCGAAGGCTTGCGATCCAGATCGGCTGGAGCGGTTTCACCTCGTTGAGCTGGTAGCGAAGCGCAAGCTCCGCATCGCCAAAGCCGTCACCCTTCAGATGAATGGTGCGGACGATACCTTCGTCGCGCTGTTGAACGACCTGGATTCGGTCGTTCCGATAGAGGTAGGGCACACGGGCTTCGAGCTCGAGCCGATTGGTCATGCCGTAGCGCAGCGACGCGGTTCCGACCAAAGTGTCGCTATCGACGTCCGAAGCCTCGATCAGGCCGAGTTGAATGCCCGGAATGAGCTCGATTCCGCGAAAGACCAGCCGGTTTTCGGAGGCGTGCGTGTATTCGATCGACGGATCGAAGACGAGCTTCCCGGCCGGAGTGAGGACTCCGCTTTCCTGCGGGATGGCCTGCACCTGAGCCTGCTGAATCGTGTCCTGCTCCGGCGGCGCCTCGCCGACGGGTCCTTCTGGAGGAGGCGCCGGCTCGGACGACGCAACCATCCCCGCTGGTGCCGCGCCGGTCGCGGCCTGACCGAGGCCGCGCCCGCGAATGTCGTTCAGGTTAAATCCCAGGCCCGTTTTGAGCGAATCGATCTGCTTCTGCTGGTCGTCGATGCGCGCGGCCTGGGCCGCGATGAGCGCACGCTGATCAGTAAGCTCCTGCTGGAGGCGTTGCAGTTGCGCCTGCAATTCGCCGGATTCCGAAGCGAACGCCGGTGCAGCCGGAGCGGCCACGGCCAGCATGAAGACTGCCGCGCGAAGCGCGGTCCCGGTCAGGAATGTGTTTCTGCCCCCCGCCATAGTCTCTACTCGTTATCGCACAGCCGCAGGCCATCCTGCGGCGGAAGTGAGTAAACGTGAAAGGCGCCCTGTGAGTCCGATTCCCCCGAGACCATTCGCAGCCCCTCCAAGTCCAGAATGCGCAGATGCTGGGGGCTGTCAAGCGCGATCAGATGCTTTCGCGCGAAATCGGAGATCGTGCGGCTGACCGTGTGGAGCGTCAGGTTGAGATGGTCGGCGATGTCGCAGCGCGTCATCGGCAGCTGCACATCCGCTCTCGCCCCGGTACGCTCGGCCATTGTGATGAGGAAGGCCGCTACGCGCTTGGTCGCTGTCCTGTGCCCGAACAGGAAGATGCTCCGCCGGGCGCTCTCGAGTGCCTTTTCCAGCGCCAGATCGCGCCGGTCGCCCGTCGAGGACTCCGCATCCGGTCTCGCAGGAATCCGGCGAAGGACGACATCGGTGACCGCTTCGGCGGATTCGCCATAGTCGGCTCCGCCGACCCCGACCACGTCATTTGGATAGAAAAATCCGATGAGCTGCCGATGGCCGTCGCCGAGGAAACGGCAAGTGCGGACGATGCCGGAAAGCACTTCGTACCAGTGCCGGGCCGGGTCGCCCTCATGATAAATTGTCACGCCTTTGCAGAACGATACCTGATCCGTGATCAGGTCCCTGCGAACTTCTCGATCTCCCATTTGCAGCGAAATCACGTGCCCCCCGCTTACGCCATGAGCACCGTTCAACGTGCTCATCAAAAACTGGTTAACCTTCTCTTATATTTATCGGAAGTTAACCACGCTTTCTAGGCACCCGCAGGGCATTCATCGAAAATGCGAAGGAATGGCGGTTTTCCAATATTGTTCAGTCCCATTTCGAGACAAAAAGACCCGACTTTCATTACACTATCGATACGTTGAGAGCCATTTTGGGCCCGGTGCCGATTCGCGGCCGGACGTCGAGTCGGGCGTTTCCGGGTGCCAGACGGAACAGAGACCCCAGCCGCTCCGTTAGCCTGACGTCCCTACAAACTTCCGGGTCGCGACATGTGGAAAGAACTGGCGCCGGCGCTGTTTCTGGCCTCCCTGGCGACCTGCGGGTCGAACAACCACGCCGATAATCGCGTGGACCAAGTGAATGGATCGAACGGAGGAGCAGCCGTGGAAAACGCCACTCTCGCCAAACTCAACCTCACCAGCGACGCCTTTCAGAACGGGCAGCCGATCCCTCCGCAATATACATGCGACGGGACCGATCAGGTGCCAGCCCTCCACTGGTCCGATCCGCCCGCCGGGACGAAGAGCTTTGCGCTGACGATCGACGATCCTGATGCGCCGAGCGGCACTTTCCGCCACTGGGGCGTGTACGGCATTCCGGCGTCGGCACGGTCGATAGGCGGCGGCGGGCGCTCCGGGACGGAGGTCGTCAACGACTTCGGGAAGCCCGGCTACGGCGGTCCCTGCCCGCCCAGGGGACACGGCACGCATCATTATCATTTCAAGCTGTTCGCGCTGAACACCGACCATCTCGATCTCGGATCGGACGCCAGGGTTGTCGATGTCGAGAACGAAGCTGGCAAGCATCTGATCGGCCAGGGCGAGCTGGTCGGCACCTACGAGCGGAAGCAAGAATAGCGCCCCGCTCGTCTCCGGTCGGCTGACGCCAAAGGTTCCCGATGAGAGTATATTGCCGAGTCGAGGAGATGGACCATGACCCTTGGAACACTGGTTCTGGCGCTCGGCATGATGCTTGGCACGTCGCAACTCACTGCCACGATTCCGGCGACCGGAGGCGCACCGACCGGCACCTCCGAGACGAGATATTGCCTCCGCGTCGATCCCGAGACGGGCAGCCGCGTGGCGACGATTCAGTGCAGGACGCGCGATGAATGGGCCGCGCTCGACATCGACGTCGATCGGGAATGGGCCGAGAACGGCGTCAGGGTCATCGCCTGACGATCAAAGCCCATTTCGACGCTCGGCCTCACAGACGCCCGAACAGCAGGGCAACGTAGGACAGGAAGCCCACGCTTGCGATGAGCGCGAGCGCGAGTTGTGCCCGTCCACCGCTCAAGACCATGCCGGCGACCGAGCCGAGTCCGAACGCGAAATGAAAGGCAAGATTGATCGGTAATGGGAGCCGGTCCGCGAGAATCGCCTCCTTGCAGATGCTCGCCACGAGCATCGCGAGCAGGAAGGCGAAGAAGGCCCTGCGATGGGTTCGGAAATGATCGCCGAGGTGGATTTTCTCGCCCGGCGCCACATCGGGCAGGACCAGCGCGGACAGCATGTAAATCAATCCCATCTGGACGAGAATCACCGCGAATCCGAGGAAGTTCCAGTCATGGCGCGCAGTGAGCCCGAAGCTCGCCCACCACGCCTGGGCGGCGAAGAGCAGGACAAGGCCGCTCCAGATCAACGGCGTCGCCTCGATCTGTGTGCGGCCGCGAGCGAGCAGCAGCGCGCGATATCCCTGGAGCACTTGCGTGATGGCGAGCCCGAGGATGATCGAGATCAGGACCGAGAGATAGCTGAAGGCGTCCATCATGGCTCCGCGCCGCGGAGCCGATGTTCGGCCAGCCGCTCGTAATAAGGGCGGCAACGGTCGGCAAGGCGGCGGGCGGCGTCGGGCAGACCGACCGGGCCGGTCTCAGGCGGGCCGAAGCCGGTGCTCCGTTCGACCGCGCCGTACCAGTGCGGCGCCCAGGGCCCGTCGGTTTCGCGGCGACCGGGCGCCCAGCTCAGCATCGCGAGATCCCATGGAATGCCGAGCGCCGTGCACAGCTTCGACAGGACCATCTCGGGATTGGTGAGCACGTCGTTCGCGTCGACGACCGGCGGCGCGCGGCCCAGCCGGTCGGCTTCGCGGCCGAAGAACTCCGCCTGGCGCTCGAGTCCGAAATCCTCGAACGCAGCGGCTTCGCGCTTGCGAAGGTAGGAGGCGATCATCCGCTCGGGCTCGCGGATCAGGAAAGCGTGGGTGAAGCCGGTGAAATCGCCGTAACCGATGGGGCCTGTCATGTGGTGCCACATGTGCTTCTGGTACCAGATGTCAGGGACAGTCCCTCGATCGAGGGACTGTCCCTCCGGGATCGGTCCGCGCAGTGTCTGCATGACGCTACCCCAGTCGCAATCCATGGCGCCGATGGTTTCGTCGCGCATCGGGTGGCCGGAGCCCGCGCCTTTCAGGAAGCAGCCATAGAAAGGTTCGTCGGAAACGAACGTGTCCGCCCGGCTACCGAAGCTGCGCATCATGGCCGTGGAGAGATTTCTGGGACCCGACCACATCGCGATGCGGATGGTCACGCCCTCGTCCGCTCCGCGACGTCGCGCTCCACACGCTCGGCGTATAGCTGCTGCAGCCGATCGACTATCGGGCCGCGGCAGGTGAGCTTCCGGCCGTCGATCTCTCGAACGGGGACGATGCCGGCGAAGGTGCCGGTGACGAACGCCTCGTCGGCGCCGTAGACGTCGGTCAGCGAGAAATCCTTTTCGATTGCCGGAATGCCCGCGTCGCGCGCAACCTCCAGCGCGACGCCGCGCGTAATCCCGCCGAGGCAATATTTGCCGCTCGACGTCCACACCTCGCCCTTTCGGACGATGAAGAAGTGCGTGGAATTGCAGGTCGCGACGAAGCCGTGTGGGTCGAGCATCAGCGCCTCGTCCGCCCCCGCCTGGGTCGCCTGGATCGAGGCGAGGATGCAGTTGAGCTTCGAATGCGAGTTGATCTTCTGGTCTTGCACCGCTGGGTCGCCGCGCCGGACGTGCACGGTAAAGAGTTTCAGGCCCCGTTCGTAGATAGCGGGATCGGGCTCCTTATATTCGGGGACGATCACGACCGTCGCACCCGATACGATGACGCGCGGGTCCTGGTAGGGCGTCGAGCGGACGCCGCGCGTGACCATCAGGCGGACATGGACTCCCTCGCTCATGCCATTGGCGTTGAGCGTGTCGCTGAGGCGCTTGGTCAGTTCCTCGCGGCTCAGGCCAATGTCCATCGCGAGCGCCTTCGCGCCCTCGAACAAACGGTCGAGGTGGCGGTCGAGGAAGGCGAGCCTGCCCTTGTGGAGCCGCAGGCCCTCCCACACGCCGTCGCCAAGCATGAAGCCGCTGTCGAACACGGAAACGACCGCTTCGGCGCGCGGCTTCAGCTCGCCGTTGACATTGATGAGAATGGAGGCGTTCCGCGGATCGGAAACGTCGTGCATCGACTTGCTCATTGTCCTCCCACTAACGCATCCCGCCGGCCAAGGTTATTCCGTCGTCTTGCCGTCCCATTCTTCGGCATGATGACGCGCTTCGGCTTCTTCCTTCGTCGACTGCACGATCCCGTCCTTGTGCTCGGGCGGGGCGTAGACCGTGTACAACCGAAGAGGACCGTCGCCCGTGTTGATTACATTGTGCCGCGCGCCGGCGGGTACGATGACCGCGAAATCACCTTCAACGCGATTGTCCACGCCGTCGATCCGGACCACGCCCGACCCCTCCTCGAAGCGGAAGAATTGATCGCCGTCGGGATGCACTTCCTCGCCGATGTCGCATCCTGGCGGTAGCGACATGAGCACCAGCTGGAGATGGTGGCCGGTGTACAGAACCCGGCGGAAATCCTCGTTCTCGACCGTGCTTTTCTCGATATCGTCGCAATAGCCCCTCATCGTCCGCTCTCCCTCAAGAATGAATCCGGCGCTGTGCCGCGCCGTTCATCGGTCGAACGAACAAGCGGCGGACCTGGGGCCAACGCTGTCGCGCTTCGTCCTCCACGGCGCGGACTACGCGCTCAACCTCGCCCACAGGCATGTCATCGCGGAAGTCGACGTTCATCATGACGGTGATCTGATCCGGCGAGGAATGGACCGTCAAGACATCGCCGACGCCGACGACTCCGGGCTTGCCGCAGGCGAACTCGTAGAGGCTCCGGACAAGTTCTGGATCGGCCGCTTCGCCGATCAGCAGGCCCTTGGATTCATAGGCCAGGACGAAGGCCGTAACCGCAAGGATGAGGCCGATGACGACCGACGCCGCGCCGTCGTAAAAAGGATTGCCGGTCAGCTGCGCCATGAAGAGTCCGATCGCGGCGGCGACGATCCCGGCCATCGCGGCGCCGTTCTCCAACAGCACGATGAAGGCCGGCGGGTCCTTCGAGCGGCTGATAGCCTGGATCCAGCCGAGCCTGCCTCTCGAAGCGTTGAACTCGCGGAAGGCCTCGAGCGTCGACCAGCCTTCGAGGAGGAAGGCGACGAGGAGCACGACGTAGGCGACCAGGGGAGAAATCGCCGGCTCCGGGTTCGCAATGTGGATGATGCCTTCGTAGATCGACACGCCGGCGCCGAGCGCGAAGACCAGCACCGCGACGACGAAGCTCCAGAAATAGAGCTCGCGGCCGTAGCCGAAGGGATGCAGTGCGTCGGGTGGGCGTCTGGCCGCGCGGCGGCCCCACATCAGCAGCAACTGGTTAGTCGAATCGACGACGCTGTGGACGCCTTCGGTCAGCATCGCCGAGGAGCCGGTGATCGCCGCGGCGACGAACTTGGAAGCCGCAATGCCAAGGTTCGCCAGCAATGCGACGACGAGCGTTCGTGTGCTGGCGGTCGGCGAGCTCACTGCTTCGCGCCCGGGCCTTTCACGAGCTCTCCGCCCTTCACGACCGCGTCGACATGCTCGAGCAGGGTGACGTCAGCGAGCGGATCGCCGTGGACGGCGACGAGGTCGCCGAAACGGCCAGGCTCGATGACACCGACATCGTTGCGCGCGAGCGCCTCCGACGCATTGAGCGTGGCTGCCTGGATCGCCTGCAGCGGGGTCATGCCCCACTGGACCATCTTGGCGAACTGCTTGCCGTTATCGCCGTGCGGATAGACACCGGCATCGGTGCCGAAGATCATCTTCACGCCGGCCTTGACCGCGCGCTGGAAGGTCTGGCGCTGTTTCAGGCCGACCATCCGCTCCTTGTCGAGGCTCTCCTGCTCGGTGCCATTGGCGGTGCCGGTCGCGAGGATATAATCGTCATTGTAGATATCCATGTCGAACCAGGTGCCGTGCTGCTTAGCGAGCTGGATCGTCGCGTCGGACGCCAGGCTCGCGTGCTCGATCGTGTCGATGCCGGCGAGGATTGCGGTCCGGATACCCTCGTCGCCGTGCGCATGCGCCGCGACCTTCATGCCCAGCATATGCGCCTCGTCGGCGATGGCCTTCATCTCGTCGAGATCGAGCTGCTGGGCGCCAACACTGTCGCCCAACGAGAAGACGCCGCCGGTCGCGCAGATCTTGATGACCTCGGCGCCATGCTTGTGGACCCAGCGGACCTTCTCGCGCGCTTCCTGCGGGCCGCTGACAATGCCCGGGCCCTTCTTCTCGAGCGACGGCGGCAGGCCATTGGTATCGTCGCAATGCCCGCCCGTCGCGCCGAGCAGATAGGTGGCCGGAACGATCCTCGGGCCAACGACCCAGCCGCCGTCGATCGCTTCCTTGAGGCCTACGTCATCGAAGTCCGGAGAGCCGACGTTTCGAACCGTGGTGAAGCCGGCGTCGATCGTCTTCCCGGCATTATAGGGGCCGATCGCCGCCCAGAAGCTGTCGGTATATTTGAGTCCCTGATAGCCGCCGACTTCCGCCAGGCTGTTCAGATGGACGTGCATATCGATGAGGCCGGGGACCAGGGTCTCGCCGGGCAGGTCGATATGCTTCGTTCCCGCCGGCAGCTGCATCGAGGCGAGTTGCCCGACCTGCTGGATCTTGCCGTCGTCGCCGATGAGGATCGCCGGATGATCGACATAGCGCCCGGTCTTCACGTCGAGCATGCGATCGGCGGTAACGACGGTAGCCGCCTGAGCGGCGGTCGCGCCCAACACGGCCACCGCGGCCGCGAATATCCAGTGCTTCATCAACCCTCCCCCCGTCATGCTGAACTTGTTTCAGCATCCATTTGCGGATCCCGCTCAGCCCTTGACCAAAATGGACCCTGAAACAAGTTCAGGGTGACGTTTGAGACGGATCAGATGTGGATCACTCGCCCGAACGCCGCGAGGACGCTTTCGTGCATCATCTCGCTGAGCGTCGGGTGCGGGAAGACAGTCTGGATGAAGTCGGTTTCGACCAGCTCGGCGGTCTTGCCGATGGTGTAGCCCTGGATCAGCTCGGTGACTTCGGCGCCGATCATGTGCGCGCCGAGCAACTCGCCGGTCTTCGCGTCGAACACGGTCTTCACGAATCCTTCGACCTCGCCGAGCGCGATGGCCTTGCCGTTGCCGATGGCCGGGAATTTGCCGACCTTCACCTCGTAACCCTTCTCCTTCGCCGCGGCTTCGGTGAGCCCGACGGAGGCGACCTGCGGACGGCAATAGGTGCAGCCGGGGATGTTCTTCGGGTCGGTCGGGTGCGGGTGCGCGTCCTTGTTGCCGAGCTCCTTCGCGATCGCCTCGGCAGCGGTGACACCCTCGTGGCTCGCCTTGTGCGCGAGCCAGGGCGGGGCGGTGACGTCGCCGATCGCCCAGATGCCGGAGACGTTGGTGCGGCAGTAAGGATCGGTGTCGATGTGGCCCTTGGTGGTTTTCACGCCGAGCGCTTCGAGGCCGATGTTCTCGGTGTTGGGGACGATCCCGACCGCGACGATGCAGTGGCTGAAGCGCTGCTCGGATGACTTGCCGTCAGCGGTCTTGATCGTGGCCGCGACGCCCTTCGCATCGGCCTTCAGGCTCTCGACGCTGGCGCCAGTGTGGACGGTGAGGCCCTGTTTCTTGAGACTCTTGGCGAGCTGGTCGCTGACCTCCGAATCCTCGACCGGAACGACGCGGTCGAGCATTTCGACGACCGTTACCTTCGCGCCGAGGTCGGCATAAAAGCTCGCGAACTCGATCCCGATCGCGCCCGATCCGATGACCAGCAGCTCCGTCGGCATTTCGGGCGGGGTCATGGCGTGGCGGTAGGTCCAGATGCGCTTCCCGTCGGCCTTGGCGAACGGAAGGTCGCGGGCGCGGGCGCCGGTGGCGACGATGATGTGCTTCGCCTGGAGCTCGACGGTTTTGCCGTCCGCGCCGGCGACCGAGAGCTTGTCCTTCGCGGTGAACTTCCCCTCGCCCATCACGACCGCGATCTTGTTCTTCTTCATCAGGTGCGCGACGCCCTGGTTGAGCTGCTTCGCGACCGCGCGGCTGCGGGCGACCACCTTGGCGATGTCGAACGAAGGCTTCTCGTTGCTGAGTCCGTAGGCGTCGGCGTGTTGCATGTAGTGGAAGATTTCGGCCGTGCGGAGCAGCGCCTTGGTCGGAATGCAGCCCCAATTGAGGCAAATGCCCCCGAGATTCTCGCGTTCGACGATCGCGGTCTTGAGCCCCAGCTGCGCGGCGCGGATGGCGGCGACATAGCCGCCGGGCCCGGAGCCGAGAACGATGAGGTCGTAGGTGTCAGGCATTGGATTCAACGCTCCCGAATAGCCCCTCTCCCCTCATGGGGAGAGGGAGGGGCCCACTGCGCAGCAGTGGGAGGGTGAGGGGTGTGAAGAGCAGCAGCGATAGCTTCGAACACGCCCGAAGAGTTCTCGAGCACGTCATTGTTCCAAAAATGGAGGACCCGAAAGCCTTTCCGGCGAAGATAGGCATCTCGTTGCCGGTCGGCGTCATTGTCGCAATGCTGACCGCCATAGGCCTCGACGATTAGCAATCGTTCGAGACAGGCAAAATCGACGATGTATGGTGCAATGACGTGCTGGCGTTTGAATTTGAATGTCGGCATCCGGCGGTCGCGGAGCATGGACCAAAGGCGTCGCTCGGCGGGCGTGGGATTGGCGCGCATTTGACGAGCGCGGTCGCGGAGCTCGCGAAGGCGCTCGCGCTCGTCATTCGAGGGCACACCCCTCACCCTTCCGCCGCTACGCGGCTCCCTCCCTCTCCCCATTTGGGGAGAGGGGCTAATCATTGTCGATCTCCCGCGGCTTGCCGGTTTCGTCCAGCGCCACAAAGGTGAACTCGCCCTCGGCCACCACCGCCTCGCTGTTCCCATCCCGCTGCCGCGCGATCGCCTCGGCCTTCAGCCGCAGCGATGTGCGACCCCGCTTCAGCAGGTCGACATAGACGGAAAGCTCGTCACCGACCGCCATGGCTCCAGGAAACTTGATCGCGTCCGCCGCGACCAGCAGCGCCTTACCCTTCGTCCGCCGCGACACGAAGGAGCCGCAGGCGAGCCCCATCTGGCCCATCAGCCACCCGCCGAACACGCCGCCATAGGGGTTGGTGTCCGACGGCATGGCGGTGACGCGGATGAGGGGGATTCGGTGCTCGGTCAAACGGGCACACCTTCTCGCTGCTCGCGGCGAGCAATCATTCCCCACCAGTAGAGCGCGGCGGCTATACCCGGAGCAACACCTAGCCATGCTCCGATCAGCGCGTCGCTACCGCTTGGCGGAATTCCATCGAGAGCGGTGAGGACGAGCAGCGAATAGAGGGCGCCAGCAATTCCTCCGGCTACAGCCCACTTTATAAATCCACCAACCTTCATAGAGTTCATCGCCAATGCGATCGGCATTCCGACGACCAGTCCGCCAACCGCTACGATCGGCAATGAAACGAGCCATCCTGCAAAAAACACTCCGAACGCGACGTCGGGATATTTCAATGCCAGTGGATAGTACGGCGGCAGCGCAACAATGATTCCACAGACAAACGCCGTCAGCACGATCACGATGAGAAAATTCAGAAGCTTGCGCGTGACGCTCAAGCCAGCATCCCCAGCGGGTTTTCGATCAGGCGCTTGAACGCCTGCATCAGCTTCGCGCCTTCGGCGCCGTCGATGGCTCGGTGGTCGAAGCTGCCGCTGGCGCTCATCACCGTGGCGATCTGGAGCGAGTCGTTGATGACGTAGGGGCGTTTCTCGCCTGCGCCGACGGCCATGATCATGCCCTGGGGCGGGTTGATGACGGCGTCGAACTGCTTGGTGCCGAACATGCCGAGGTTGGAGATGCTGGCGGTGCCGCCCTGATATTCGTGCGGCTGCAGCTTGCCCTCGCGCGCGCGCCCGGCGAGGTCCACCATCTCCGTGGCGATGGCCGAGACGCTCTTGGTGTCCGCGCCGACGATGATCGGGGTGATGAGGCCGTCGGGGATCGCCACGGCAACCGAGATGTCGGCGCGGCTGTATTTCAGCATCTGGTCGCCGGTGAAGCTGACATTGGCCGTCGGAACCTCGATCAGCGCCATGGCCAGCGCCTTGATCAGCAGGTCGTTGACGCTGAGCTTGATGCCGCGACTTTCGAGGCCCTTGTTGAGCTCCGAGCGAAGCTTCAGCAGCGCGTCGAGCTGGATGTCGACGGTGAGATAATAATGCGGGATCGTCTGCTTGGCCTCGGTGAGGCGGCGAGCGATGGTCTTGCGCATGTTGGAGAGCTTGACCGCCTCGTGCGGGATTTCGGTCGAGACGGGCTGCGCAGCCGCGGCAGCGGGCTTCGGCGCGGACACAGCGGCGGCGGGAGCCTTACCGGCTGCCGCGTCGATGTCGGCGCGGACGATCCGCCCGCCGGGGCCGCTGCCCTGTATGGCGGAAAGGTCGATGTTCTGCGCCTGCGCGAGGCGGCGGGCGAGCGGGGAGGCTTTGATGCGTTCCTGCCCCTCTCCCCCCGCCGGAGAGGGAGGGACCCGCTGCGCAGCAGCGGGAGGGTGAGGGGACGTGGCGGGGGTCGCCAATGCTGCCGGAGTCTCTACCGGCGCTTGAGTTGGAGCAGTGCCGACCGGCTTGTCGGCTTTGGGCGGCGCCCCCTCACCCTCCGCGGCTTTCGCCGCTCCTCCCTCTCCCGCAGGGGGAGAGGGGCTTTTGGCGCTTGCCGCCGCCTTCGACGCATCCTCGCCTTCTCCGGCGAGGATCGCGATCGGGGCGCCGACCTTCACGCCGTCGGTGCCTTCGGGCACGAGAATCTTCGCGAGGGTGCCTTCGTCGACCGCCTCGAACTCCATCGTCGCCTTGTCGGTCTCGATTTCGGCGAGCACATCGCCGGAATTGACCTTATCGCCCTCCTTCACCAGCCATTTGGCGAGGGTGCCCTCCTCCATGGTCGGGGAGAGCGCGGGCATCTTGAGTTCGATGGGCATGGGGTTTTTCCGGGCTGAGAGGCTCGAGGGGGCTCAAAGCCAATGCGGCGGTTGCGGTCAAGCCTGCGCCGAACGCCAAACCGGCGACTTGCACTTAAGGCTGGTTTAACGCAGCACTGGACGCCGATGGGGGAAAGCCAGCCCAAGCGCACCTATCTGGTCGTCGTCGACGACAGCGATGAAGCGCGAGTCGCGCTGCGCTTCGCGGCTCGGCGCGCGGCCAAGACGAGCGGCCGGATCGAGGTGTTGGGAATCGTCGAGCCGCAGGATTTCGTCCAGGTCGGCGGAGTCCAGGCGGCGATCGAGCAGGAACAAAGGCTGAGAATCGAGGGGGTCGTCAGCTCGGCGATCGGCGAGACTCTCGACGAATCCGGAGTCGAAGCGAACATCGTCGTCCAGCAGGGCGATCCGGTGCGCACCGTTCGCGATTATCTCGGCGGCCGAAGCGACATCGCGGCTTTGGTGCTGGGCGCGGCGCCGAGTGGCCATCCGGGGCCGCTGGTCGCGCATTTCACCGGCAACGACGCCGGCAAGTTCCCGTGCCCGGTGATGATCATTCCGGGGAGCCTCAGCGACGAGCGGCTGGAGCAGTTGAGCTGAATGTCCCCCGGTGAAGGCCGGGGTCCAGGCCACTGCGTAGAGCAGCGGTTCCCGCTGCCCTGGGCCCCCGGCCTACGCCGGGGAACTATAGCGCCTTCGACAAAATCTCGCCGAGCCTGATACATCCCGCCTCGTCCTCCACGGTAAACCGCCCGGTGTGCGGGCTGTCGATGTCGAGGACTCCGATCAGCTCGCCATCGCGAATCAGCGGGACGACAATTTCGCTGTTCGATGCGCTGTCGCAGGCGATGTGGCCAGGGAAGGCGTTGACGTCCTCGACCCGCTGCACCTGGCGGGTTTGGGCCGCGACTCCGCAAACTCCCTCGCCGAATTTTATGCGAAGACAGGCCGGCCGGCCCTGGAATGGGCCGACCACCAATTCGCCGCCGAGATTGCGATAGAATCCGACCCAGTTCACGTCGGGCAGTGTCTCGAAGATTAGTGCGGAGGCGTTCGCCATATTGGCGATCGGGTCGGGTTCGCCGGTGACGAGTCCTTCCAGCGCGGAGGCGAGGTCGCGGTACATGGTGGCCGTGTCGGCGGCGGCGATCTTGAAGTCGTACATTTGCGCCTCTTTATCCTCCTCTGCATTTGCAGGGGAGGGGGACCGCCGAAGGCGGTGGAGGGGTCTTCGCGAACGCCGCAAGACCCCTCCACCATGCTTCGCATGGTCCCCCTCCCCTCGAAATCGAGGGGAGGAGACTAATCCATTTCCACCCTGCCCCGCGTGCGCTTGACGGCGCTGCGCTGGCGCTTTTTGTCTACCCGCTCCGCCTTCGCCGCCCGGCTCGGGCGCGTCGGCTTGCGCTTCGGCTGCACCATATGGGCCGCGGCGATCATTTCCGCCAGCCGGCGCCGCGCGTCCGTCCGATTCGCTTCCTGCGTCCGGAACCGCCGAGCGGTGATGATGAGCTCGCCGGCACCTGTCACGCGGCTTCCCGCGATCTGCTTCAGCCGCTCGTAAGCATCCGGGTGAAGGCCGAGCCTGAACAGGTCTACACGGAGCTGAACCGCCGTCGCGACCTTGTTGACGTTCTGCCCGCCCGGACCGGTCGCGGCGAGGAAGCTCTCGCTGAGCGCACCTTCCGGAATCTGAAAGTCCTCAGGCGGCATTGGCCCACTCGCCAAAATAGGCCGGCAGGGGCGCTGTGACGTCAATCGCGGGCTTGCCTTGGCGCGGCACGACCAGCCGCACCGCATGAAGCAGCATCGGCCCACCGGGGATTCCATAGACGCGGTCGCCAACGATCCCGCATTCGAACGCCTCGCGCGCGTGCGCGCGGATTTGATGCGTGCGTCCAGTCAGCGGCCGGAATTGCACCAGGGTGGAGCCATCATGAACCATGATGCGCCGCCAGCGCGTTGTCGCTTCGGAACCATGCGAATCGTTCACCATTCGCCATCCTGCCTCGGCGCTCGAGATTTTCGCGAGCGGAAGGTCGATGACACCTTGCTCCTCCGCGATTTCGCGGCCGACTACCGCGAGATAATATTTCTCGACCGAACGCGCTTCGAAGACGTGCTGAAACGATGCGCGAGCGCCAGGTGTGCGGGCGAACAGCAGGCAGCCGCTGGTGTCGGTATCGAGCCGGTGCATCGGCGTCGGCGGCCGTTTGAAACCGCAGCGCAGTTCGCCGAGCTTCGATGCAATCGAATCCCCGCCCCGGCGCGGCGCATCGACCGGCAGGCCGGCGGGCTTGTCGAGCACGATCGCCTCGGCGTCGATGTAAAGGATGCGATCGGAGAGGTTCACAGGTGTGTCATTGCGAGGAGCGAAGCGACGAAGCAATCCAGAGATCGTGGCGAGGCTGGATTGCTTCGCTCCGCTCGCAATGACGGCCTGCCTGTGGATACCTTTGTGACTCCCTTGCAACGAAACCAAGGAATCCATGCGGTTACACAATATTAACCTTTTCCCTTCAGACCTCGAATGGTTAATGGACGCTTCAAGGCCGTTAAAAGCGCGTAACGCTTTCGGCCGCGAACGGGGGAATTCGCGATGCGCGTGTTGCTGATCGAAGATGAGCCGACGACTGCCAAGAGCATCGAACTGATGCTCGGGACCGAAGGCTTCAACGTCTATACGACCGATCTCGGGGAAGAAGGCCTCGATCTCGGGAAGCTCTACGATTACGACATCATCCTCCTCGACCTGAATCTGCCGGACATGCACGGCTATGACGTGCTGAAGAAGCTTCGGACCGCCAAGGTTTCGACTCCGGTCCTGATCCTGTCGGGCATCGGCGAGATGGAT
>DASSOB010000029.1:0-5265 GCA_035701045.1 Sphingomicrobium sp. | reverse complement strand
CTGCGACTCCGTTTCAGCACCGCCATCATGGGGGACAACCACCCCCTCCTGAACAGCCATTGGCGTATCGAAGAGCTGCTTCAACGCCTCGTCCAGGGCCGCGTCATCGACCAGTTTGCTTGGCCGTATTACGTCAGCATTCCCCTGCCCCCTTCTCCGCTTCCCGCCCCATTGACCAACTCAAGCAAAAAGGAGCGACGCCTAAAGCGCCGCTCCCCAGATAAAACATGATCGCTCAGCGCGCGCGGACGAACGCGTCCGCCGCATCCCGGCGGCGCTCGAAGCTGAGCAGCCAGAGGAGCTCGCTCGCGCAGCCCTCGCCATCGACGACGCAGACGCCGGCGTGCCAACGACCCGCAAGGAAGCTCAGAATCGCCATTTGCGAGAAGTCTTCGGCGCCCTCTTCATCGCTGCACTCATATGGAAAATGCTGCCCGAGATAGCGCTCGCGGACCCGCGCTTCCCAGTGAAATTCGGCCTGCTCGGACTCGACAATGCGCGCCGCAATCGCGCCGACATCGTTGCAGCCGAACTCCGACCGAAGCCCTTCAACCAGCTGCTCATAAGCATCGCATGAACCTTTCGGCATTGCACAGATGTTCGTCATGACCGTCTCCCTTTCCTGTCCCCAAGAGCGAGGACGGCGCTTCAGAGACGGGCGGTGGAGCGGCTGTCAGGGACGCGGCAACGCGCCGCGAAGCGGGGCGCGGGGGAGCCGATTTGCGAAAGCAAATTGGGGGGACCGCGCATCCTTGATCGGCCGCTCCGCCGTCCGCCACACTGGGGCTGTTCGACAAAGGACCCACCACCACCGCGGACCTTCAGACCGCCAGCGGACCCACCCAAGAGTTTGTTCGGCGAGGCAACGCCGCCGTCAAAGAACAACATCACGTCGTTCGATGCGTGAGGCGAGCACGCTCAAGGGGGCTTGCAATGTAGGATTTGATGAGCGAGCAAGGATGAACGTGCCGGATCGAACAAGGGAAGCTGGCGCTATTCGCGGCGCCAGCTTCCCGCACTCGCGAGCCGGCCGCAATGATCTCCCAGCTTCTCATCTTTGTCGCAGTCGCCGGCTGGGCCCTCGCGCCGCGCATCGGGCTCAAGGCCGTGCGTTGCGCGCTGATTATCTATGCGCTGGGCTTTGGCCCCTAGCCGCCGCGCGCATGGAAAATCCCCGGCGGCGTGCGCCGCCGGGGCTGAAAAATGTAACTTCAGAAAGGCAGATCCTCATCTTCGGCCGGCGTCTCGGCAGGCTCGCTCGGCTGCCTCGGACGGCCGAGGAACTGGACGTCGTCGGCGATGATCTCATAGCCGTAGCGGTCGATCCCATCCTTGTCGGTCCACTTGCTGTTGTGGATCCGGCCCTTGACCGAGACGAGCATGCCCTTTGTCGCGTGGCTCGCAACGACGCGCCCGAGACCGTTGAAACAGGTCACCCGGTGCCATTCGGTGTCCTTGGCGGTGAAGCCGCTTTCGTCCTTGAAGGTCCGGCCTTCGCTGTCCCGCTTCGGCCGGCTGGTGCCGAGGCTGAAGCTCGCGACATCGGTGCCGCCATTGGTCGAACGAAGCTCGGGATCGCCCCCGAGATTGCCGACGAGAAGAACGATATTGGTCATGGTCAGTCTCCTGAAGATTGCCGCCGGGACCATCCCGTCGACAGCCCGAAAGGAGCGAGGCGAAGCGGCGGCGCGCACCGCGGGGCGAAGCCCAAGGGAAACCCCGGAACCGAGGCGTGGCGCGGGCAGCCCAAAGGGCAACACGGGCCGAAGGGCCAGCGGGTTGCGCGTCCGAACCGCAGCCGAAGCAGACAGGGCTGGAGGAATGAACGGGATGGTTCGCCGGCGAGATGTTGGAGAATGGCCGGCATGCCTCAGCGTCGCGCGGCCCAGCGATTCCAGGATCCTAGTGCCGGCATTGCGGGCTCATGTCGCGGTGTCGATCGTCGCAGGCAGCGTGCAGGCGATCGACCCTGGGCTCCACGAAAGCGTCGGCAGCGCGACGGCCTGCTCGATCGTCTGTGCCGACTGAAATGGCGGTCGGATCGACTACAAGTCCGATCTGATATTCGCAGGCGTGACGGCTAAAGTTCCGGCGGCAAGTGGCCGGAGGAGCTCGCTGGCCGGAGCCGAATGGTCGAGCCACGCGCGCCAATCAGCCGAGAGCAGCACGGCAATCTGGCGGTTGTGATAGGGAGCCACATCGGGCCCAGGCTCGGTCGTCAGCATCGTGAACGCTTCGCCGATATTCGGCGCGTCCCGAACGAGGCCAGCAATGCCGATCACCTCCTCGCCGTGCGCGGTGAATAGCCAGCGATCCTTCCGCTTTTGCTTAGGATCGGCCGGCGCCGTGAACTCATAGAAGCCGTCCGCGAGAATCAGGCATCGACCGCTCGTGAACTCGCGACCTTCGGAACGAAAGTTGTAGACCGGCCTGCCGCTCGGGCCGGGCCAGCTCCAGCGACGAACCACCAGCACCGGCGCATCGACATCCATGCGCACAATCGGACCCGGATCGGTGATCGCAATGTCGCGCGGCTGGATGTTCGGGATACCCTCAGGAAAGCCCAGCGGCATCTGCATGCCGCGAAATAGCCGCGCCACCTCGTCAACCGATTTGGACTGAGTGTAGAGGTTGCACATGGATCAGCTGCCATCATCGCTGTTCATCGTCAGCAGTCAGTGCTGTTCAACCATCGGAACGGCGCCTGCGAACATCGGTCAGGCCGTTTCGGCGAGCTCGGCGATGCGCGCTTCGCATAGCTCGCGGACCATTTCGCGAAGCAGCTCGACGCGCCCGGACAGCCAGGCAAGCTGCTCGTCGGTGATACGATAATGGCGCGAGTAGCGCGCCTTCACATAAGCATCCCTCAGGAGCTCGTAGCACCGGCGCTCGAACTTGGTCGAGCGGGGCCAGATCTCCTTGAGGCGCGGCTCCACCATCTCGGCGAGCTGCCGCAACTGGTTCAGATTATGACTCTTCGGACTGTAGAGCGTCCGCACCAGGAACAGGCAGTGGTACAGCCTTTCAGTAGTCTGATGGAGGTCGAACGCTGCCTCTTTTAAATAACCTTTCGCGAGCGCTTCATTTGCGAGTTCAAACCTCCGGTTGGCGCTCTCGAACCACTCCTCAAAATAATCCTTGGTCTCGCGCAAAGCCTCGGCCGGCAAGAGCGGCTCCGGCTCGACGAACTCATGACCGGGCTCCTCGAACAAAAGGATGCCGTCGCGAACGATATCCATGAAGAAATAGCGGCCGAGCCGAAGCTTCTCGTTCACGTCCTCGAGGCTGTGATAGATGATGCTGACGGGGGTCCTGAGATACTTCCCGGAGGCGAGCTCCTCCAGCAATTGCTCTTCGGTCCTCGCCCAGAATTCCGGGACATCGGTCAGTTCCTCGCGATCGACCACCACCAAAAGATCGTAATCGGAGAAATAACGCCCGACCGGATCCTCGACCCAGTCGCCGCGCGCATAGCTTCCGAAGAGGATGATCTTGAGGAGCTTGCCGCCCCGGAGCCTGGGCATGGTCCGGCGCCCAATCGCGAAATCGAAGCCGGCACGGACGAGGCCGGTGACGAAGGCGAGCTCGAGCCGCTTCGCTTCGGGCAGATGTTCGGTGCTGAATCTCATTGCTCTTCGAAACTCGCGCCAGCCTTTCCAAAGAACAAGAGAAATCCTCTCCCTCCCGCTTTTTGAATCGGAATCGGCCGTGGCTGAACGTCGCTCAGGAACCGGCGGTGCGACCCAATCGTCAGCTCATTTCCGGTCGAGCACGATTCCCGGATGCCATCCGCTTCGGGCCAGAAAGGCCTTGGGATCGGTCATCCCGAGTATGTCGTGAATGGCCTGGCGCTTGTCGGAGGCGCGTTCATAATAAGCCTTCACGATCCGATAGCCGACCCAATAGCCGAGGTCGCCAGCCTTCGTCATCGAACCGTTGTAGAGCCATTTCCTAAGGTCGGTCTTGTCCTCGTCGGCGACGAAGGCGGTCTCTATCTCGGTTTCGTGGCCCTTTACCTCCGACCGTATGCCCGGTTCAGCCACTCCGCCGGCGATCAGTTCGGTCATGAATTCGGCCGCACCCTCGATGAGGGAGGATTCCAACACCGTCGGATGATCATCCTCGGCGAGGGCCGGAGACTGCTGGACGTGCAGATATTCGTGAAGCAGTACGTGGACGAACCGGTCCTCCATGTCGGGATCGAAATATGTGACTCCGCAAAGGGCTTCGAGCCCGATCATGACGCCCGTGACAGGACCGCCGACTCCGACCGGCTTGCCGCGACTGACAGCGACGGTCACCGGCGGAAACTTTGCCGCGGGATAGAGCTCCGCCAATTTGCGCATCGCGACCATCAGCCGTTCCCGCCCGCGAGGCAGAATCGCCATGCATCGCCTCGCATTCGCATAAAGCGCCGGATCCTTGGCGATTTCAGCGGCGATGCGCTTGCCGGTAATGTTTCGAAGCCGGGCGAACGTATGAAGCCCGTCCGAGCCGCGATCGAGATAGTCATGCTGAAGCTGCTCAGCGGTCGGATGTCCGCCAGCCGCATCATAGACCTGATAGAAAAGCCTAACGTCCGAGGTGATGATCCGCGGTTGCGCGGCCGTGGCAGCCGCCGGCGCGGCAGCGAACGCCAGCGCCGCGGCGCACAGGACACGTGCAAGGCTTGCAGTCGACACGCATGAATCTCCTCGATGTAGCGGCGGCATTTGTCGTCCAGCGGACTGATACCGCCGTCATGAACGATGCAGCGCAATTCGGGCGCATGTTTCGACAAAAGGGTTGGCCGTCGCTGCGGAGCGATGGCGATCGATGCGAAGTCGCGTCACATGCAGCCGTGGCTTCCGCCGGATTGAATCGGGCCGCGGGTGGCGTCTTGCAAAAGCGCCGGCCTCCTTCGCCCACTCCGCTTTAAGGTCTTCTTAACTTATTTCCTCGCATTAACCATCTTTCGAAAGATTTGAGGGGCCCGCTGTCGACGGGGCCTCAGGCAATGGGGAATTCGCGATGCGCGTGTTGCTGATCGAAGACGAGCCGACGACTGCCAAGAGCATCGAACTGATGCTCGGGACCGAAGGCTTCAACGTCTATACGACCGATCTCGGGGAAGAAGGCCTCGACCTCGGGAAGCTCTACGATTACGACATCATCCTCCTCGACCTGAATCTGCCGGACATGCACGGCTATGACGTGCTGAAGAAGCTTCGGACCGCCAAGGTTTCGACTCCGGTCCTGATCCTGTCGGGCATCGGCGAGATGGAT
>DASSOB010000028.1:0-83439 GCA_035701045.1 Sphingomicrobium sp. | reverse complement strand
GCCGAGGCGCGGGTGGACGTCCTGCTCGCACAGCCCGCCGACCCGGCGGTCCGGACCGAGGTCATCGAGACGATGGCGGTGATCGATCCGGCCGCCTTCCGCGTCGGTGCCGAGGCGGTGTGGCTCGCAGATCAACGCGAGCGTGCGCACCAGGTCCGCGTGCCGACGCTGATCGTCTGCGGCGCCGAGGACCACATCACCCCGCCCGCGTTGTCGCACGAGCTCGAGCGCCTCATCCCCGGTTCGCGCTACGAGCAGATCGAACGCGCCGGGCACCTCACGAACCTCGAGCGGCCGGACGAATTCAACACCCTCGTCGGTGCATTCATCCGCGGCGTCGACTCGCGGAGCTGACGCGACGGCTATTCGCGGGTGAGACGCTTGCCGAGCTCCACTTGCGCGAGGAAATCCTCCATCATCTCGGACACCCGCTTCTGCGTTCCAAGGCGCATCGGCGCACCATAGCCGTACCAGCTCGCCCACACCTCGCCCTTCTCCAGGCTGAAGACGATCCCGCCCGCCGACTCATCCGCGCCGCGATTGTGCAGGGCCGCGATCACGCGCCTCGTCACGGCGGCGACGGCGATGATCAGCGCAGACGAGGCGAGGAACATTCCAGCGGCCGTGATGAAGCATGACGAGGTGTGAAGCGGCAAACCTTCAAAGAGGCCGCCGAGGATCGGCACCGACGCCAGCGCGACGACGCCGGCCTGCCACCAGCGCAGCGCGATCGCGGAGAACAGCACGAACGGGAGGTAGGGAGTGAATTCGCACCCGGTGACGACGCCGCTGACTGCGGCCCGGATCCCGGTCGGGATCGCGACGGCGGCGATTGCGCATGCGAGCGCCAGCCAGCCGGTTGCGAACGGCGCATGAAGCCATCGCGTCAAGGCCGCACGAATCATTGACCCCTCCGTCAAGCGCCGACCCGATTTCTTGAGCATGGATCGGCCCGGACGGCAACGCTGGCATGACGGCGCAGCAGACATTCCATCTGTCCTACAGGCGCGCAGCTGTGCCATGCTGCAGCCATGCGCCAGATTGGTCCTCAACTGAGCTTTGCTGCCGGGTCGTCGGTCGCGCGCGCACGCGCGTTGGACGGTCAACTTGGTCAACTTCCGCAGGCCCTCTCGTGAGGATTGCCTGCATCGGCGGCGGGCCTGCGGGCCTCTATTTCGCGATCTCGATGAAGCTGCGCGATCCTGCTCACCACGTCGAGATCTTCGAGCGCAATCCACCGGGCGTGACGTTTGGCTGGGGCGTCGTGTTCTCCGACCTCACCGTCGAGAACATCACCGTAAACGATCCGATTTCCGCCGAGACGATCACGCGCGAGTTCGCGCACTGGGACGACATCGACGTCCACTTCCGGGGAAAGACGATTAGCTCCGGCGGGCACGGCTTCATCGGCATCGGCCGCAAGCGGCTGCTCGAAATCCTCCAGGACCGCGCTCGCGAGCTTGGCGTAATCCTCCACTTCGACACCGAGTGCGATCCCGGCGATCCCAAGTGGCGCGGCTACGATCTGGTCATTGCCTCGGACGGCGCCAACTCACGCTTCCGCGACGCGCACGCGGAAGCGTTCGGAGTCGACGTCGATGTGCGCGCGAACAAGTTCGTCTGGCTGGGCACGTCGAAAGTGTTCGACGCCTTCACCTTCGCCTTCGAAGAGACCGAGCACGGCTGGATCTGGGCGCATGCCTACCGCTTCGCGCCCGATTGCTCGACCTTCATCGTCGAATGTTCGGAAGCAACCTGGGCGAGCTTCGGCTTCGACCGGATGAGCCAGGAGGAAAGCATCGCCGCGTGCGAGACGCTCTTCGCCAAATATCTCGACGGCCATAAGCTCCAGTCGAACGCCACCCACCTCGTCGGCTCCGCCGCCTGGCTGAACTTCCGCCGCATCAAGTGCGAGCGCTGGACCAGTGGCAATGTCATCCTCCTCGGCGACGCCGCCCACACTGCGCATTTCTCGATCGGCAGCGGCACCAAGCTCGCGCTTGAGGATGCGATCAAGCTGGCGGATGTGCTGGATCGAACGAAGGGACAGTCCCTCGCCGGCGAGGGACTGTCCCTCAAGGCCGCGCTCGACGAATATCAGGCCGAACGCAACCTCGAAGTCCTCAAGCTCCAGAACAGCGCGCGCAACTCGACCGAATGGTTCGAGACTCTGGAGCGCTACACCCATTTCGAGCCGCTTCAGTTCGCTTATTCTTTGCTCACTCGTTCGCAGCGGATCAGCCACGAGAACCTGCGCCTGCGCGACCGCGAATGGCTGGAGACGGTCGAGCGCTGGTTCTGGAAGCGCGCGACCGATGGCCGCTCGAACAAGACCGCACCGCCCATGTTCGCCCCGTTCACACTGCGCGAAATGAAAGTGCAGAACCGCGTCACCGTCTCACCCATGGCCATGTACTCGGCCGTCGACGGCGTCCCCAACGACTTCCACTTCGTCCATTACGCCGAGCGCGCGCTCGGCGGCGCGGGGCTGGTGTTCACCGAGATGACCTGCGTATCGCCCGAAGGCCGCATCAGCCCCGGCTGCACGGGCATGTGGAATGCCGATCACGTCGCCGCGTGGAAGCGGATCGTCGATTTCGTCCACGCGAACAGCAAGGCGAAAATCTGCCTCCAGCTCGGCCATTCGGGCGGCAAAGGGTCGACCAGGCTCGGCTGGGAAGGCAACGACGTCCCGCTCGACGAAGGCAATTGGCCGGTGATGGCTGCAAGCGACGTCCCCTGGTCGCCGGTCAACCAGGCGCCGGAACCGATGAGCCGCGCCGACATGGACAAGGTGCGCGACCAGTTCGTCGCCGCCGTCCGCATGGGGCTCGAAGCAGGGTTCGACATGATCGAGCTGCACGCGGCGCACGGATATTTGCTCTCCGGCTTCATCACCCCGCTGCAGAACAAGCGCACCGACGATTATGGCGGGAGCCTCGAAAACCGCCTCCGCTACCCGCTCGAAGTCTTCGCCGCGATGCGCGCTGCCTGGCCCGGCGACCGGCCGATGTCCGTCCGCATTTCCGCGACGGACTGGGCCGGCGAGGAGGGCATCACGCCCGAAGACGCCGTTCAGATCGGCGAGGCCTTCGCGCGAGAAGGCGCGGATTTGATCGACGTCTCGGCGGGCCAGACCTGGGCCGGGCAGCAGCCGGTCTATGGCCGCATGTTCCAGACGCCGTTCAGCGACCGCGTCCGAAACGAGGGAAAGCTCGCGACCATGGCGGTCGGCAATATCTACGAGCCCGACCATGCCAATTCGATTCTCGCCGCCGGCCGCGCCGATCTCGTCGCGCTGGCGCGGCCACATCTCGTCGATCCGTTCTGGACCCTCCGCGCCGCCGCCCAGCTCGACTATCGCGACGTCCACTGCCCGCCGCAATATCTCAATGGATTGAGCCAGCTCGCCCGCAATTTAAAGCGCGAGGCCGAAGCCGCCGCGGCGCTGAGGGTGTGACGGCTTGTTTAGAGCGACATCGGCTCAAGGAAGATGCCGCCGGCCTCGAAGCCGCGAGTCCAGCGGATCAGCGCCTTGACCGGAGCGAGCTTCGCAACCCTCAGCAGCACTTCAGAGTCCGGCTCGAGCTTCTCCCGCGAATGAAGGCGGAAGCCGTCGCGCGACACGTCCATGATTACCACCGCGAGCTCGCACCCGTCGGATTCGGTCAGCAGGGCGTCGCATTGCACGGCGACGCGCGGTTCACGCGACGCGTAGCCGGGCACCTTCAATCTTGCGTTCGTTCTCATGGCTCCAGTACCCCGCCCCCACATCCGGCAGCGGCCGCATCCAGGCTCGATCGACGAGCAAATTCTTACGCCTGAGGGTAACTGCCACGCTCCCTTCAGCTGGTCTACGTCCAGCCAACACCCTGACAGAGATTGATTAATCAGTGGGTGAAGGAACGTGGTTGCGGAGTCATTTACTGCGTCGAAACGGAGGAGGCGGGCTCGTGGAAGAGTGGCGCACGACACCGGCCCAGGCTCACGAAAAAAGGCGGCCGCACCCGAAGGCACGGCCGCGATCTCACAACGGAAGCTCGAGTCGTCGGCTACTTGCGGTTGCCACCGCCGCGGCCGGTCTTGTGGCTCGGCGACCAGGTGCGCTGCTCGCGACGGCCGCGATCCTGGTCGTCTGCCGGAATGTTCTGGCGATCCTTGTTCTTGGGCATCGTGCGTCCTTTCCACGCTTGCTGGCCGACTGTCGGCCTGTGGTAAGTGGAAACGATTGGCGGACCGATGAGAGCGGAGATTCGCCGCGCCGATGGGGCGGCTGGTCGGGGAGCCGGACTATCCAGCCCACTCCTTCGCCTTTTCGGCGGCGTTGAGTTCGCGGATCAGCGCGTCGACGGTGCGTGTCAGCTCGGGAAGGAAGGTGATCTCGTGCCGCGCGCCGCGATAGCTCTCGGCCATCAGGATCGCGTCGATCAGGATGGGCACGACGAGGCTTTCGGGATCCTCGAGCTCGGAAAGGCCGCGCAGCTTGGCGAGCGCCTTGCGGCGCGCCGCAACCGGATCCGCCATCGCCTCCGCCCGACCGATGCACCAAGCCATGTCCACGCTCCCGCAAAACGGCAAGGATACGCGACTGCCACTCGGCGCAAAGCCCGGACACCGCACCAGCAGAGCGCTTCGCCGCTAACGAAGGAATTCTGCGAAGCTCCGTCAGGAGCGGAGCAGGAAGGATGGCGGAGACGGAGGGATTCGAACCCTCGGTACGGGAATTCCCCGTACGGCGGTTTAGCAAACCGCTGGTTTCAGCCACTCACCCACGTCTCCGGGAACGGCTCAAGGAACGCGCGCTATATAGGGCGGCGTTTGCGCGTTCAACCGGAACAGCCGTCAGCGCGGGACAACCTCCAGCCGCATGTCGAGCCGCATTTCTTCACCAGGTTCCAGCACCCGCATTCCGAGCTCCGGCCACTCGCTCTCGGGATGGTTGAGCGCGGCATTGGCGTGGGTGACGGGTTCGGCTACGAAAATCCCGCCGCCGGGTGGCGAATAGAGCTGGAAGAATCGCGCCTCGGGCGAGGAGAGGCGGAGCTCGAACGGCCAGGTGGGATCGCTCATCCGCGCCTCGCCGCCCCATCCGCCGAAGCCATTGTCGAGACCCTGTCCGCACACCAACCGGTCGGCCAGGCCGTATCGCCCCTCGGCCGGCACTTTCTCGACCGGCAGGACATGCTCGTCCACGGTCCAGGCGATCGCCACTTCCGTATCGATCCGGGTCTCCGGCCCGCACGGGAAATAAGGGTGAAACCCGAGCCCGCACGGCATCGGCTCCGCGCTCGCGTTCCGGCAGCTAAGCCGCGCCGACAGCCCGTCGTCGAGCGCGAATTGCTGCCGCGCCTCGTAGCTCCACGGCCATTCGCCGGCCTCGTGGCGGTAGGCCAGCTCCGCGCTCGACCCGCTCTCCGCCTCGATGGTCCACGCGTTGAGCCAGCCCTGTCCATGCAGCGGACTCGGGTCGCCGGGCATGTTCGGGGCCAGCCGCACGGTCCGCCCGCGAAAGCTGAAACAGCCGCCCCGAATGCGGTTGACGTAGGGAACGAGCGGAAAGCAGGCGGCATCAAGTATTATTTCGAGCGGACTGTGGCATTTGCGCAATATCGCCCGCGGCGGCTCCGTGCCCATCCATTCGAACGCCGAAATACATCCGCCGATAGAAGGGTTTAGCTCCAATCTGAGCGATCGGGACGTGAGGGTCACTGAAGCTGTCATATCTGACTCTTAGCTTTCACCATGATTCACAGCAGGGCAACTTCTTGGGGATAAAGCCCAATTCCGGATTGCGCGCGGATTCGCGCGACAGGTATTGAACGCCCCGAGGGCCGGGGAGGGTCAGAATGAGTAGACGCGTAAAGGAGTTCGTCGACATCGTGGACCATGTGTCCATCGACGAACTCATCGAGAGACTGGCGGAGGTACGCGACAGCCTTCCGGAGGATGCGGAGGCGGAGCTGAGGCTCCGGGGCGACGAAGTGTTCGGCCGCCGCATCACCATCTCCTACTTCCGCAAGCCGACCGAGGAAGAGCTGGAGTGCGAGCGGCGCTATGCCGAGGCTTCGCGCGAAGCCAAGGAGCTGGAGCTGGAGCGACTCCAGGCGGAACTCGGCAAGGTGTGCTACGCCGCGCCGGGCAAGCGCGGGACGCTGCGCATCGTCGCTTGAACGCGCTCAGGCCGGCCTGAACTTCAGCGCCAGCCCGTCGATGCAATAGCGCAGGCCCGTCGGCTTCGGTCCGTCATCGAACACGTGTCCGAGGTGTCCGCCGCAGCGCGCACACAGCACTTCGGTGCGCTCCATCATCAGGCTGTGGTCGGGCTCCGTCACGATCGCGCGACTGAGCGGCTTCCAGAAGCTCGGCCAGCCGGTGCCGCTTTCGAACTTCGTCGCAGAGTTGAACAAAGGATTCGCGCACCCCGCGCAGACGAAGACGCCCTTGCGATGTTCTTTCAGCAGCGGGCTCGAGAATGGCGGCTCGGTGGCCGCGGTCCGAAGCACCGCATAACGCTGCGCGCCGAGCATCTGTCGCCACTGGTCCGGCGAATGATTGACCGCGAAATGCGGATTGCGCGCCGCCTCGCCCGGCCACCCGGCCATGAGAAGGCCGACGCTCGCCATGCCGGTCAGCCCAAATAAGGTCCGCCGCGAGATTGGCTGGATAGTCATTGGCACACTCCATTGTCTTCTAACCAGATACGCACGAAGCCAGGTCGCGGATGCACGATCATGCTTGCGACAGCACGCCCGATGCCACGACCGGCCCCGTCGGCGCGCCGGTCGGCGAGCCGCCCCGCGGTTCCACCGAGACGGCGATCGTCGCGCCCTGCCGGAGAAGCTGTGCCAGCGCGTCGGCAAGGCGCATATGCATCTGCTTGCCGGCCGACATAGTGCCGAGCGAACGCGGCTTTCCGCCAGCCGGAATGACCCACAGCTCATGCGAATGCTGCGCGTCGGACGGCATCTCGCCTGGAACCGCCAGCACCAACTGCCGAGCCGCAGGATCCCAGCTCGCCACGACTTTCACCTTTGTCTGCTGATCGCCCAGCATGGCGACCAGTGGCTGAGCGGGAGATTGCTCAATCTGCGCGGGCACGGGGGCGGGCGGGCGAATGTCCGCGACGAGCACCAACGCAAGACAGGCGGCGAGACCGCTCATCGCCGCGGCAATCCCACGCCATTGATACACGCGCCGCCGTAGCTGGATGACATTGTTCCCGTTCGCTTGGCCGCCAAGACGGCGTTCGATTCTGTCCCAGGCCGCGGCCGGCGGATCGGCCGGCGGGACCGAATCGAGTAACGGCGCAAGGCAGCCCGACCAGCGTGCAACCTCAACGCGAAACTGCGGGTCGCTTTTTGCCAACTCCCGCGCGCGCTCCAGATCGCCGCCGGTCAGCACGCCGAGCGCATATTCGCCCGCGAGTTCGTTCGGCGCTCCAGATGTTGTGTGGTCGTCGCTCATCGTTCCAGGCACCTGCGGAGCCGCTGCAAACCGCGGCGAATCAAGCTTTTCATCGTTCCCAGCGGCACACCTTCACGTTTCGCGAGTTCGGGATAGCTTGCGCCTTCGAGAAAAGCGGCGCGGATCATCAGCTTTGCTCGCTCTTCGAGCTCCTCGATGCAATGATCGAGGCGCGTCGAGTCCTGCGCCTGTTCGAGAATTTCGAAGGCCGACGGACTGTCGTCCTGCACGTCCGATGCCGCATTGAGGTCATTCGCCGGCGCGCGGCTGGCGCGAAGCCGGTCGATCGCCTTGTTGCGCGCAAGCACCGACAACCAGGTGATGGCGCTGGCCTTCGTAGCGTCGAAGCGCGACGCTTTCGTCCAGACGGTCATGTACACCTCCTGGAGGACATCCTGCGCGTCGCTCTCGTTGGCAAGCGCTCGCAGGCAAATGCCATACAGCTTCGCCGAGGTGCGCTCGTAGAGCGAACGGAGTGCGGATCGGTCTTGGCCCGCCACGCGCCGAAGCAGCTCAATCAGCTCCGCCCGCGCATCCTCCGCGCCCGTCATACCGGTCATCCGGTCCATCCGATGCGTCATGCCCGAATCGATCCGCTGGGAAAAGCCGGACCCGGCGAGAGCACTGGCGCGTCGTTGAAAATCGATCATCGCCAGCGCCCGCGCCGGGCAGATCTCGGCACCGGCCCGCCAATTAGCCTTGGGCCTCAGGGCATCAGGACCGCGTCGATGACGTGGATAACGCCGTTCGACTGCATCACGTTGGGAATCGTGATGTGGGCGCGGTCGCCTTTCGAGTCGATCACGACCCACCCGCTACCGCTCTTCACGAAGCGAAGATTCTCACCCTCGACAGTCTTCAGGGTCGCGGTGCCGCCGTGCTTGGCCGCCATGGCCGCGATTTGCTGCGCGGTCATGCGTCCGGGGACCACATGATAGGTCAGGATTTTGTCGAGCATCGCCTTGTTTTCGGGCTTCAGCAGCTTGTCGACCGTGCCCGCGGGCAGCTTCGCAAAAGCTTCGTTGGTCGGCGCGAAGACCGTGAATGGCCCTTTGCCCGACAGGGTGTCGACCAGACCTCCCGCCTTCACCGCGGCGACAAGCGTCGTGTGATCCTTCGAATTGAGGGCGTTCTGGATGATGTTGCGGTTCGAGTACATCGCCGCGCCGCCGACCATCGGATTGGCGAGGGCGACGGCGCCGATCGACAACGAGAGTACACCGGCTGCTGCCAATGCGATTCGAGAACTGAACATGATTGTTGCTCCTGATACGCAGCGTTCAACGAGCTGCGCTAAAGATACGGGAGCGTCGAGCAAACGGATGCAGCCGACCTGCCGATGCATCCGCGTGGTGATCGCAAGCGTATCTGGTGCAACCGGGCTACGAAGCTGGCAACACCGCCAGGCCCGCAAGACAACGGGATAACCATGCTGCTCATCATTCTCGCCTATCTCGGCGGCATCCTGACGATCCTGAGCCCGTGCATCCTGCCGGTGCTGCCGTTCGTGTTCGCGCGCGCGGATCGCAGCTTCGTCCGCAGCACGGTGCCGATGCTCGCCGGGATGGCGGCGACCTTCGCGATCGTCGCGACTCTGGCGGCTGTCGGCGGCGGCTGGGCGGTGCGGGCAAATGCCATTGGCCGGTGGGCGGCGCTGATCCTGCTGGCGCTGTTCGGAATCGCTTTGATCCTCCCGAGCCTTTCCGACCGGTTGACTCGCCCGCTCGTGGCGCTCGGTTCGAGGCTGTCCGAACGCAAGCCGGGTGAGCGCGAGAGCATCCGGTCGTCGATCGTCCTCGGAATCGCGACCGGCCTCCTCTGGGCGCCATGCGCGGGACCGATCCTCGGCATCATCTTCACCGCCGCGGCGCTCCAGGGCGCGAGCTTCAATACGACGCTGCTGCTGCTCGCTTATGCGCTGGGCGCGGCGACCTCGCTCGCGCTTGCGTTGCTCGTCGGCGGCAAGGTCTTCGCGCGGATGAAGAAGTCGCTGGGGACGAGCGAGCGAATCCGGCAAGTGCTCGGCGTTCTGGTGCTGATCGGCGTCGGAGCCATCGCGCTCGGTCTCGACACCCGTGTGCTCTCGAAGCTGTCGAGCGCGCAGACCGCCGGTCTCGAATCCGGCCTCGCCCGCAAGCTCGGAATCAGCCGGGAAATGAACGAGAGCCAGGCACGGACCAATGCCGCGGGCGAGCTCGTGCTTCCGGTCGAAGGCAAGTTGCCGCCGCTGGACGGGCTCGGGCCCTGGTTCAACAGCGCGCCGCTCACCCTGAAGCAGCTTCGGGGCAAAGTCGTCCTGATCGACTTCTGGACCTACAGCTGCATCAATTGCCTGCGCACCCTGCCCTACCTCAAGGCGTGGGACGCCAAGTACCGCAAGGACGGCCTCGTCATCATCGGTGTCCACGCGCCCGAATTCGCCTTCGAGCGCGACCCCGAAAACGTCGCCCGCGCGATCAAGGACCTCGGCATCCGCTACCCTGTCGCGCTCGACAACAAATATGTGCTGTGGAAAGCGCTTCAGAACCAATATTGGCCGGCCCATTATTTCGTCGATGCGCAAGGCCGCATTCGCTTCCGCCATCACGGCGAAGGCGAATATGCGATGTCGGAGCGGGTCATCCGCCAGCTGCTTGCCGAAGCCGGGCACGCCCCGGCGGGCGGTATGGCCAAAACCAGCGCGTCGGGCACTGAAGCCGCCGCCGCGTTCAAGGAGATCGGCTCGCCCGAGACCTATATCGGTTACTATCGCGCCGACCGGTTCGCATCGCCCGGCGGGCTACTGCACGACAAGCCGAAAACCTATGCGGCAGCGCCGCTCGACCTCAATCAATGGTCATTCGAGGGCCAATGGATCGACCAGCGCCAGAGCGCGCGGTCGCTCGCGCCCGGAGCGAAGATTTCGTTCCGCTTTCACGCCCGCGATCTGCATCTCGTGCTGGGTTCCGCGAGCGGCAAGCCGGTACGCTTCCGCGTGACGATCGATGGCCGGGCGCCCGGTGCCGACGCGGGAGTGGACACCAAGGCGCAAGGAACCGGCGCGGTCACCGACCAGCGCCTCTACCAGCTGATCCGCCAGAAAGGCCCAATCCGCGACCGCACCCTCACCATCGAGTTCCTCGACCCGGGAGTGGAGGCGTTCTCATTCACCTTCGGGTGATGGCGGAGCGGGAGGGATTCGAACCCTCGATACGGTTTTGCCGTATACTCACTTTCCAGGCGAGCGCCTTCGACCACTCGGCCACCGCTCCGCATATCGCTGGAAGGGCGCTCATCTAGGCAAGGGTCGCGTGGTCGGCAAGTTGCCGGGCCTCACGACCGCCCCTAGTGCTGCTGCCCATGACCCCCGCCGAGCGCCTTTCCGGCCGAGTGCCGACGGCCGACGACATCGAAGCGATCGCCCGGCGCACCCTCGACCGCCTGCCTTCGCCCTTCGCCGATAGCCTCGGCGACGTCGTGCTGATGGTCGAGCCGGTCGCCGATCCGGATACGGCGCGCAGCGTCGGCCTCGATCATCCGATGAATCTCAGCGGCCTCTACCAGGGCGTCCCGCTCCATCAGCGGAGCGTCAGCGATTCGGGGATGCTGCCCGACCGGATCACGCTCTACAGCCGCCCGATCCTCGCCGAATGGCGGTCGACCGGGGTCAGCTTCGAGCATCTGGTCGCGCACATCGTCATCCACGAGGTCGGCCACCATTTCGGCTTCTCCGACGACGACATGCACGCGCTCGAGGACGAAGCGGAGTGAGCAAGCTGCTGCGGCTCGACGGCGTGGCATTGCGCCGCGGCGGCCGGCTGCTGTTCGAGAATCTCGACCTCGCGCTCGGCCCCGGCGAGCGGCTCCAGGTCACGGGTCCCAACGGCAGCGGCAAGTCGAGCCTGATCCGCCTCACCGCCGGACTTCTCTCCACCGAGCGCGGGACGGTCGAACGCGCGCGCTGCGCCCTCGCCGACGATTCGCCGGCGCTCGATCGCGAGCTTCCGCTGCGGCGGGCGCTGCGCTTCTGGGCCGAGCAGATCGATGAAGCAATGAGTGCACTGGGAATCGCGCATCTCGCCGATGTCCCGGTGCGCCTCCTGTCGTCCGGTCAGCTCAAGCGCGCGACGCTCGCTCGTGTCGCCGCCTCAGGAATGCCGCTCTGGTTGCTGGACGAGCCGCTGAATGCGCTCGACCGCGACGGTGCCGAGCGCCTCGCCGCGGCAATCGCCAGGCACCTCGAAACCGGAGGCGCGGCGCTCGCCGCCTCGCACCAGCCGCTGCCGGGCGAGTGGCGAGTGCTGGAGCTCGGCCGATGATCGGCAGGCTCGTGACCCGTGACGTTCGTCGAGGCTTCACCGGCGCGTCATGGCTCCCGATCGCTTTCTTCCTGCTCGTCGCCGCGCTCATGCCGTTCGCGATCGGCCCCGACGCACGGCTGCTCGCCCGAATCGGTCCCGGCGCCCTGTGGATCGCGGCGCTGACAGCGGCGCTGCTGCCGGTCGAACGGCTCATTGAGCCCGACCGCGCCGACGGCGTGCTCGATCAATTGTTCCTCCACGGCATGGCGGAAGAGAGCGTCGCCGCCGCCAAGATCGCCGCCCATTGGCTGACCTTCGCGCCCTTGCTGCTGCTGGCGGCGATCCCCGCTTCGGCCCTGCTGGCGCTGGACGGCGCATCGCTCGTCCGGACCGAGCTCGCGCTGGCGATCGGAACGCCGGGCCTGGCCGCGCTCGCGGTCGCCATCGCCGCCGTGACCGCGGGGCTGCCGCGCGCCGGATCGCTGGCCGGGCTGCTGCTGCTTCCGCTAGCGGTCCCGCTGCTGATCTTCGGCGCGGCCGAGGCCTATCTGCTCGAAGCCGCCATTTCTCTCCTGCTGACCGCCGGCGCGCCCTTCGTAGCCGGCGCTGCGATCAGGGCTTCGCGTAGCTAATCCCGGCTCCAGCGCGCGAAGATCGCGGTTGGCAGCAACAGCCCGCGCGCTTCCTCGCGCACCGCCATCTCGCCCATCTCGACCGTGCCGCCGAGATCGCCAAACACCTGCTTCACCAGCTCGCCGATCGCTAGCGCGGACATGCGCACCGCATAAACGGTGAGCACCAGGAAACGGCTGTTCGCATCCAGCAGCTTGCGGCAGTCCGCGAGCAATGGCGCCAGATTCTCCTCCAGCCGCCAAACCTCGCCCGTCGGCCCGCGCCCGAACTTGGGCGGATCGAGCAGGATCCCGTCATAGCGCCGGCCCCGCCGCACCTCGCGCGCCGTGAACTTGGACGCATCGTCGACGATCCAGCGGATCGGCCGGTCGTCCATGCCGGATAGCTTCGCGTTCGCCTTGCCCTGCTCGACCGATTTCTTCGACGCATCGACATGGACCAGCCGGGCACCGGCATCGCTCAGCTGAAGCGTGCCGACGCCGGTATAGCCGAACAGGTTGAGCACATCGGCGTCGTCCGACCGCTCGCGCATCCAGTCCCATTGCGGCGCCATGTCGGGAAAGAAGCCGAGGTGGCGGAACGGCGTCAGCGAAGCGGCGAAGCGGACCGCCCCGCGTGTGAGCTCCCAATGCGCCGGAAGCGGCCGGTGCTGGACCCAGCGTCCGCCGCCTTCTTCATCGGATGCCGGGACGAACGTCGCATCCGCGTCCCAATCTTCCGACGCGGGAGCCCACATCGCCTGCGGCTCGGGACGGACCACGCGCACGTCGCCGTATCGCTCCAGCTTCCGGCCATTGCCACAATCGATCAGGCCCCAATCGGGCCACGGCTCGGCAATCAGCGTCTCGAGTCCGCTCACGCCGCCAGCGCGAGCTGAGTCCCGACCGACGAGACCGCCGCGCGCCCGTCGAGCAACGCCGCGCCGGCCGCTCTTGCCGCCGCCGCATTGACAGAGCGCAGCTGCTCGAGCAGTTCTTCGAGACCGAGAATGCGCCCGAACACCTCGATCGAACGCGCCATCTGATCTGCGCGGCCATGCGCGGTCTCGAGGCTCATCAGCAGCCCGGCTTCCATCTGCGCGCGCGCCCTTTGCACTTCGGCTTCGCTCAGTTCTTCGACTGACGCGGCAAGCACCTCACGCGCCACGCGCATCGACTCGATCGCGCGGTTACGATCGGCGGCGCAGCTCACCGCGACTATCCCCGTATCAGCATAAGCCTGGGCCCAGGCGCCGACCGAATAAGCCAGCCCGCGCTCCTCGCGCAACTCCTGGAACAGGCGCGACGACATGCCGCCGCCCAAGGCCTGGACGAAGACCGATAGCGCGGGAAGCCGCGGGTCGGCGGCGGCGAGGCCGGGCAGCCCGAGGCACCAGTGCGCCTGCTCGAACTCCCGCCGGTCGTTGCGCACGCCGCCGGTGAACCCGGCGCGGCCGATCGGCACGCCGGGCCAATCCTCCATGTCGCCGAACAGCCGCTCGGCGAGCTTCAATATCTCGCCAGGCTCGACTTTCCCGCTCGCCGATAGAACCAGCCGCCGCGGGATCAGCTCGTCGCGGATCCAGTTCAAGCAATCATCGCGACTGATCGCCCGCACGGTTTGCGGATTGCCGAGCACCGGGCGGCCGAGCGGCTGAGTGTCGAACGCGGCCTCGTACAGATGATCGTGGACGAGGTCGTCGGGCGAATCGACCGCTTCGCCAAGCTCCGAGAGGATCACGTCCTTCTCGCGCTCGAGATGGTCCTGCGCGAGGTGAGGCGCGCGGATCAGGTCGGCGATCAACTCGGTGAGCAGCACCGCGTCCTTGGCCAGCGTGCGCCCGTAAAACACCGTCTGGTCGCGCGCGGTCCAGGCGTTGATCCCGCCGCCGACATCCTCGATCGCTTCGGCGATCTGGCGTGCATCGCGCGAGCCGGCGCCCTTGAACACCATATGCTCGACCACGTGCGCGAGCCCGTTCAGATGCTCGGGCTCGGATCGCGATCCGACCATGGCGTAGAGCCCGATGGCGGCCGACTGGGCGCCGGGCAGCGGGTCAACGGCGACCGTCAATCCGTTCGTCAGGCAATGAAGCTCGCCGGTCATTCCTTCGGCCGCCCTTCCCTCAGCCAGGCGCGAAGCCGTGCGGCATAAATAATGAGGGCGATCAGGGCCAGGCTGAACCAGGTCACGGCATACATGCGATGCCCGAATGGCGTGATCGGGCTGACCGACGCGACGCTCGGAATGGCGCTCGCTTGAAGCCCGGGCGGTGCAGTGGCAGCAACCAGCCGCATCCGGCTCACGCGATCCTTCACGATGATTCCGCTGACCGGACCGCCGGCCCAGTTCACCTTGGCGCTCGGGTCCTTCGACCAGCCGACCTCGACGCTCAATGCGGGGCCCGTCCCTGCCGTCCGGCATTCGACGATATGGGCATAGCCCGATTCGCCCGCGCGATTCTCGCCGGCGATGGCGCGCTCCCCGATCGGATGGAGACAGACGCCAGTCGCCTGACGGAACAATGGCAGCTGATCGTTCTTCAACGGCGTCGTCGGCCAGATGATCGGCGGAAGCGTTTCCGCGTGCCGGTATTGCGCGAGCAGCCGCTCCTTCCACCCGGCGCGCTGCAGCTGCCAAACACCGAGGCTGAGCATCACCGCGACCGCGGTAGCGACGATGAGACTCGCGACGATCGGCGGGCGGCGGGTCATTCGGCGATCCGCCCCTCCCGCGCGGCATGCTTGTATTCCTGCGCGAGCAGCCACGCCTTGCCGAGCCTCAGCCCGCCGATCGTCAGCGCCGCCGTGACCGGGATCCAGACGAGGTGGACCCACCACGGCGGCTCCGCTGCGGCGTCGAGCATCAGCGCGGCGACGACGACGATCGCCCCGACGATGAAGATCAGGAAAGCGGCGGGACCGTCGCCGACGTTGAAGCTATCATAATTGAGCCCGCATTGGCGGCAGCGCGGCGCGAACTTCACCCAGCCATCGAACAGGCTGTGTCGACCGCAACGCGGGCAGTCGCCGCGGAGTGCTCGCGAGAGTGCCACTGGCTCGCCCGCCGCGGCCTGCCGCATCACCCCGCGTGCGGCGCGCCCCAGCCGCCCCAGACGTAAATCGAGGTAAAGAGGAACAGCCACACGACGTCGACGAAATGCCAGTACCAGGCTGCCGCCTCGAACCCGAAATGCTGCTTGGGCGTGAAATCGCCGCGGGTCGCGCGGATCAGGCAGACGATCAGGAAAATCGTGCCGACGATCACGTGGAAACCGTGGAAGCCCGTCGCCATGAAGAAAGTCGCGCCATAGATGCTGCCTTTGAACGCGAACGGCGCATGGGCATATTCCCACCCCTGCACGAAGGTGAAGGTGATGCCGAGAAGGACGGTGAGCAGAAGCCCGAGCTTCAGCCCCTTTCGGTCGCCGTGGATCAGCGAATGGTGAGCCCAGGTCACCGTCGTGCCCGAGCACAAGAGGATGAGCGTGTTGAGCAGCGGGAAGCCCCACGGGTCCATCACCTCGATGCCCTTGGGCGGCCAGACCCCGCCAACCGCCTCGACCGCCGACGGGAAGATCGCGCTGTCGAAGAAGGCCCAGAACCAGGCGAGGAAGAACATCACCTCCGAAGCGATGAACAGGATCATCCCGTAGCGAAGGTGAAGCTGAACGACCGGCGTGTGGTGGCCGCCGTGCGCTTCCTTGATGGTGTTGGACCACCAGCTGTACATGGTGATCAGCACGCCCGCGGCGCCGAGCAGCATCAGCGGAACACCGTAACGATTCGCGTGGAACCACATCACCGCGCCGGCGAACATCACGCCGCCGCTGATCGCGCCGATCAATGGCCAGGGATCGGGTTCGACCAGATGGTAATCGTGGTGCTTCGTCGCGGCCATAGGTGCAGCTTCCCTCGTTGAATTCCCCTCGGCTCTAGCGAGGGGTTTGGACAGTTTCCACCGGATAAAATGTATAGCTCAAGGTGATCTCGTGGACCTGGTTCGTGTCCGGGTCCTGCTTGATGGCCGGATCGACGAAGAACACCACCGGCATATCGACCTTCTGCCCCGGCTTCAGCGTCTGCTCGGAGAAGCAGAAGCATTGGATTTTCTTGAAATATTTCCCGACCCTGGTGGGCGAGACATTGTAGACGGCCTGGCCGACGATCGTCCGCGCGCTGAGATTCTGGGCGCGGTAGAAAATCTTCGTCCGCGCGCCCGGCGCGATGTCCACCGAATTCTGTTCGGGCTCGAACCGCCAGGGCAGGCCGGGGTGAACGTTGGCGTCGAACTCCACCTTCACCTCGCCGGCGACCGCACCCGGAGCGCGATCGGCCCGCTGCGTCGTCCCGCCAAAGCCGGTCGCTTCGCAGAACATCCGGTAGAGAGGCACCGAGGCGAAGGCGAGCGCCAGCATGAATGCGCCGATGAGGGCGAGGATCGCCCCGGTCTTTCCGTTCTTCCGCTCCGCGACGATGGTCACCAGTTCATTCCCGTTTTCGCAATCGTGATGAAGAAGAAGAGCACGACGAAAGCGCCGAGCAGCCAGGCGAGGATCCGCGCCCGCGCGCGCTGCCGCTTTCGGATGAGCTCCAGCTCGCCGTCCTTCAGATGCGGCGGCACGTACGGTTCCGGGCCCGGAGCGAAGATTCCCTCGTCCTTCCTTTCGGTCACGATGCGAGCCACGCGTCGGCGACCAGCACGGTGAACAGGAAGAAGAGATAAAAGACCGAATAAGCGAAGAGGTGTTTTTCCGGGCCCATCCGCGCCGGCTCACTGGCCTTGTTGGCGAGGACCCGGGCGGCAAGCACCGCGAAGACCGCGCCGAGAACCGCGGCCGTGACCCCATAAGTCGCGCCCGCAAGGCCGAGCGGCCAGGGGGCAACCGCCGCCGCGGCCATCACCAGCGTGTAGAAGAAAATCTGACGCCGCGTGTTCTCGACGCCCGCGACCACCGGCAGCATCGGGATTCCCGCCGCCGCATAGTCCGACCGGACGAACAGCGAGAGCGCCCAGAAATGCGGCGGGGTCCACAGGAAGATGATCGCGAACAGCAGGAGCGGGAGCGCCGAGATCTGGCCCGTGGCGGCGACCCAGCCGATCAGCGGCGGAAAAGCTCCGGCGGCGCCGCCGATAACGATGTTCTGCGCCGTGCGCGGCTTTAGCCAGGCGGTGTAGATCACCACGTAAAACAGGATCGAGGCGGTGAGCAGCAGCGCCGCCAGCCAGTTGGTCGCAAGCCCCATCAGAAGGACCGAGAAGACTCCCAGCCCGACTCCGAAATGGAGCGCCGACTGCCGGTCCATGCGTCCGGCGGGAAGCGGCCGCTTCGCCGTGCGGCGCATCTTCGCATCGAGGTCCGCTTCGTACCATTGGTTGAGCGCGCCGGCCGAGCCTGCGCCGAGCGCGATGCAGAGGATGGCGGTGAAAGCCAGCACCGGCGGCAGGTGCACCGGCGCGACGAGCAGGCCGCACAGGCCGGTGAACACCACGAGGTACATGACCCGTGGCTTGGTAAGCGCGAATATGTCGCGCCAGTCGGCCGGCATCGCGGCCGGACTCGTCAGCTCCAGGGTGGGCATGACGGTGCCTATAAGCAGTTGGTACGGAGAGGGAAAGCCTCTGCTATGAAGCCGCATGCTCACGCGATTCGCAATTGCGCTGGCGGCGCTTTCCGTCCCCGTGTCGGCTCAGGCGCCCGCGCCGCGGGCGGGCCTAGTTCCCGTCTCGATCGAAACGAACCTCGGCCGCATCGTCGTCGCGCTCGATCAGGCGTACGCGCCGCTCACCACGGCCAATTTCCTGGCCTATGTGGATAGCCACAAGTTCGACGGCGAGAGCTTCTATCGCGCGATGCCCTATGGCGACGGCGGGCTCATCCAGGGCGGCATCCGCAGCGATGCCCGCAAGCTGAACCCGCCGGTCGCCTTCGAATCATCCGACCGGACCGGTATCCACAATCGCGCCGGAGCCATCGCCATGGCCGCGCCCGCGCCGGGCAAGGCACAGGCCGACTTCTTCATCGAGACCACGGACATCGCGGCGTTCGACGGGCCGAACGGCTTCGCCGCTTTCGGCCACGTCGTCGAAGGCATGGATGTGGTGAAGGCGATCCTCGCCGCGCCCGTCTCGCCGACCAAAGGCGAGGGCCCGATGAAGGGTCAGATGCTCGACCCAACGGTGAAGATTCTGAAAATGGAACGCGTGAAGTAGCAAACCCCCCTCCCTGACAGGGAGGGGAGATTGCTAATCGATCTTCGGCAGGGTCGAGAATTGGTGGAACGGCGGCGGGCTGGACAGCGTCCACTCCAGCGTCGTTGCGCCCTCGCCCCACGGATTGTTCGGCGCTTTCTTGCCCGCGGCCAGCGACCAGAACAGGTTGATGAAGAACACTCCGACGCCGGCGATCGTGATCATGTAGCCGATCGTCTCGATGTAGTTCCAATGCGCGAAGGCCGGCGTGTAGTCGGGGATCCGCCGCGGCATTCCGTCGAGCCCGAGGAAGTGCATCGGGAAGAAGATCACGTTCACCCCGATGAACATCAGGAAGAAGTGCACTTTCCCCAGAAACTCGTTGTACATGCGCCCGCTCATCTTCGCGAACCAGTAATAGAAGCCTGCGAACAAAGCGAAAATGGCGCCGAGGCTCAGCACGTAGTGGAAGTGCGCCACCACATAATAAGTGTCCTGCATATACGTGTCGACGCCGCCGTTGGCGAGGACGACGCCGGTCACGCCGCCGATCGTGAACAGGAAGATGAATCCGATCGCGAACAGCATCGGCGTCTCGAAGGTGATCGATCCGCCCCACATGGTCGCGATCCAGCTGAAAATCTTCACGCCCGTCGGAACGGCGATGATCATCGTCGCCGCGGTGAAATACATCTTTTCATCGACGCTCATGCCCGTGGTGAACATGTGGTGCGCCCAGACGACGAAGCCGATGACTCCGATGGCGACCATCGCATAGGCCATGCCGAGATAGCCGAAGACCGGCTTGCGGCTGAATGTCGCGACCACCTGGCTGATCATTCCGAAGCCCGGAATGATCATGATGTAGACCTCGGGATGTCCGAAGAACCAGAATAGGTGCTGGTAGAGCACGACGTTGCCGCCGCCCGCCGCGTCGAAGAAGGTGGTCCCGAAATTGCGGTCGGTCAGCAGCATGGTGATCGCGCCGGCGAGTACCGGAAGCGCCAGCAGCAGCATGAAGGCGGTGACCAGGATCGACCAAACGAACAGCGGCATTTTGTGCAGCGTCATGCCCGGCGCGCGCATGTTGAAGATGGTCGTGATGAAATTGATCGCGCCGAGGATGGAACTCGCGCCCGCAAGGTGCATCGAGAAAATCACCATGTCGACCGCGGGGCCCGTCGATCCCGATGTCGATAGCGGCGCGTAAAGCGTCCAGCCGGTCCCGGCGCCGAGCCCGGTTCCTCCCGACACGAAGGTCGAGCCGAGCAGCAGCATGAACGAAGGGACCAGCAGCCAGAAGCTGATGTTGTTCATGCGCGGGAACGCCATGTCCGGCGCGCCGATCATCAGCGGCACGAACCAATTGCCGAAGCCGCCCATCATCGCCGGCATGATCGTGAAGAAGATCATGATCAGCGCGTGCGCGGTGATCAGCACGTTCCAATGGTGGGTCCACTCGTCGAAATTGGCGGTGCCGGCGCCGATCGGCCAGGCGTGGTTGAGCACCTGGATGCCCGGCTCCATCAGCTCCCAGCGCATGATGCCCGAGATCGCGCCGCCGAGCGTGCCGGCGAAGATCGCGAAGATCAGGTAAAGCGTGCCGATGTCCTTGTGGTTCGTCGACATGAACCAGCGGACGAAGAAGCCCGGCTTATGGTCATGCCCCGCCTCATGGGTCTCGTGCGGCTGGAGATGAAATGCGTCGGCCGTGGTGCTCATCGTTACTCTCTTCGAAACTTAAGGCTGGCTGGTCGCGGCCTGGTTGGTCGCGACCGTGTTGGTGGGCTGTGCGCCGGCTGGCGCCGCGGCGGGCGGTGCTGGACCAGCGGCGGCTTCCGGCGACGCCGCGGCAGGCGCCGGCGGCGCCGCGCCCGGCATGTGCCCGCCCTTCGACGCGACCCAGGCCGCGAATTGCGCCGGCGGAAGGACTTCCACCGCGATCGGCATGAAACCGTGGCGCGCGCCGCACAATTCGGAGCATTGGCCAAAATAGACGCCCGGACGGTCGACCTTGGCCCAGGTTTCGTGAAGCTGGCCCGGGTTGGCGTCCTGCTTGATCCAGAAGGACGGGATAGCGAAGCTGTGGATGACGTCGTCGGCGGTGACGATGAACTTCACGACCTTGCCCGCCGGAAGGACCATGCGCTGATCGGCGGCGAGCAGGGGCGGCCCGTCGGCGTCGGTGCGGTAGCGCTGGCTCGGCTGTCTCGTCGGATCGTCCTTCTCCTTCAGCATGTAGCTGTCGAAGGATACGCCATTATCGGGATATTCGTAGCTCCAATACCATTGGTGGCCGGTGACCTTCACCGTCAGGTCCGCGGGCGGAGGCGTGTAGGTGTGGCGGAGCAACCGGATCGACGGAATGGCGATCGCGACCAGGATGAGCACCGGCACCAGGGTCCAGATGACCTCGATGGTGGTATTGTGCGAGCTGCGCGACGGAACCGGGTTAGCACCACGGCGGAAGCGGATCATTGCGATCACCAGCAGGACAAGAACGATCGCGGAAATCGCCGCACAAACCGGAAGAAGCCAGTAATCGTGAAAGCTCGCCGCTTCCTCGCCGATCGGCGTCACCTGGGTCTGAAGGCCTTTGCGCCCGTCCGGCTCGCCGATCCCGGGCGTCGGCGCCAAATTGGCGAACCCTTGGGAGACGGCGGGCGCGTTGGGAGCTTGCGCCGTACCCGCGGGCGGGGTGGCCGCTGCCGGCGCTACCGCCGCAGGAGCCGCCGCTTCAGTCTGGACGGGCGTACTCGCGGGCGCTTGAGCCGCCGCAGGTGTGAGCCAGGCCGCGGCCAAGGCAATCGCCCATCCAATCCTTTTCATCAGTACCCCAAGTTCGTGGTTGGAACCGGAAACGCGGGTCTGCGTCCCCGGAATATGGCCGCTCTATAGGCGCGGCTTTGCGGCGCCTCAAGCACCTGATCCAGCAAGGGGCAATCGCGGGTGTTGAAGGGCCAATGCGGCGCCCGTATGGACGCTCCAAATCCGCAAAGGTGGCCCATGACTGAAGATGAAGTGCTGGCTGAATTCCGCGACGCCGGAGCATTGTTGCAGGGCCATTTCATTCTGTCGTCCGGCCTGCGCTCGCCCGTGTTTCTTCAGAAGATGCGGATTTTCGAGGACCCGAAACGCACCGAACGCCTGTGCCGCCCTCTCGCAGAATTGATCCATGACAAATTCGGAGAGGCGGACCTCGTCGTCTCGCTCGCGATCGGCGGGATCATTCCCGGCTACGAAACGGCTCGGGCACTGGGCTGCAAGTCGATTTTCGTCGAACGCGAAGGGGCGGAGTTCGCGCTTCGGCGGGGCTTTGAAATTCCCAGCGGCGCGAAGCTGGTGCTGGTGGAAGACATCACCTCGACCGGCGGCTCGCTTCGCGAATGTCTGGACGTCGTGCGCAAATATCCGGGAGAAATCCTCGGCGCTGCCTGTGTCATCGATCGGTCGGGTGGACGGGCCGATATCGGAGTCCCTCTGATCTCGCTCGCGCAGGTCGACTTCCCCGCATATCCGGCAGACTCGCTCCCGCCCGAGCTCGCCGCCATTCCGGCGATCAAGCCGGGGAGCCGTGCGGCAGCGTGATCGGCATCATCTCGGGGCTGATCGGACTCGCGTTCGGGCTGTTTTGGCTGTTCGTCGGCTCGAACGCCGTCCATGGCCCGGCGGCGACGGTGATCGCCGTTGCAGGCTGTCTGATCTTCGCGTTGGCTGCTCTGTGGATCGTCCTTCGCCGTCGCCGGACCCGGGGCAGGCGATTCGCCGCCGGTTATTATCTCGCCGCCGTCGGTGCCGAGGTCGTCGCCATCGTCGCCGCCCAGAACTGGCTTGCCGCGCATGGCCAAAAGCAGCTGCTGTTCCCCGTGGTCGGAATCATCGTCGGCCTGCACTTCATCGGCCTGTGGCTCGCGACGGGAGATCGGGTTTTCGCCTGGTTGACCTCGGCCATGGTCGCAATCAATCTCGCGGCGCTGCTTCTTCCACTGAATCCCGATGCGCGGCGCATGGTCTCCGGCTTCGGATCCTCCGCGGCGCTGCTGGTGGCGGTCGCGGCATGAAGGGGCGGCTTCGCCTTGGCGTCAACATCGACCATGTCGCGACGATCCGGAACGCGCGCGGCGGCGATCATCCGGACCCGGTGCGCGCGGCGCGGATCGCGGCCGAAGCCGGGGCCGACGGCATCACCGCGCACCTCCGCGAGGACCGGCGGCACATCACCGACCGCGACATCGACCGGCTGATGGCCGAGATCGACCTTCCGCTTAACCTGGAGATGGCGGCGACCGGGGAAATGCTCGAAATCGCGCTCCGGCATAAGCCGCACGCCGCCTGCATCGTCCCCGAGCGGCGCGAGGAACGCACGACCGAGGGCGGCCTGGACGCCGCCGGGCAGCACAATCATTTGGCTTATTATGTGGAGAAGCTCGGCTCGGCGAACATCCGGGTCAGCTTGTTCATCGAGCCAACCGAGGAGCAAGTCGCAGCGGCCGTTAGGCTCGGCGCGCCCGTCGTCGAATTCCACACCGGCCGGTACGCGAACGTCGACGGCGAGGAACGCTCGGCCGAATTGAAGCGCATCGCCGATTGCGCCGCGCTGGCGGTCAAGAACGGAATCGAACCCCACGCGGGGCACGGCCTTACGTTCGACAACGTGGTTCCGATCGCCGCCATTCCCCAGATCGCCGAGCTCAACATCGGCCATTTCCTGATTGGGGAGGCGATCTTCACGGGCCTCGAAGCGAGCGTGAGACGGATGCGCGAGCTGATGGACGAGGCGCGGTGATCCTTCGAGACCCGCTTTCGATACGCCGCTTCGCGGCTATTCAATCCCTCCTCAGGATGAGCGGAGAGGAGTACCGGATTCCATTTCCGCTCATCCTGAGGAGGGGCTGAGCTTGTCGAAGGCCCGTCTCGAAGGACCTCGCAAATGATCCTCGGCATTGGCTCGGACCTGTGCAACATCGAGCGGATCGAAAAATCGCTCGGCCGCTGGGGCGACAAATTCTTGCAGCGCGTCTTCACGGAGGTCGAACGCGCCAAGGCCGAATCGCGCCCGCACACGCGCGCCGGGACACTCGCCAAGCGCTTCGCCGCGAAGGAAGCGTTCTCCAAGGCCGTCGGCACCGGATTCAAGCGCGGCGTCTATATGAAGGACATCGGCGTCGTTAATCTTCCGTCCGGAAAACCCACGCTAAGCGTCGGTGGCGGAGCGAAGGCGCGGCTTGACGCACTTGCGCCGGAAGGCCACGCCGTCGACATTCACCTGACGATGACCGACGACCATCCCTGGGCGCAGGCTTTCGTCATCCTGACCGCCCGCAAGCTGGAGCCCTGATTGTTGAACGATATTCTGCCCGAGGTGAGCGCCGAAGAGAAAGCCGCGCCCCCGGCCGAGAAAGAGCAGCCGAAAGGCTCCGTGCTGTGGCGCGAAATCAAGGGGCTGATCTGGGTTCTGATCGCGGTGCTGGCGTTCCACAGCCTCGTCGCCAAGCCTTTCTACATTCCGTCCGAATCGATGATGCCGGGGCTGCTGACCGGCGACCGGCTGGTGGTCAGCAAATATCCCTATGGCTGGTCGTGGGTGTCCCCGAGCTTCCACATCCTCCCGCCGTTCGGCGGTCGGCTGTTCGGTCGCATGCCCGAGAGGGGAGACATCGTCATCGTCACGCCACCGGGGACTCGCACCGACTACATTAAGCGCGTGATCGGCCTTCCCGGCGATACGCTGCGGATGGTCGACGGAACGCTGATCATCAACGGCCAGCCGGTGAAGCGGGAGAAGCTTAAGCCCGACATGGTCCCGATCGACGTCAACTCGCCCTGCGGGTCGAACGGCGATCCGGCGCTCTTCAATTTCCGGGTGCGCGGCGCCGACGGCATGATGTACTGCCGCGTGCCGGTCGTCCGCGAGACGCTGCCCGACGGTCATTCCTATGAAACGGTCGAACTCGGACCGACGTCGGAGGACAATTTCGGTCCGGTGACGATCCCCGCCGGCCACGTCTGGCTGATGGGCGACAATCGCGACGATTCGGCCGACAGCCGGATCCCCGAATGGCAGGGCGGCCTCGGCGGGCCCGTCCCGTGGGAGAATATCGGTGGGCGCGCCGAATTCATCACCTTCTCGCTCGACGGCACGTCGAAGTGGTGGAACCCGATCAGCTGGATCGAGGCGCTCCGCCCCGGGCGCGCCGGGACGTCCCTCCGGGATAGCTGATGCCGACCAGGCCGCCGACCGTCGAGCCGCACGTGGAGCGGCCGGGGCCGGCGGAGTTCCGTGACCCGATCATCCGCCGCGAAATGCAGCGGGCGGCGGTGTGGTTCGGCATGGCGCTCGCGATCATCGGCGTGATCGTGCTTGCCCAGCCACTGTTGCTGATCGTCGGCGGAATCATCTTCGCCGTGTTCCTCGACGGCGGCGTCCGGTTGCTCGGACGGTTTCTGCCGATCCCGCGCGGATGGCGGCTTTTGCTCGTGCTGGTCCTCGGTTTCGGATTCCTCGGCTGGGTGTTCTGGTTCGCGGGAACGACCATCGCCGCCCAGGCGGAAGCGCTGCGCGCGGTGGTGACCGAGCAGTTCAACCACGTGATGAACTTCGTCGCCTCGACGGGGCTGGTGCCCCGGGGCGACGTCAGCAATCTCGGAAGCACCTTGCTCGGCGGAGTGGGCCGGCTGACCAGCGCGGTCGGGACGGCCATCGGCGCGGTAACCAGCGTCATCGCCATGCTCGTCATCGGCATCTTTCTGGCCTCGGAACCGCGCATTTACGACCGCGGCATCGCCTGGATGCTGCCGCTTCGGGCACGTGCGGGATTCTATCGGATCGCCGAGCACCTCGGCTTCACCCTGAGGCGCCTCCTGTTCGGGCGGCTGGTCGGAATGATCTTCGAGGGCCTGTTCACCTGGCTCATGCTGAGCCTCGGAGGAGTGCCGGTCGCCGGGCTGCTCGGGCTGGTGACGGGCGTGCTCGCCTTCATCCCCAATATCGGCGCGATCACCAGCGGCGTGCTGATGATCGCGGTCGGCTTTTCGGCCGGCCCGCACGAAGGCGTCTATGCGATTTTCGTCTATTTCTTCGTGCAGAACATCGACGGCTATCTGGTCGTGCCGTACATCGCCCGACGGACGGTCGATCTGGCGCCCGCGGTGGTGCTGGCGATGCAATTGCTGATGGGCGCGCTGTTCGGCATCCTCGGCATCTTGTTCGCCGACCCTTTGCTCGCGACCCTGAAGGTGCTGCTGGTCGACCTCAGCGAGCAGCAGGCTGCGGAGGAAGGCGCTCCGCCGCAAGCGGTCGCCGGCTGATTATTGCGGCGGAGCGCCCTGCTCCATCCGCTGCATCTGCATTTGCTGCATCACCGCCGCGCCACCGCGGATGATCTTGCGTACCCGGACTTCGAAGGTCAGCGCGCTGCCCTTGGGGAAGCCCGGCGGTGGGCCGCCTTTTCCGAACGCCAGGCTTTGCGGCATGGTGAAACGATACTGACCACCTTCGCGCATGCGGGTCATGGCCTCGGCGAATCCGGGGAAGACCTGGTCCATCGCCAGCGGCTGCGGGCCGCCATGGCTCTCGCTGTTGTCGATCACCGTCCCGTCATCGGCGGTGAGGATATAATCGAGCAAGGCGGCGTCGTCGTGACCGATTGGGTCGCCGGTGCCGTCCTTGATCGTGCGGAACTGGAGCCCACTGGCGGTGATTTCCGGCCTGAGCGAGCCGGCACCGACCCACGCGAGTCCGATTCCCGCGGCGATGATGACGAGGAAGGCAATCCACAACGCGACCGCCCGGCCTCGATGTCCGGTTGGGTAAGCGGCTTCGGCGACGGGCACGGTGGAGCGGGACCGCGACGGTTTACCGCACGCCTTCGCGCTCGGCGCGCTTGCGCTCGAGCTTGCGGGCGCGGCGAATCGCGGCGGCACGCTCACGAGCGCGCTTCTCCGACGGCTTCTCATAATGACGGCGCAGCTTCATCTCGCGGTAGACGCCCTCGCGCTGCAGCTTTTTCTTGAGCGCGCGCAGGGCCTGCTCGACGTTATTGTCGCGAACGATGATCTGCATAAATTTCCGTCACGCTCCTTAAAGTCTTTAAATTCATGGGTTTAAGGCCCACATCGGCCGGGCGGAGATGGTCCCGCCTGCCAGCAATAGTGCAGCGGCCGTCAGAGGCATGCCTCGGCGGCGAGCGGGCCATTAGCAGCGAAGCGCATCCCGTTCAACCCGGCGATGCAGCGCCACCCGTGCGACGAACCGTTCGACTGGGACGATGGAACGGGCAACCGGTGCCTTAGGGTTATCGGCCATTAACCGACTGAATGATAAAGAGACTGCTTGAGAGCGGAGGGAATTGATGTCGTTGAATCGGAGGGAAATGCTGCGTCTGGGCGCCGCGGGCGCCGCGGGGCTCATTCTCTCGTCCGCCGCCAGTTCGCAGGTGTTGCCGGGCACGAGCGTCCCGCAGCCGACGGCCACGGGCGGTCCCAATCCCTATCCGCCCACCCCCGTGCAGCCGGCCGTTCCGGCAGCGCCCGGCGGCATTGATCCGCAGCTGTTCGCGCGCGCCAAGGCAGCGCTCGACTCGCACAAGGTCTGGCCGCGCGATTCGATTGGAATCGCCGATTTTTCGCAACCTTCGAGCCAGCCCCGGTTCCACGTCGTCGATCTCATGAACGGCACGGTCGAAAGCCATCTGGTCGCGCACGGCCGCGGGTCGGACCCCGACCATTCGGGCTGGCTCCAGCGCTTCAGCAACAAGTTCGGCTCCAACGCCACGTCCGAAGGCGCCTATGTCACGGACGAATATTATCACGGCAAATACGGGCTTTCGATGCGGGTCCGCGGGCTCGACTGGACCAATTACAATGCCGAGCCGCGCGCGATCGTCATCCACAATGCCTGGTATGCGGAGCCCGAGATGATCCAGCTCCACGGCATGCTCGGCCGCTCCGAAGGCTGCTTCGCCATGCCCAAGACGAGCCAGTATGCGGTGATGAGCAAGCTAGCGGGCGGACGCATGATCTACGCCGACAAGCTCGCCTGATTTCGGTCGAATCCTTCGTCAACAAGGCCCCGGTCTCGCCGGGGCTTTTCTTTAGCGCGTCGCGACCTGGTCCGCGGGCTTGGCCTTCGGCTTCGCGGGCGCGGCTTGCTGTTCCTTGGCCTTGCCGAGACTCGCGCCGCCATCCTTCATGTCGAGCGCCGCGGTGGCCTTGGGATCGCGGCCGTACAGGTCCTTGTAGTCGATGATCCGGCCGTCGTTGAGCGCGGCCTGACTGAAATAAACGATGTAGACCGGCAACGACTTCACGAAGTTCGCGCGCACGGTCTTCTTGCTGTCGAGCGCGGACTGGATTCGATCGGGAGTCCAGGTCCCGCCGTCATCGCCGAGCAGTTCGGTCGCGAGATCGATGATATGCTGGGTGCGGATGCAGCCATGGCTAAGCGCGCGCACGCTGTCGTTGAAACGGCTCCGCGCGTTGGTGTCGTGCAGATAGATCGCCTGCGAATTGGGCATGACGAACTTGATCTGACCGAGCGCGTTGGTCGGTCCCGGCGGCTGCTGCCAATAGAGGATCTTCTTGCCGTCGGCGCTCTTGATCGGAATGAAGCCTTTCTTGCCCGCGGCTTCCTTCTCGATGCTCTTGGGCACGTTCCAGGCAGGATTGAGGATGACGCCCACCGCCGTCGCGCTGAGCTGCGGCGTCGGAGTCGATCTTTTGCCGGCGATCGCCTTCTGCTTCCAGCGGTTGACCCCGTTCTCCACCAGGGTTGCGTGGAACCCCGGCACGTTGACGATAATATATTTTGGGCCGAGGTCGCGCGGGAGCCAGCGCCAGCGGTCCAGGTTCAGGCGAATCTTGTCGCGCTTCGCCGCCTCGGCCGCCGGTGTCGCTGCGAGTGCCGCCTTCAAAGCCGCATATTGCGGGTGGCTCGGAAGCAGCCCGTCGAGCGCGCCGCGGATATTGTGCGAGGCAAGCGCGCCGCGCAGGAGCGTGTCCTGCTGAGCGGCGTCGAGGTCCTTGTCGGTTCCGTACCAGTCGGTTCGCGCCACCGGCTTCACATGGCCGAGCGCGAGGTCGCTCGACACACGGTTGAAGCGCTCCGTCGCGGCCGCGGAGACAGCTACCGGATCGCCGGTCTGGATCGCCGCAGCGAGCCCCTCGGGGTCGTAATCCTCGGGATCGAGGCCGTCGGCGCCGATGCCGTGGATGTAGGTGAGCAGCTGCTGGAGGCTCATCAAATCCCAGACCGGCGGCGGGAGCGGCGGCGGAGCGGGCGCTTCAGCCGCCTGACCTTCGTCCGGAGCGTAGTCGGGATTGCCGGGGACGGGCGCGTCTGGCGCGGGAGTCGCCGGCTTCACCGCGGCCGGCGGCTTTGCCGTCTTGGCCGCAGGAACCCCCATCGGCCGGATTTGCGCCGCAGCCGGATGAGCGGCCATCATGACCGCCGCGGTGAACAGAAATACGGACTTCGCGCGCGCCTTTAACGGCAGAGCCAAGCTTTTCATTTGAAACGATAACCCCGCTTCCCGAATGACTGCATACATCGGTTGCCGCCACGCCGCCAGACGCGCGAACGCAACAGTCGCACGATTGCGCTATATTGTCGCAAACCAAACATTAAGCGCTGCTGGCTAAGGCTCGTCTCCGACTGGCTGTGGAGCGGACGTTAGTGGCGCTGAGCTTCTTTCTCGATGGGGGACTGATCCCACGGAGCGAACACCGCAGGATCGACGAGCGCGCGGAGATGCGTCACGGCGCGGTTTCGAGCACGGCCGTCCTCGAGTTTCGCGGGCGCAAGCACGTCGTCCGGCTGATCAACGTTTCTCAATCCGGAGCCATGGTGATTTTCCCGCATGCGCCGAATATCGGCGAGCGCCTGCCGCTCCAGCTTCTTGACCGCGGTATCGTCTCGGCACAGGTGAGATGGGTGAAAGACGGGCGGATCGGCGTATCCTTCGCGGCCCCGCTGGAGTAATTGGCGGGATGGAGATGAGCTTCGTGACGATCAAGGCCCGAATCGCCGAGGACGAGAGTGACCGCCGGCGGCTTCCCCGGCTGTCCGTCGACCTGGAGGCAAAGATGCGCGAGCTCGGCGAGGCCGGAATCGAGGCGCGAATCGTCAACATCTCCGAGCAGGGTTTCATGGCCACGACGGAAGCCCATTTCGAGGTCGGCAGCCGGGTGTGGCTGATGCTTCCGGGCCGCGACCGCGCCAACGCGGTCATCAAATGGACCGCGGGAGACAAGATCGGCGCGGAATTCGCCGAGCCGATCTCGCTGGAAGGGCTCAATTCCTAAAAGTTACCCGCCGGTCGGTTGCCTGGCTCCGTTCGTCGCGGCCACTGCTCCAATCTTCTGCAATCCTTACAGGCGCTTGCAACCGAGCGCGGCTTCGCTCGTTAGGCGGCCGAAAGGAAATCGGCATGCCGATCACCCCCGGCGAATCCTGGAAGCCCTTTGAGCGGGGCTATCACGCGGTCTATCGCGAGCATGAGATCAATCATTGTCCTGGCTGCGGCCGGACGCAGTGGATCGTGGGCCGGGTTTCGGCCGAATGCGCGTTCTGCTCGGCCGCGCTGCCGCTGGCGGAAGCGAGCGTGCGCTCGCTCGACGCCCCCGCGGTGATCCTGCACCGCAAGGGCGAGCTTCACGACTGGGCCGCCTAGCTGGCCTTCTTCCGCACCGGGACCTGGACGTTGCACAGGCTGACTCCGCCGGCCGGCCGGATATAGAAATCGTCGTGCCGATTGGCGCGTACCTTAAGATAGCTGGCAAAACTCTCGCTTCCCGTGTCCATATATTCGTAGGTCGGCCGCTCGGCCGCCGGCATCTCGCTCGCCAGGCGAATGGCCGCGATGGGCACATATTCCGCCTTGTCCTTGTACATGCCGAGCGCTTCGGTCCCGCGCGGCAGTGAGCTCAGACGCTCGATGCCGTCGATCACCCGGCCGACCAACGCGATGTTGCGGTCGAGCTGACGTGGCGCATGGCCGATGACCGCGTACAGTTCGCCGCCGGTGCCGGTGTCGGGCGACAGGTCGCGGCCGACTCCGACGCTTCCGTAGCAATGCGCGAGATCGGCCCAGCCGTCCTTCGGCGAATAAGCGACGGGCCAGCCATCGGCGAAACCGGCGGCGGGCGCGTAGGGATCGGGCGATCCGAGCGGCGTGATCGCCAGGCCCTCGAGCGGCCGCGTGTATTCAGCCGGCGGTTTCGGCGTGACTCCGGCTGGCCACGGTTTGTCACTCTCGTTCAGCCCCCATTGCGCGACGTAATTGTCCTGCACCCGATAGACGGTGGCGCCGTTCCAATAGCCGCCTCGCGCCAATGCCTGGATGTTTGCGACGTGGACCGGCGCAAACGCGGGCGCGAGCTGGATCACGATCCGTCCACCGCTCCTCAGATCCATGACGAGCAGGTCGTCGGCGGAAATCGCTCTCCATGCGCTGGCCGGCGCTTGCTCGACCAGCTCGCCCGGCGTGACGAGCTTTGCCTGGGGCGCCGCGCCGATCAGCAGCGCGGCGGCGACGGCGATCATCAATGAGCGCATGAATTCCTCCCCCTTTTGACCCGGTCTAGCGGACCAATCGCCGCGCCGCTATCGCTCCGCCATGTACACCGCCACGTTGATGCTGCTCGGGGCCGGCGAGCTCGGCCGCGAATTCGCGATCGCCGCCAAGCGCCTCGGTTGCCGGATGATCGCCTGCGACCGCTATGCCAATGCGCCGGGAATGCAGCTCGCCGACGCTTCCGAGGTCTTTTCCATGCTCGACGGCAAGGCGATGCGCGCCGCGGTCGAGAAGCATCGGCCCGACGTCATCGTACCGGAGATCGAGGCGATCGACACCGGGACACTGGCCGAGCTGGAGAAGGAGGGCTGGCGGGTCGCACCATCCGCGAGGGCGGTGCAGCTGACGATGAACCGCGACGGAATCCGCGACTTTGCCGCAAACGAGCTCGGCCTCATCACCTCGAAATACCGGTTCGCCGAGAGCCGCGAGGAGGCGGTCGCCGCAGTAGCGGAAGTTGGGTTTCCCTGCATCGTCAAGCCAGTCATGTCGAGCTCGGGCAAGGGCCAGAGCACGGCCACAACGCCCGAAGAAGTCGGTGCCGCCTGGGATTATGCGGTCGAAAAGATGCGCGGCGACCGGCCGCGGGTGATCGTCGAGGAGCTCATCGCCTTCGACAGCGAGATCACGATGCTGACCGTCGCGACAAGGGACGGAGTCATCTTCTGCCCGCCCGTGGGCCATCGGCAAGAGCTCGGCGATTATCGCGAGAGCTGGCAGCCCGCCGCGCTGTCCGAAGCTGCGCTATTTTCGGCCCGGCACCAAGCGCGCAAGGTCGTGGAGGCGCTGGGAGGCCACGGAATTTTCGGAGTCGAATTCTTCATTCGGGGCGAGCAGGCGATCTTTTCGGAGCTGAGCCCGCGCCCGCACGACACGGGAATGGTGACGCTCATCTCTCAATTCCCGAACCAGTTCGAACTTCACCTGCGCGCGATCCTTGGGCTTCCTATCCCGTCGATCGAGTTCGTTGGGCCGTCCGCATCGGCCGTCATTCTCGCGAGCGAGGAGAGCGAGAGCATTTCCTATGCTGGCATGGACGAAGCGCTCGCGACCGGCGCGCCTGGCAAGCCGGTCGACCTTCGGATTTTCGCCAAGCCGAAGAGCCTCAAGAACCGCCGGATGGGGATCGCGCTGGCGCGCGCGGGAAGCGCGGAAGAAGCAGTAGAGCGCGCGAAAGCCGCAGCCTCGCGCGTCCGAATTCGTTATGGCGAGTGAAGGAGGAGCCATGTCCAGCAAGACAGGAATTGCGTTGCTCGCCGGCCTCGCGCTCGGCGCCTGCAACAACGATGCGTCACAGCGGGCCCAGACCAACCAGCCGCACATCAAGGTGCGCAGCACCGAGCAGGACCAGCTTCACAAGCTCGACGCCTACAATCTCGCGATCGGGCTCAAGCGCGCGATTTACGATGCAGGCTATACGTGCCTGAGGGTCAGCGACGCCGGCTTTGTCGGCGAATGGAAGAATCTCGACATGTGGGTGGCGCATTGCGAATATGCGAACGGCACCACGCGCGACTGGGCGATCTTCGCCGGCCCCGACGGAAGCGCGCAGGTCCGCGACTGCAAGGACGTAGAAGCGACCGGCCTTCCGGCCTGTGTCATCAAGCAGCGCCCGAAGGGCAGCTTCAATCCTGTGAAATAGGCCGGCGGTCTAGTTGGGCTTGCTCGCCGGATCGCACTGGCGAGTTTCCTTATACTCGCCCTTGGCCGATCGCTCCTTGATGGTCACGCACTTGCCCTGGCGGATTTCCTCGCGCCAGCTGCCGTCGGGATTGGTCACGCGGTTGCCCTTGGGCACGCGCTTGCCGTCCTTGATCTCGTAGCTCCAGCCTTTGGGCGTCTTCTGGTCCTGGGCCGCGGCGGCGGTCGCAAAGCTCGTTGTCGCGGCAAAGGCGAATGCGCCGGCCAGCAGCGCTCTCGTGACAATTCCGCTCATCGCAAGACTCCTCATGCCAGGCTGTGTAGCAAAACTCGGCTGAACGGGTGCTGACAACGGTTCGTCGCACCAAGTCACTATAATATAGTGCTTTTACCGCGATGCAGCATTGGGGACAAACGCGCGGAGACCCGGTCCCGATCCTGCGGCGGAGAGAGCTTCCCCGAAGCTCAGCCCTGCCGAGCCCGGTCGGCAGAGCTCCCCCGGAGCTCAGCCTTGGCGGGCTTTGAAGCGGCGATTCGTCTTGTTGATGACGTAGGTGCGGCCGCGACGGCGGATGACACGGCAGTCCCGGTGGCGCGACTTCAGCGACTTTAGCGAATTGCGAATCTTCATGGCCGGGCGCCTGCTCGTTCTCTCAATCTTCGGGTTTTCGGATTGGTCCGCGGACCGGCGGCCCACCTAGATAGCGGACCCGTCGAAGTCAAGGCGCGGCGCTGAGCCTCATCCTGTCGTTGCGGATCTCCACCGAGGCGAACTTACGCAGGAATTCCTGGCCGAGCAGGGATTGACTTCCGCTGTCCAGGACAGCCGCCGGCACACGCTCCGCGGCCGCGGGTCCCAACGCGATGCGGTCGATCGTCACATATTCGCCACGGACGCTCCCGCTTGCGCCCTCGCCGATCACGTCGTTCATCCCAATCGAGGTTGCGATCCCCGCCTTGCGCGCATCCTCGCGCGATAGTGCGATTCCGCTCGCGCCCGTGTCGACGAGCATGTGGACCGGCGTATTGTTGATCTCGACGTCCGCGTAGAAATGCCCGTTGGAATCGCGCCTGAGCTCAATTGCACCGTCGTCCCCGCCGGTCATCGCCTGTGCATAGGCAGGCTCGCGATCGGCCGCGCCGGACTCCACGAGTTGAACGTCTTTTGGCGCCGGGGGAGCTGGCGCGCGCGAGTGGCTCATCATCGCCACGGCAATTCCGATCCCGACCACGATGAAGAGGTAGGCGCGGAGCATCGCTCCGAAAGCTATGCCGCCTTGGTAAAGAATCGGCTAAGCGCCGACCGTGCCGCGCTCCAGAAGCACGCGCTCCCATGCGAGCGCGTCGCCGACGATTCTGTCGATTTCCCGATGTTTCGGCGTCCAGTCGAGGGTCTCGAGGATGCGCCGGTTGGCGGAGACGAGTTTCGGCGGATCGCCCGCGCGCCGCCCTTCCATGATGCGCTTGACCGGTGCTCCATTGGCCTTGTCGACCGCGTCGAGCACTTCGAGCACGGACAGGCCGCGCCCGTAGCCGCAATTGACCACGAGATTGTCGTCAGGCCGAAGGACCAGCCGTTCGAGGGCGGCGACGTGCGCGTCGGCGAGGTCGCTGACATGAATATAGTCGCGGATGCAGGTGCCGTCCGGTGTTGGGTAATCCTTGCCGAAGATGGCGACATGATCGCGCTTTCCGACGGCGGCCTCGACCGCGACCTTGATGAGGTGGGTTGAGCCTTTGCCGATCTGCCCGGTGCGGCCCCGCGGATCGGCTCCGGCGACGTTGAAGTAGCGAAGCGCGCCATAGTTGAACCGATGCGCCGCCGACGCGTCGGCTAGCATGCGCTCGGTCATCAACTTGGACGCGCCATAGGGATTGATCGGCGCTTTCGGGTCTTCCTCGTCGATCGGCACGCGCTCGGGCGCGCCATAAACCGCGGCGGTCGAGGAAAAGAGGATGTGCTGGACGCCGGCTTCGACTGCGGCGCCGATCAGCGCATGCGAAGCGAGCGTGTTGTTCGCATAATATTTGAGCGGATGTTCGACCGATTCCGGAACGACGATTGAGCCGGCAAAATGCATGATCGCGCCGATATGCTGCTCGCTCAGGATCCGGTCCACCAGCGCGCGGTCCGCGATATTCCCTTCGAAGAACGGTACGTCGTCGGGTACCGCTTCGCGCGTACCGTTGCTGAGGTCGTCGATGACCGCGACCGGCCAGCCGGAGTCTCTCAAGGCGAGGACCGCATGGCTGCCGATATAACCGGCGCCGCCGGTGACGAGGACTGGAACTTTGGTCATGGGACTCCGGGTTGGTAGCTGAGAGATTGGCCAACTGCCAAGGCGGCGTCGAGGTTGCGGGTCGGGTGAATTCGTCTATCAGGCGCCGCGAACCCTCCAGGCAGCCGAGTAGAGGCCATGGCACTGACAATTTCGAGCTCGTTCGATGCGGGCAATATCCGCGTGATCAAGCAGGATGGCGACCGGGTAGACCTGGAAATCGCCAAGGATCACATGAGCGATTTCTACCAATGGTTCTATTTCCGCGTGGCCGGCGCCGCCGGGCGCGAGGTCACGCTCCGGATCACCAATTGCGCCGCCTCGGCCTATCCCCACGGCTGGCCCGACTACAAAGGCGTGATGAGCCTCGACCGCGAGGAATGGGTGCGGATCCAGGACACGAGCTATGCCGACGGCGTCCTGACTATGAAGCTGACGCCGCCGCAAGACCTCGTGTGGATCGCGTATTTCGCCCCTTATTCGATGGAGCGGCACAACGATCTCGTGACGCAGACCGCCGCGCTCCCCGGTGTCGATTACAGGTCGCTCGGAAAGAGCCTCGACGGGCAGGACATGGACTGTCTGACGATCGGCGAAGGGTCGCTCAACGTCTGGCTCTACGCCCGCCAGCATCCCGGCGAGAGCATGGCCGAATGGTGGATGGAAGGCGCGCTCGAGAAGCTGACCGACGAAGACGATCCCGTCGCGCGCATCCTGAGGAAGGAATGCACGTTCCGGATCGTTCCCAACATGAACCCTGACGGGTCGCGCCGTGGACACCTTCGGACCAACGCGGTCGGCGCGAACCTCAACCGTGAGTGGCACGCGCCTACGGCCGAGCGCAGCCCGGAAGTGCTGTGCGTCCGTAATGCGATGGACGAGAGCGGGGTGGATTTCGCGATGGACGTCCACGGTGACGAGGCCATCCCCGCGAACTTCCTCGCTGGATTCGAGGGCATCCCGTCACTCACCGAACGGCAGCAGCGGCTGTTCGGCCTGTTCAGCGAGACGCTCGAGCGCGTCTCGCCCGATTTCCAGCGCGAGAAGGGTTATGAAGTTCCCGCGCCCGGCGAAGCGAACATGAGCATGTCGACGACCCAGCTCGCCGAACGCTACGGCTGCGTCTCGATGACTCTCGAAATGCCGTTCAAGGACAATTTCAACCTTCCCGACGAGGTTTATGGCTGGTCGCCGGCGCGGTCGAAATTCCTCGCTTATGCGTGCCTTGAGGCGCTTCACGCCATTCTGCCCGACCTCAAGAAGGCGACCGCGGAGCGCGACTCGGCGAAGCGCGAAACGGTCGAAGCTTAGGCCTTAAAGATGCCCACACTCGTGCTGCTGCGGCATGGCCAGTCGCAGTGGAACCTCGAAAACCGTTTCACCGGCTGGTGGGATATCGACCTGTCGCCTGCCGGCGTCGAAGAGGCGCGCGCGGCGGGACGGCTGCTTCGCGAGCAGAATTTCGACTTCGATTATTGCTTCACCAGCGTGCTCACCCGCGCGATCCGGACGCTGCACCTCGTCCTCCACGAAATGGACCGGCTGTGGCTCCCGGTCGCGAAGAACTGGCGGCTTAACGAACGCCATTACGGCGGGCTCACCGGGCTGAACAAACAGGAGATGATCGACAAGGTCGGTGCCGAGCAGGTGAAAATCTGGCGCCGCTCCTACGACATCGCGCCGCCGCCGCTGGCGGCTGACAGTCCCTGGCAGGTCCGTTCCAATCGCCGCTACGCCGGAGTCGATGTGCCACGGACCGAGAGCCTGAAAGACACGGTCGAGCGCGCCGTTCCTTATTATGAGGAACAGATCGCGCCTTTGCTGAAGATCGGCAAGCGGGTGCTCGTCTCCGCTCACGGCAATTCGATACGCGGGATCATCAAATATCTGTCGGACATCGGCGACGAGGAAATCACGGGCCTCGAAATCCCGACGGGCAAACCGATCGTCTACGAGCTTCGCGACGACCTGTCGGTCGAACAGCGCTATGATCTGGCGTAAGAGAAACCGCTCATCCTGAGTAGCGGCTGAGCCCTTCGACGTCGCCTGCGGCGTCGCTCAAGATAAACTGCGCCGAAGACGCGTATCGAAGGACCGTCCTTCGATACGGCACTTCGATGCGCTTCGCTTACTCAGGATGAGCGGCGCGATTGTCTCAGGCTGCGACCTTCCGCCGGTACATTTCCTCGTCGGCGCGGGCCATGACCATTTCCGGCGTGTCGCCGCCTTCGATCATGCCGACGCCGATCGCGACGCTCAGCGGAAGGGTGTCGCCGGCGTGCATGAACTCGCATCCGGCGATCTGGTCGACCAGCCGCGTCGCCGTCTCGTGCGCGCTCGCTTCGTCCGCATGGCCAAGCAAGATTCCGAATTCGTCGCCGCCGAGCCGTGCCACGAGGTCGCTCTTGCGCGAACCGCCGGAGAGCAGCCGCGCGACCTGGATCAGCGCCTGGTCGCCGGCCTGGTGACCGAAGGTGTCGTTGATCGCCTTCAATCCGTCGAGATCGACGTACAGCATCGCTGCTTTCTCGTCATATCGTTTGACGCGGTCGATCAGCCGCTCGAGCGCGCGCATGAAGCCGCGCCGGTTGGGAAGGTCGATCAGGCTGTCCTGATGCGCCAGTCGGTCGAGCTGCTCCACGCGCTCTTGCAGCTGCGCGACCTTGCCGCGCAACATGCTGATTTCCTCGACTAGCCGCTTCACGTCAGCGACTTCAGTGATCCGGTCAGACATTGCCCCCGAGCCTCTGCTCTTGCCTGTACGACCTGACATAGCGCGATTCCAACGCCTTGAAAATCCAGCATCTTGCGCCGGGCGGCGATTGCGCCGCAATCGGCCGCGCCAGCCCATGATTGCCTAGCCGGAAAGCGCCCCCTAAACGACCCCGCACCAAGTCAATGGTTCAAGGTGGGACAATGGCCGGGCCGCTCGTCGGCATCATCATGGGATCGAAGTCGGACTGGGAGACGATGCGCCACGCGGCCGAGACGCTCGACCAGCTGGACGTTCCGCACGAGACCAAGGTCGTGTCGGCCCATCGCACGCCGAAGCGACTCTACGACTATGCGCATTCGGCGAAGGAGCGCGGGCTGAAGATCGTGATCGCCGGCGCGGGCGGCGCCGCGCATCTGCCGGGTATGAGCGCGTCGATGACCTCGCTTCCGGTGCTCGGAGTCCCGATAGAGAGTCAGGCGCTGAAAGGCTTGGATAGCCTGCTGTCCATCGTTCAGATGCCCGCCGGCGTCCCCGTAGGCACTCTCGCGATCGGCAGGGCCGGAGCCGTGAATGCCGCGCTGCTGGCGGCGGCAATGCTGGCTACCGAGGACGACGCGCTGGCGAAGCGACTCGACGTGTGGCGGGAGAAGCAGACGGGTTCGGTGGCCGAATCGCCCGAATGACGATTCCACCCGGCTCCACCATCGGCATCGTCGGGGGCGGCCAGCTCGGCCGAATGCTGAGCATGGCGGCGGCCCGGCTCGGCTACAAATGCCACATCTTCGACCCGCACGAAAACCCGTGCGCGGCGGACGTCGCGGCGAAGTTCACGCGTGCGAGATATGACGACGCGGCGGCGCTGCGCGAGTTCGCCGCGCACGTCGATGTCGCCACCTACGAGTTCGAGAATCTCCCGGCCGGACCGCTCGAAGTCTTCGGAGACAAGCTCCGACCGGGCACCCGCTCCCTCGAAATCGCGCAGGACCGCGGGCACGAGAAGGCCTTCATTGAGGAATGCGGCGCCCGCGTCGCGCCGTGGCGCGCGGTGTCGACCATCGACGAAGTGCGGAGCGCCGTCGCCGAGCTCGGCCTTCCAATCGTGCTCAAGACCCGGCGCTGGGGCTATGACGGCAAGGGGCAGGCGTGGATTCGCGGCGAAGGCGAGACTGTCGCGGCTTGGCAGGCCATCGGCGGGGAGCCGGCCGTCGCCGAATCCGGTATCGATTTCCACGCCGAATTTTCGGTGATCGTCGCGCGCTGGGCCGACGGACGTCACGCCTTCTGGAACTCACCCCGGAACGAGCACGGCGAAGGAATCCTCCGTCGCTCGACCGTGCCCGCCGGCGATATCGTCGCGGCGCAGGTCGCCGAAGCGCGCAAAGCGGCGCTGCGGATTGCCGAGGCCTTGGGACACATCGGCGTGCTCACCGTCGAGTTCTTCGCGAGCGCGGATGGCCCACTAGTCAACGAGATCGCGCCGCGCGTGCACAACAGCGGCCACTGGACGATCGAAGGCGCGGTCACTTCCCAGTTCGAGCAGCACATTCGCGCCATCTGCGACCTCCCGCCCGGCCCGACGGACCTGGCCGGCAAGGGCGCCGTCATGGACAATCTCATCGGCGAAGAGGTGAACCGCTGGCCCGATCTGGTCGCCGAGCCGGCCTTACACGTCCACATCTACGGCAAGGACGAACCCCGCCCCGGCCGCAAAATGGGGCATGTGACGCGGGTGGAGCGCTAAATACCCACGACCGTCATGCTGAACTCGTTTCAGCATCTATTGCGGAGACGTGCTGAGCCTTTCTCGAAAATGGGTCCTGAAACGAGTTCAGGACGACGGGAGGGGGCGCTCACCCTTCCAGCTTTGGCAAGGGCCGTGCGCCGCTCCGGACTTCCTCAAGTGTTTCGAGACGGACGAGCCGACGATCGAGCTTCACGACGATCTTAACGATTTCGCGCACTTCGCCGTTGGTGCGTTCGAGTTCGTGGTCCAGGCGCTCGACCTTGCTGCGAAGCAGGACGACCGACTCGATCGTCTTGAGCGCATCGCCAAAAAAGCTCACGCTCGAAGACCGGCTTCGCGCAACATCGTGTCGATGTCCGCGCGCAGCTTTTGTTGACCTTCGATGGCACGATCCAGAGCCGCATGCATGTGGGGCAAGGCATCGTCGAGTTCGTCGAGCAGAAGCTTCAGGCGTTCTTCGTCGTCCATGTCCCCTTCGGCGATATAGCGGGCCGTCGCCTCACGGACAAAGTGACCGACGGACATGCCGTTCTCGCGAGCGACGGCATCGAGCGCCGCTTTGTCTTCGGCAGAGGTAAGAAATGTCACGCGCTCGGTTCTCATCGGACGACTCCTTCACACGCAACGATAGTGGCGAGGGCAGGTTATTACAATGACATTATCATGTGTTGGATCTCCGAATATCATGTGTTGGATCCCCGAATGCTGCTCAGTGCCCGCGGCAGTACTGGCCCTTGGCGAAGTCGGTGCCCGGATCGCGGGTCCAGCGAATGGTGGCGGTGTAGGTGCTCACGCGCTACTTACTGAAGAATTCGTCTCTAACCGAAATGCCGCCATCCTCCAGATGGACTGTGCCTTGGACGCGCTGAGCGATGGCGCGCTCAATCGCCTCCTCGTAGCCGACGAGATCACCGTAGAACGGCGGCCGGACCTCGTTAGCATGAGGATAGCTCGTATCTTTTCTGGGGGACATCCAATGAAGATGATTCGCCGTGTATGCGATCTTCATCGCGGCGTCCTTATCCGGTGCCAGAACAAGTAAATCCTTGGAACGCGTATTCCAGACCTGAAACAGAGTCACTGGCGTTTGACCGTCGGTAGCTCCCCAGTTCACACGCACCTTCACCATGGATGACTCCTACAATGGGATATTGTCGTGCTTCTTCCAGGGATTCTCGAGCTGCTTGTTGCGGAGCTTCCGTAGCCCCATCGCCACTCGCCGCCGCGTCGAGTGCGGCATGATCACCTCGTCGATGAAACCCTTGCTCGCCGCCACGAAGGGGTTGGCGAATCGCTCTTCATATTCGCGGGTGCGCTCGGCGATCTCCTCCTTGGTTCGCCCACGGAAGATGATCTCGACCGCGCCTTTGGCGCCCATCACCGCGATCTCGGCGGTCGGCCAGGCGTAATTCAAATCGCCGCGCAGATGCTTGGAGGCCATGACGTCGTACGCGCCGCCATAGGCCTTGCGCGTAATGACTGTGATCTTCGGTACAGTCGCCTCGGCGAAAGCGAACAGCAATTTCGCGCCATGCTTGATGATCCCGTGATGCTCCTGCCCAACTCCCGGCAGGAAGCCCGGCACGTCGACGAAGGTCAGGATCGGAACGTCGAAGGCATCGCAGAAGCGGACGAAGCGCGCGGCCTTCTTCGACGAATTGATGTCGAGCACGCCCGCCAGCACCATCGGCTGATTGGCGACGATTCCGACCGTCCGACCCTCGATCCGGCAGAAACCGATGATGATGTTCGCGGCATGCGCCGGCTGAAGCTCGAAGAAGTCGCCCTCGTCGGCGACCTTCCGGATCAGCTCGTGCATGTCGTAGGGCTGGTTGGCGCTCGGCGGAATCAGTGTGTCGAGGCTCTCGTCCATCCGGTCGATCGGGTCCTCGCAGGGCCGCTCGGGAAGGTCGTGGCGGTTCGACAGCGGCAGAAAATCGACGAAGTCGCGGGTGGCGAGCAATGCGTCGATGTCGTTCTCGAACGCGACGTCGGCGACGCCCGATTTGGTCGTGTGGGTAATCGCGCCGCCCAGCTCCTCCTGAGTCACCACCTCGTTGGTTACGGTCTTCACCACGTCGGGGCCGGTGACGAACATGTAGGAGCTGTCCTTCACCATGAAGATGAAGTCGGTCATCGCCGGCGAATAGACCGCGCCGCCCGCGCACGGGCCCATGATAAGGCTGATCTGCGGGATGACGCCGCTGGCAAGCACATTGCGCTGGAACACCTCCGCATAGCCGGCGAGGCTGGCGACTCCTTCCTGGATTCGCGCGCCGCCCGAGTCGTTGAGACCGATGACGGGCGCTCCGCCCTTCATCGCCATGTCCATGATCTTGCAGATTTTCTCGGCATGCCGCTCGCTCAAGGAGCCGCCGAAGACGGTGAAATCCTGCGCGAAGACATAAACGAGCCGGCCGCTGATCGTCCCCGAACCCGTGACAACACCGTCGCCGGGAATCTTCTGCGTTTCCATCCCGAAGTCGATCGCGTTGTGCTCGACGAACATGTCATATTCTTCGAAGCTGCCCGGATCGAGCAGGACGCTCAATCGCTCGCGGGCAGTCAGCCGGCCCTTGGCGTGCTGCGCTGCGATTCGCTTCTCGCCGCCCCCGAGCCGCGCCAGGTCGCGACGCTTTTCAAGCTCTTCGATGGTGGTCGCCAACCCTTTTCTCCCTTGTCGCGTTTCCTTCCACGCGCGGCCTGGCCGGTCAATCGGGCGGACTGGCGATTGTTGCAGTGCAGCAACGGCGAATTTCTGTTAATCGGCGCCGCGGTCGCGGAACCGTAACCAGCCCCGGCCCGTTCAATGGTCAGGGCCAACAATCGCACGGAGGATGAACCTAAAATGCTGACTCGCGTCGGGGTGCCAGTGGAGTACGAAGCCGAGCACGCGGCGCCGGAGCCGGAACCCGCAACATTAATCTGCTTTTCGCACTTGCGGTGGAACTTTGTTTTCCAGCGCCCGCAGCATCTCATGAGCCGTTTCGCCGGGGAGATGAACGTCGTCTTCTGGGAAGAGCCCATGGATATTGGGCCGAATGAAAAGGCCTATCTCCAGATTCGCGAGGCCGAAGATTCGCCCAACGTCCAAATCGCTGTCCCGCACTTGCCCGAGGGCATGCCGGATGACGCGCGCGAGGCAGCGCTGAAGCGGCTGCTCGACGCCCACACCGCCTCGATCCGCGGGCCGCTGATTACCTGGTATTACACACCGATGATGCTGCCCTTCTCAGGCCATCTGGACGCGGACGCCACCGTGTTCGACGCCATGGACGAGCTGTCGAAATTCCGCTTTGCTCCGCCGAGGCTGATCGAGCTGGAGCAGGCGCTGATCGACAAGGCGGACATCGTCTTCACCGGCGGCTCCAGCCTCTATGAGGCGAAGAAGGATCGCCACGCCAACGTCCATTGCTTCCCCTCGTCGGTCGACCGGGCACATTTCGCCAAGGCGCGCGCGCGGACCTTCGACCCGGCGGATCAGGAGGACCTGCCGAAGCCGCGGCTCGGCTTCTACGGCGTGATCGACGAGCGCTTCGATACCGAGCTTCTGGACAGGATCGCCGCCGCGCGACCTGACTGGTCGTTCGTGATGGTCGGGCCGGTCGTGAAAATCGCCGAGGACGAGCTGCCGAAGCGGCCCAACATCCATTATCTTGGGCCCAAGACCTACGCGCAGCTGCCCTCCTATCTCGCCGGATGGGACGTTGCGCTGATGCCGTTCGCGATGAACGAGTCGACCGAGTTCATCTCGCCGACCAAGACGCCGGAATATCTCGCGGGCGGAAAGCCGGTCGTGACCAGCCCGATCAGGGACGTGGTGCGCCATTATGGCAAGCTGGAAGGCGTGAAGATCGCCGCCACGCCGGACGAGTTCGTCGCGGCCTGCGAGGAAGCGCTCGATCTGTCGCACGACCCGGAAAATGGCTGGCTGGCCGAAGCGGATCTGATGCTCTCGGCGAGCAGCTGGAACGTTACGCAGGCGCGGATGGCCGGACTCATCGCCGACCTGATGGGTCTGCGCACGGGCACCGCGCATCCGGCGCTGCTGGTGGCCGCCGAATGAACGCCATGACACGCGTCGACCGGCGCTACGATTATCTGATCGTGGGAGCCGGCTTTGCCGGCTCAGTTCTTGCCGAGCGCCTGGCAAGCCAGCACGGCGCGAGCGTCCTGCTGATCGATCGCCGGCCGCACGTCGGCGGCAACGCCTATGACGAGCCGAACGAGGCGGGCATCCTGTACCACAAATACGGGCCGCATATTTTCCACACCAACAGCGATCAGGTGCGGGATTATCTCTCGCAGTTCACTAAATGGCGACCTTACGAGCACCGCGTGCGCGCCGTCGTTCGCGACAAGCTCGTGCCGATTCCGATCAACCGGACGACGCTCAACGAGCTGTTCGGGCTCGACCTCAAGACTGACAAGGAAGCGGCCGATTATCTCGCCTCCCGGGCGGAGCCGGTCGACGACATCCGGACATCGGAAGACGTGGTCGTCAACGCCGTCGGGCGCGAGCTCTACGAGCTCTTCTTCCAGGGCTACACGCGCAAGCAATGGGGGCTCGATCCCAGCCAGCTCGACAAGCAGGTGACCTCGCGGATTCCCACCCGGACCAACACCGATGACCGCTATTTCAGCGACACGTTCCAGGCCATGCCGCTCCACGGCTACACGGCGATGTTCAAGAGGATGCTCGATCATCCCCTGATCGACGTTCGTACCGGCGTCGATTTCCGTGACCTCAAGGACGAGATTGACGCCGACCACATCATCTACACCGGGCCGATCGACGAATATTTCGGCTTCCGCTTCGGCAAATTGCCGTACCGCAGCCTCAAGTTCGATCATCGGACGCTTCAGGAGGAATGGCATCAGCCGATCGCGGTGGTGAACTATCCCGACCCCAGCGTGCCCTACACCCGCATCAGCGAGTACAAGCATTTGACGGGCCAGGATTCGCCAGTGACGACGATCACCTACGAATATCCGTCGGCCGAGGGCGATCCTTATTATCCGATTCCCCGCGCGGAGAACCAGGCGCTGTACAAGCGCTACGAAGCGCTTGCGGACGCAATCGACGGCGTCACCTTCGTCGGCCGCCTCGCGACCTACCGCTATTACAATATGGACCAGATCGTCGGCCAGGCGCTGGCGACCTTCCGGCGGATGGACGACAAAAGGAAGCGGCAGAAGCCCCGGCCGATCGCGGTGGCGGCCGCCTGAAGGCGGCTAAGCCTTGCTCGCCTGGTAGCGGTCGAGCTCGTCACCGATCAGTCGAACGACGTGAAGCACGTTGGTCGACCCCGCCGTGCCGAACGGGATTCCGGCCATCAGGATAACCCGGTCGCCACCTTTCGCGACCTGCTGACGGAGCACCATGCGCTTGGCCTTCTCGACCATCTCCTCGAAGCTGGACACGTCGCGCGTGTGTACCGCCTGCACACCCCATAGCAGGCCCAATCGGCGAGACGTATGCAGCGAGGCTGTCATTGCCAGCACCGGTACAGGCGGGCGCTCGCGCGCGATCCGGCGAGCGGTCGAGCCGCTGCTGGTGTAGCAAAGCATCGCGGTGGCGGAGATGGTGCTGGCGATCTGCCGCGCCGAGCCCGCGAGCGCGTCCGCGGTGGTCGGCTCGAGCCGCGTACGGGTGAAATGGATTCGCGCCTGGTACGAAGGATCGCGCTCCACGCTGGTGGCGATCCGATCCATCATCTGCACCGCCTCGCACGGATATTGGCCGGTCGCGCTTTCCGCCGACAGCATGACGGCGTCCGCGCCGTCGTAAATCGCCGTCGCGACATCGCTCACCTCGGCCCGCGTCGGGGTCGGTGAAGTCACCATCGATTCCAGCATCTGGGTCGCCACGACCACCGGCTTCCCGTACTGGCGCGCACAGGCGACGATCCGGTTCTGCAGCGGCGGGACCTGCTCGGGCGGAAGCTCGACGCCGAGGTCGCCCCGGGCGACCATCACCGCATCAGCGAGTGCGATGATGTCGTCGAGACGATCGATCGCCGCCGGCTTCTCGATCTTCGCCAGCAGGGACGCGCGTTCGCCGATCAACGACCGCGCCTCGGCAACGTCCTCGGGCCGCTGAACGAACGAAAGCGCGATCCAGTCGGTCCGCTGCTCCAGCGCGAACTGGAGGTCGTCACGATCTTTTTCGGTCAGCGCCGGGATCGGCACCACCACGTCGGGCACGTTGACGCCCTTGTTGTCCGATACCGCGCCGCCGACCCTCACTTCGCTGACGATCCGCCCGTCGCCCGCCTCGATCACGTTCAGGCGGACCTTGCCGTCGTCGATCAGGATCCTGGCGCCCGGCTTGATCGCTTCGAACAGCTCCGCATGGGGCAGCTGCACCCTTTTGTTATCGCCGGCCTTGTCCTCGCGGTCGAAGATGAACCGCCTGCCCTTTTCGAGCATCGTTCGTCCGCCGTCGAAATGGCCGACTCGCAGCTTGGGGCCCTGCAGATCGAACAGGATCGTCGTCGGCCGGTGGAACTCCTTTTCGAGCGCGCGGATGTGGTCGACCAGCTTCGCCTTCTGCTTCTGGTCGCCGTGGCTCATGTTGATCCGGAAGGCGTCGGCCCCCGCGAGCATCAGCTTGCGGATCATCCGCGCATCGCTCGACGCGGGGCCGAGGGTCGCCAGGATCTTCACCTTGCGCGAGCGTGGGGCGAGCGTGTCCGTCACAAGTCTCCTGAACGCATGAGACCTCGGCCATAGCCGCTTGATATGACCGTTCAACCCGCTAGAGCCGCGGCTTCAACACGAGACATCGGAGTTTCTACATGGCGGAAGGCACCGTCGCGGCCGACCAGCTGCGGCTGTTCATCGAGCGCATCGAGCGTCTGGAAGAGGAAAAGAAGGGCATCGCCGACGACGTTCGCGACGTCTATGCCGAGGCCAAGGCCAACGGCTACGACCCCAAGATCATGCGAATGATCGTGCGCCTGCGGAAGATGGAAACGCATACGCGCCAGGAGCAGGACGCGGTGCTGGACACCTATCGCCAGGCGCTCGGCCTGGGTTAAGGAACGGCAATGGCAGGCCATTCCAAGTTCAAGAACATCATGTACCGCAAGGGGGCGCAGGATAAGAAGCGTTCGGCCCTCTTCTCGAAGCTTAGCCGCGAGATCACCGTCGCCGCCAAGATGGGCTTGCCCGATCCCGAAGCGAACGCTCGGCTCCGCGCGGCGGTCATCGCGGCCCGCGCCCAGTCGATGCCCAAGGACAATATCCAGCGGTCGATCGACAAGGCGGCCGGCGGCGACGCGGAGAATTACGAGGAAATCCGCTATGAGGGATTCGGCCCCGGCGGGGTGGCGCTGATCGTCGAGGCGCTGACCGACAACCGCAACCGCACCGCGACCAACGTCCGCACGGCCTTTTCCAAGAACGGCGGCAACCTCGGCGCGAGCGGAAGCGTCAGTCACGGGTTCGAGCGGGTCGGCCTGATCGAATATCCGGCGAGCGCGGGCGATGCCGACAAGGTCCTCGAGGCCGCGGTCGAGGCCGGCGGCGAGGATGTGGAATCCGACGATGACGGCCATCGAATCTGGACCAGCGTCGACAGCCTCCACGAGGTCGCCAAGGCGTTGGAGCCGATGCTCGGCGAGGCGCAGGGCACGAAGCTTGCCTGGCGACCGCAGACCGAGGTGGAAGTGCGCGGCGACGACGCGCAGTTGCTGCTGAAGCTGATGGATGCACTCGAAGAGGACGACGATGTGCAGACCGTCTGGGGCAATGAGAAAGTCCCCGACGAGGAGCTGGAGAAGCTGGCGTGATACTCCCTCTCACCTTGTGGGAGAGGATGGTGAGGGGCGCGCCGCGTCTGCGGCGCAATAGACTCTTTCAGCCGCGGACGCGGCTGGCCCCCACCCCTATCCCTCCCCACAAGGGGGAGGGGTGAAGATCCTCGGCCTCGATCCTGGCCTCGGCGTCACGGGCTGGGGTCTGATCGAGGCGGACGGCAACCGCCTGCGGCACCTCGCCAACGGACAGCTGAAGACCGACAGCTCGGCCGAGCTGCCGCGACGCCTCGCGCATCTCGCCGACCAGCTCGAAGTGCTCCTTGCCGAGCACCGCCCCGAAGCCGCCGCCGTCGAGGAAGTGTTCGTCAACAAGAATCCGCAATCGACGCTCAAGCTCGGCCAGGCGCGCGGCGTGGTGCTGATGTGCGCCGCCCGGGCCGGGCTCGACGTCGGCGAATATGCCCCGCGGCTGGTCAAGAAGGCCGTCGTCGGCACCGGCGCCGCCGAGAAAGCCCAGGTCCACGCAATGGTTTCCCGCCTGCTTCCCGGAGCCAAAATCGCCGGCCCCGACGCCGCCGACGCTTTAGCCGTGGCGATCACGCACGCCCATCATCTCGCCACCGCGAAGCGGCTTGGCTGAAATTTTCACGCGAAGGCGCGAAGGGCTCTGCGTTCCTATCTTCGCGGCTTCCTTCTTCTTCGCGCCTTCGCGTGAAAATGGGACTCTCGATTCGCCACTGGCGAACGGTTAGGCTGCAACTCAGATGATCGCGCGCCTGTCCGGGATTCTTGCCGAAGTGACCGCCGACGGCGCGGTGATTGACGTCGGCGGCGTCGGCTATCTCGTGCAGATGAGCGGCAAGACGCTCGACGCGATCGGTCCGATCGGCGGCGAGGCACTGATTCTCACCGAGCTTCAGGTGCGCGAGGACGCCTGGACCCTGTTCGGCTTCGGCTCGGCCGCCGAGCGTGACGCTTTCCGCGCCCTGACCAGCATCCAGGGAGTCGGCGGCCGCCTCGCGCTCGCGATTCTCTCAGTACTTTCGCCCGATGAGCTCGCGCGCGCGGTCGGCCAGGGAGACAAGGCGATGATCGGCCGGGCCAACGGCGTCGGCCCCAAGCTCGCCGCCCGAATCGCCAACGAACTCCAAGGCAAGCTCGGCGCCGCGGGCCTCTCCGGCGGCGCCCCCGCTCCCCGAGCCGGAGCTGCCGCGGACGCCCTCTCCGCCCTGGCCAACCTCGGCTTCAAACCCGCCGAGGCCAGCGCCGCGGTGAATGCCGCTCAGGATGAGTTGGGCGCGGATGCCGGCTTGGATGCGCTGGTGCGGCTGGCGCTGAGAAAGGCGGCGAAGTGATCCGTCGAGCCATTCCGCTGTTCCTCGGTGTCATCTTCATCGGCGCAGTCGGGTTGATTCTATGGATGAGATACGGGGAATTCTGGAAGGTCGACGCCTGTCTCGATAGCGGCGGCGCCTGGGATTATTCGGCCAAGGAGTGCAGACATTGACCACCCGAACCGCCTCCTGCCGTTGCGGCCAGCTTCGCGCCACGGTCACCGGTGATCCCGTCCGAGTCTCCGTCTGCCATTGCCTCAACTGCAAGAAGCGCTCCGGCAGCGCGTTCGCGGTGCAGGCGCGCTGGCCCTCCGCGCAGGTGCAGATCGAAGGCCAGTCCAAAACTTTCGTGATCGTCGCCGACAGCGGCAACCGCGCCACTTTTCACTTCTGCCCGGAGTGCGGGTCCGACGTCTATTACGAGATCGACGGCAAGTTCGACGACAAGTTCAACGACCTGATCGCCATCCCCGTGGGCCTGTTCGGCGACCCGTTCTTCGCGACTCCGAGCTATTCCGTGTGGGAGCAGCGCAAGCACGATTGGGCCGAGATCGTTGGCGACGGCATCGATCACTTCGACTAGTCGTCACCCGTCCCACACGTCTCCGTACAGCCGCAGCAGATTCCGCCCGAGCAGTTTCTCCACCCGCGCCGTCGTCCAGCCGCGCTTCATGAGGTCGCTGCCGAGCCGCTCCAGCTTGTCGATCGAATTATAGTCGAGCACCAGCGGGAAGACGTCCGGCCCCTCGCCGGGGGCGGCGATTCCGGCCGCCACGCGCTGCTCATTGTCCTTGCGCGCGACGTCGCGGGCCGCCTGGTCGATGACGGTGGGGAGCACGCCCCCGTCGGTGCCGATCGCGACATGATCCTCTCCCGCGACCTTGGCGACGTGGTCGATATGGTCGAGCAGCATCGTGCCGCTCGCGTGCATGTCGGCGGCGAGATAGGGCATGAAATAGACGCCGACGACGCCGCCCTTGTCGGCAACGCCCCTGATCGCGGCATCGGAGACGTTGCGCGGATGGTCAGTGATCGCCCGGGCGCCTGTGTGGCTGATCGTCATCGGCCGCATGGCGAAGGCGATCGCCTCCTCGATCGTGCGCGCCCCGCCGTGCGCGAAATCAAGCAGCAGCTTCTCCGCCTCGATCCGCCGGATCGTGTCGCGGCCGAGATTGGTGATCCCGGCGTTGCGCGGCTCGATCGACCCGTCGCCCGAGAGGTTCGCGAGATTGTAGGTCAGCTGGACGCAGCGGATGCCGCGCTTTTTCATCTCCGCCAGCCGGTCGAGCGCCGGCCCAACCATGGCCGTGTCCTGGGTGCCGAGGATGATTCCGAGCTTGCCCGCCTTCTTCGCCGCGGGAATGTCCGACGCGTTCTCGACCAGCACCAGCCGGTCGGGATTGGCGCTCAGTTGGTCGTGATAGTCGTCGAGATTGCGGCCGAACTGCTCCCAGCCGTCGGCGTAATTGCCGACCGGGAGGAGCGTGTCGCGCACGGCGGTGATCCCCGTCGCCCGCATCTCGGCCCAGGCGCGGTCGGTGATCCGAAGCACTCCTTCGTCGGCATAAGGGTCGTTGATCCCGCCGAGCCCGTCGATGATGAGCGCGCTCGAATACCAGGCAGGCGCCGCGGCTTTCCGGGCGAGCGCGGGGCCGGCCAGCGCGGTTGCCGCCATGCCCGCAAGAACGGTTCTCCGATCGACTGCCATGAATTCCCCCTTTGATCGTGGCCCTAGCAGCCGTGGCTTCTTGTCCCAAGGCGGCGCATCTGCGAATCATCAGTCTGGATGGCCACCGATCCCGCCCGAATCACGACGCCCGAGCGCACCAGCGAGGATGCCGACGCGGCGCTTCGCCCGAAGAGCCTCGACGAGTTTATCGGGCAGCAGGCCGCGCGCGAGAATTTGCGCGTCTTCGTCCACGCAGCGAAGAGCCGGGGCGAGCCGCTCGACCATGTTCTGCTCCATGGTCCCCCGGGTCTCGGCAAGACGACGCTCGCCGGAATCCTCGCGCGCGAGATGGGGGTCGGCTTCCGCGCTACCTCCGGCCCGGTGATCGCCAAGTCGGGCGACCTTGCCGCCTTGCTCACCAATCTCGAGGACGGCGATGTCCTGTTCATCGACGAGATCCACCGTCTCAATCCTGCGGTCGAGGAAGTGCTCTATCCGGCGATGGAGGACCGCGCGCTCGACCTGATGATCGGCGAAGGGCCGTCCGCGCGTTCGGTGCGGATCGAACTTCCGCGCTTCACGCTCGTCGGCGCGACGACGCGGCAGGGGCTGCTGACGACACCGCTGCGCGACCGCTTTGGAATCCCCGTCCGGCTCAATTTCTACACCGTCGAGGAGCTGGAGCAGGTCGTCCGGCGGGCGGCGCGCCTGCTCGGCGTCGAGCTGACCGACGACGGAGCGCACGAGATTGCCCGCCGCTCGCGCGGCACCCCGCGCATCGCCGGACGGCTGCTGCGCCGGGTGCGCGATTTCGCCCACGCGGCGGGCGACGATACGATCGCCGCCGCCGCCGCCGACAAGGCACTCTCGCGGCTGGAGATCGACAGCCTTGGACTCGACGCGATGGACCGCCGCTATCTGACGATGATCGCCGATCTCTACGGCGGCGGCCCGGTCGGCGTGGAGACGCTCGCCGCGGGCCTATCCGAGCCGCGCGACACGATCGAGGACGTGATCGAGCCGTTCCTCATTCAGCTCGGCCTCATCGCCCGCACGGCACGGGGGCGGTGTCTCAACGGCCGCGGCTACGCCCATCTCGGTCTGCCGGTACCGCGGGGCAGCCAGACCGGCCTGTTCGACCAGGGAGTTGCACCCGAATAATGCGTTGTTTCTTGTTGCTTGCCGCCGTGGCCGTCGTCACGGCGAATCCGGCGACCGCGCAGCCCAATGCGCCGGTTCCGGCCGCGCCCGATTATTCGAAGGATTCGGCCTGGCTGTGCCTTCCGGGCCGAGCGGACGTCTGCTCGACTCCGCTGCCGACCACCAAGCTCAATCCCAACGGTTACGGCTCGACCGGGCAGAGCAAGGTGGCGGAGGACCCACCGCTCGATTGCTTCTACGTCTATCCGACCGTCTCGCGCGATTCCGGTTTGAACAGCGACCTCCATGTGAGCGAGGAGAATGGCGCTGCCCAAACCCAGTTCGCGCGTTTCGCCTCTGTCTGCCGGACCTTCGCGCCGATCTACCGGCAGATGACCCTTGCTGCCGTTGCGGCTTTTTCGGCCGGCGCGAACATCGATTCGGCCGGCGCGATCGCCTACCGCGACGTGCTCGCGGCCTGGCGCAATTATCTTGCCACCAAGAACGACGGCCGGCCTTTCGTGCTGGTCGGGCACAGTCAGGGCAGCCTGATGCTTCAGCAGCTGATCGCGCAGGAGATCGAGACCAACCCCGCGGTCACCGCGCGGATGAAGCTCGCGATCCTTCCCGGCTTCAACGTGATCGTCCCGCAGGGCAAGCTGGTCGGCGGCACGTTCAAGAAGACTCCGCTCTGCAGCCGGCTCGGCGAGACCGGCTGCGTTATCGCCTACAGCAGCTTTCGCGAGAAAAACGTCCCGCCGGTCGGCGCGATCTTCGGGATCACCGACCGGCCCGGAATGACCGTCGGCTGCGTCAATCCGGCGCGGCCAGGCGCCACCGGCTGGGTGCCGCTCGACAGCTACTGGTATGCCCGTTCGTCGCTGCCCGTGCCCGGCGGCCCCATCACATGGTCGAGCGAAGGGCCGCCCCCGACGCCCTATGTCCGGACCGAGGGCCTGGCCTCCGCGAAATGCATCAATGACGGCCAGCGAGGCTATTTGTGGATCCGGACCAACCATGAGCCGGGCGAGGAATGGACCGATCGTATCGGCGGCGAGGTGGGATTGCTCGGCATGTTCCTGCCCGGCTGGGGCATGCACCTCGCCGACATGTCCGAGGCTCAGGGCGATCTCATCCGCGAGGTCGGCGAGATCGGCGCGAGTGAGCGGTTGACCCATCGGCCGGCGGCCCGCTAGCCGCACAGGCGTGACTTCCGTCGATCTCGACACTCCCTATCGCGGCGGCTTCGTCGGGCGCGAGCACCGGTTCGCGCTCAGCGTCTATTTCGAGGACACGGACGCCTACGGGATCGTCTATTATGCCAATTATCTGAAGTTCATGGAGCGGGCGCGGTCCGACATGATCCGCGCCGTCGGTGTCGACCAGGCCGCCGAACTGGGGCGAAGCGGCAGCGCTTACGCGGTGGTCGAAGTCGATATCCGGTACAGGAAGCCCGGCCGGCTCGGCGACGATCTTCAGGTCGTCAGCACGGTCCGTCAGGTCCGCGCATCTTCGGTCGATATTCAGCAGCGAGTCATGCGCGGGCCGGAACTATTGACCGACGCATCGGTCACCGCCGCGTTCCTCGACGGCGACGGCCGGCCGCGGCGCCAGCCGAAAGACTGGGTCGAAAAATTCAACCGGATCGTCGCGAAGGGGCAATGAAAGCACATCGATTCCAGATTCTCCTGATTGCCGGGAGCCTGTCGCTGACGGGCACCGCCCAAGCGGTGGTACAGCCCGGTACGCCTGCCGCGACCGTCATCGCCATTCCACCCATGACCAGCCCGGACTCGGGCAAGACGGGCAACGAGATGCTCGCCCGGGCGTGGCAGGCGACGCAGCTCATCGAGACCGACTTGAGGCAGACCGCCGAGGTGATGCCGCTCACCCCCGATCAGAAAGATTATTATTCCTACCCCGAAGTCACCGCCCCCAATTTCCCCAAGTGGCGAGATCGGGGCGCGAAGGCACTGCTGACCGGATTCGTCCAGAGCCGCTCGGATGGCCGCCTGACCGTCGGCTGCTACGTCTATGACGTCGACAAGGGCCGCGAGCTGGGGCGGAAGGGCTTCGTCGTCTCGCCGAGCGACTGGCGCCGCGCGGCGCACAAATGCTCGGGCCTCGCCTATGAAGCGATTACCGGCGCTCCGGGAATCTTCGATTCGCGCATCGCTTATGTCGCCGAAAGCGGAACCGGCAACGCCCGAGTGAAGCGGATCGCGGTGATGGATAGCGACGGCTTCAACCATCATTATGTGACGAAGGGCGGGACAATTGTCCTGACGCCCAAGCTTTCGCCCAAGGCCAACCGCATCGCTTATGTCGGATTTGAGGACGGAACTCCGGAAATCCGGCTCCTCGATCTCGACAGCGGCCAGCAACATCCGCTCATTCCCAACGGCGCAATGAGCTTCGCGCCGCGCTTTTCGCGCGACGGGTCCAAGATCGCTTTCTCCATGATGCAAGGGCCCAACAGTGACATCTATGTCGTCGGGGAAAACGGCGGTGTCGCGCGGCGGCTGACGACCTCGCCGGGAATCGACACCGACCCGAGCTTTTCGCCGGACGCGAGCAAGATCGTGTTCGAAAGCGACCGCTCGGGCTCGCAGCAGCTCTACGTCATGGATGCCGACGGGTCGAACGAGCGCCGGATCACTTTCGGCGGCGGCTGGTACGCATCGCCCGAATGGAGCCCCGACGGCGAATGGATCGTCTTCGTCAGGCGCAGCGCCGGCGCCCGGCAAATCGGGCTCATCAAGCCCGACGGCACCGGAGAACGGGTGCTGACCGCAGGCCCGGCCGACGATTCGCCGAGTTGGGCGGCGAGCAGCCGGGAGATCTTGTTTCAGCGGACCGACGCCGCCGGCCGTCCATCTCTTTATCGGCTGACGTTCGATGGAAGCGAGCCGCGCAAGATGACGATCCCGCAGGACGGCTCCGATCCCGACTGGTCCGGGACGATCGACTGATGCGCAAAGCCCTCCTCATCTTCGCCCTTGCTTCCGTCGCGACTGCTGTCTCCGCTCAGCTCCCGGGTCTCAGGCGCCGAACGCCGATGCCGCCCGTCCCGGTTCAGCAGCCGATTGACGTGCTTCGCGCCAATTTTGCCGCGCAGTCGGGCGGAACCACCGTCTATTTCGCCAATGGAAGCGCGCAGATCGGGGCGCAGGCGACAACCGTCCTTCAGAACCAGGCGATGTGGCTGAGGCTCCATCCGGCTGTCAGGGTGCGAATCGAAGGACATGGCGATGGGGGCGACACACGCGATCACGCGCTGGCCCTGGGTGCGCGGCGCGCGGAAGAGGCGCGCGCCTATCTCGTGCTGCTCGGCGTGCCTTCGGCGCAGGTCGACGCCATGACCTGGGGCAAGGAGCGTCCGGGCGCTCCCCGCGCCGTAACCGTGATCGTCCCTTAGGCGGCGCGGCGCTGATAACCGCAGGCGGCGATCCAGGCGCGGGCCTGGCGCTGCGCCTCGGCGATTTCGCGGGCGGTCATTTCGAGCGCGATTTCGGCGCGGCATTCCTGCCCGCGGCGGCTGCCCGACAGCGCGGCGAGGTTGAACCATTTGTGCGCTTCGACGAGGTCGACTTCTATCCCGCCGCGGCCGGTCGAATAAGTGAGTCCGAGCTCGAACAAGGCGTCGACATTCCCGGTTTCGGCATCGGCAATGCGACTCCGCAGCAGGAACTCCGCGCTTTTCTGGCTGATTGCACCCATGTCTGTCCCTTCCCTGTTGAAAGGCAAATTGCGGAGCGAAGGGCAAATAAATGGTTAACGCCGCTCAACCATGTTTTTGGAGAAGCAGATTGTCGATGAGGCGGGTCTTGCCAATGATGGCGGCGGCGATGAGCCGCATGTCTCCGCCGAGCTCTTCGGTTGGCTCCAGCGTGCGCGAGTCAACCAGCGCGAAATAGTCGATCCTGGAAAATCCCGCCGCGTTCAGCGACTGGCGCGCTTCGCCAAGCGCCGATTCGACCGGCTGTCCGGCAAGAATCGCATCCCGCGCGGTTTCGAGCGTCCGCGGCAGCGCAAGAGCCCGCCGCCGCTCCTCGGCGGACAAATAATCGTTGCGGGACGAGAGGGCGAGACCGTCCGCCTCCCGGACCGTCGGTGCACCGGCGATTTCGATCGGCATTCCGAGGTCGGCCACCATCCGGCGGATGACAACCAACTGCTGAAAATCCTTCTCCCCGAACATTGCGAGATCGGGGAGGACTGACAGCAGCAGCCTGGCGACGACGGTCGCCACACCGTCGAAATGGCCGGGACGCGCCTGGCCTTCCCACCGCTCCGACACCCCGGCCACGCGCACCGTCGTCGAGAAGCCTTTGGGATATACATCCTCGACGCCGGGCATCCAGAGGAGGTCGCAGCCGCCCTCTTCGAGCATGATGACGTCGCCTTGCTCGCGGCGCGGATAGCGCGCGAAATCCTCATCCGGGCCGAATTGCGTCGGATTGACGAAGATGGTCGCGGCCACGCGGTTCGCGCGCTTCTTCGCCTCCTCGACGAGCGCCATGTGCCCATCGTGCAGCGCCCCCATCGTCGGGACCAGCGCGAGCGAGCCCTCGCGCTTCAACGCGGCGACCGCTCGCGTCAATTCTTCACTCGAACGAACAATTTGCACGCCTGACGGGCCTCAGTTAATCTTCGGAAGGGCGGCGCTTGCACATGCGCCGGGGGAAAGATCAAGCCATGAGCCAGACGCATTTCATCGTCTTCGCCAACGAAAAGGGCGGGACCGGCAAGTCGACGACCGCGGTCCACACGGCCATCGCGCTCGCCGCATCGGGTCACCATGTCGCCGCGCTCGATCTCGACAGCCGCCAGCGGACCATGACGCGCTACCTGGAAAACCGCGCCGCAACGATGCGACGTCTCAACAAGCAGCTTCCGCAGGCGGTCTACGAAGTGCTCGAGGAGCATGACGAGAAAGCACTCGAAGCGGCGATCGCGCGACTGTCGCAACAGGCCGAAGTGATCGTCATCGACACGCCCGGCCGCGACGATGCGATTGCCAGGGCCGCGATCCTTCGCGCCGACACGCTCGTAACGCCGATGAACGACAGCTTCGTCGACCTCGACCTTATCGGCCAGGTGCACCCGGAAAATTACAAGATCACGCGCCCAAGCTTCTATGCCGAACTGATCTGGAACAGCCGAACGGCGCGCGCCAAGCAGACCGGCAAGAGCGTCGACTGGGTGGTGTTGAGGAACCGGCTCCAGCACATCGAATCGCATAATCTGAAGCGCGTCGGCGCCGCGCTCGATGAGCTCGCCCGCCGCGTCGGGTTCCGCGTGATCCCGGGCCTTGGCGAGCGAGTCATCTACCGCGAGCTCTTCCCGAAAGGGCTGACCCTGCTCGATCTCCAGCAATTGGGCGAAGTCGGGATGGGCCACATCACCGCCCGGCAAGAGCTACGCGAGATGATTGCGGGTCTTGAGATTCCGGACTCGAGCGAACGCCAGGCCGCCTGAGAGAAAGCTCGTTCGACCCGTTTCCTGGATTGCGTCGCCCCGCTCGCAATGACAGGAGCGGCGGCCATGAGTCATAAATTCAACCCAACCATCCTTCGCGAATATGACATTCGCGGAATCGTCGGCGACACGCTGACCGAGGACGACGCCTATGCGCTTGGCCGAACCTATGCCGCCTTTGCCCGCGACGAAGGCGCGCGCGCGCTCGCGGTCGGGCGCGACGGGCGGACGCACTCGGGCATGCTCGAGGCGGCGCTCATCCGCGGGCTGACCGAGGGCGGGATCGACGTCGTCCAGATCGGCATGGGTCCCTCGCCCATGCTCTATTTTGCGACTCATTATCTCGATGTGGACGGCGGCCTACAGGTCACCGGCAGCCACAATCCTGCGGATTACAACGGGTTCAAGCTGCTGCTGAAGGGCCGCTCCGTCTTCGGCAAGGAGATCCAGGCGATCGGCGAACGCGCCGCGCGCGGCCATTGGAGCGATGGCAACGGCACCGTTGAGGAAGTCGATATCCGCGAGGCCTATGCCGACCGGCTGCTCGACGGCTTCTCGGGCAAGCCGTTCCGGATCGGCTGGGACGCCGGCAACGGTGCCGCAGGGCCGCTCCTCGACATGCTGGTCGACCGGTTTCCGGGCCAGCACCATGTGATTTTCAGCCAAGTGGACGGGACTTTTCCGAACCACCACCCGGACCCGACGGTCGAAGCCAATCTCGCCTACCTGAAGGAGCTCGTCGCCCGCGAGCAGCTGGATTTCGGAATCGCCTTCGACGGCGACGGCGACCGGATCGGGGCAGTGGACGGCAAGGGGCGCGTCATTTGGGGCGACCAATTGCTGATGATCCTCGCGGAGCCGGTGCTGAAAGAGCTGCCCGGCGCGACGATCATCGCCGACGTGAAAGCCAGCCAAACCTTGTTCGACCGCGTGGCCGAGCTCGGCGGCGCGCCGCTGATGTGGAAGACCGGCCACAGCCTCATCAAGTCGAAGATGAAGGAGACCGGCGCCCCGCTCGCGGGCGAGATGAGCGGCCATATCTTCTTCAAGCACCGCTGGTACGGCTTCGACGATGCCCTCTACGCGGCCGTCCGGCTGATCGAGGCCGTGAGCGAGAGCGGCAAGAGCCTGACCGAGCTGAAAGACGCGATGCCGCAGGCGGTCGCCACGCCCGAGCTTCGGTTCCAGGTCGATGAGGTCCGCAAGTTCGCCATCGTCAACGAGGTTCAAGAGCGTCTTTCCGCGGACGGGGCGAAGGTGGACGCAACCGACGGCGTCCGCGTCAGCACCCGCGACGGCTGGTGGCTGCTCCGCGCCTCGAACACGCAGGATGTGTTGGTAGCCCGCGCCGAATCTGCAGACCAGCCGGGTCTCGACCGGCTTGTCGATCAGATCGACGGCCAGCTTGCGAAATCGGGCGTCGAGCGCGTCGAGGCGGTCCACTAAGCATATTTCGATCTTCGTGACGCCGTACCGTCATTGCTGTATGACGCACCAATGCTGGACCGAACGTCCGCGTGCCGCAACGAGCATGAGCGGCTCGAACGCATGTTCGAGCAGGCGCCGGGCTTCATGGCCTTGCTCGAGGGGCCCGATCACCGGATTGCCGTCGCCAACCAGGCTTTCGCCGATCTGGTCGGGAGGCGCGCGCTGATTGGCAAAAGCCTGGCCGAGGCGCTGCCCGAATTCACCGAGCAAGGCGTGGACGAGATTCTCGACGGAGTGGCTTATTCCGGCGAGACATTCATCGGCCGCGGGATGTCGCTACGCGTCGCCAGGGCTGACGGATCGGCCGAGGAGGTGCTGGTCGACCTTGTCTTCCAGCCGCTCCCGCCCGCCGACGGTCAGCCGTCCGGCATTTTCATCCAGGGCCACAATGTCACCGAGGACCGGCGGAACGAGACGCTCCGCAACGCTCACAACAAGGTGCTCGAGCTGGCGATCGGCGATGCGCCATTAGAAACCACGCTGACCGAGCTGATCCGGATCGTCGAATCGACCTCGCGCACCGGAGTTCTCGGCTCGATCCTCTTGCTGGACGCTGATGGCAAGCATTTGCGTCAGGGCGCCGCGCCGAGCCTGCCGCCGGCGTACAGCGCAGCCATCGACGGCGCTGAGATCGGGCCTTGTGCCGGCTCGTGCGGCACCGCCGCTTATCTCGGCGCCGCCGTGTTCGTCTCCGATATCGACACCGATCCATTATGGGCTGACTACAAGCAGATCGCTCTTCCGCACGGGCTTCGCGCCTGCTGGTCGACTCCGATCCTGACGCGCGGGCGCAAGGTGCTCGGGACCTTCGCCATGTATCACCGGGAACCGAGAGAGCCGACGGTCCGCGACCTGATGCTGGTCGACCTCGTTACCCAGACCGCGGCGCTTGTGATCGACCGCGAGCAGGCCAAGACGGCGCTTCAGCACATTGCGTCGATGGTCGACCGATCGTCGCTCGACGCTCAGCTCTCCTCGTAGCCCACCCCGAAGCTCCGCTGCGCGAAGATCATCGCGGCAACGACACAAGCACAGAACAGCGCACCTTCGAGCGCGCTCGTGACGAGTCTGGTGACCGGGCCGAAGCCGATTTCGCCGAAAAGGGCACTGATCTGATCGAGGTGAAGGCGCGAATCGGGGAAAGTCTGGGCGAGAAGGTCGAGGCTTCCGGCCATCAGCCGACCGCCGGCAAGGGCGATGAGCGCGCCCGCGACGGCGCCGATCAGCGCCGCAACGATCGCGCTCCGCCGCAAGCGCGCGACGCCGCCACGGAATGCCAGCCATGCCGACAGCCCGACTGCGGCGCCGAGCAAGGCACCCTCGCTGGCTCCCGTGATTTCAGCAGGCGAGTGGCCGAACAGGAGCGTGAAAGCGTCGAGGCCGAGCAGCTTCACCACCGCGCCGACGATGAGGCCGCCGAGCGCTCCGCCCACGACGCTCGCAAGCCAAGTACGACCGCCAATCCGCCGGCCGAGCGCGATTCCGAAGCTGACGCCCGCACCGCCGATCAGCGCGACGGCGATGGTCACGCAGAGGATAACGAGCAGCACCGACATCGCACCGACTTCGGCCTGCACCGGCTGGGACGCGCCTGCGAACCCGTAGATCAGGCCACCGAGGAACCCCGCCATTCCGCCGCCGATCGTTCCCGCCGCCCCGAGCAGAAGGACGTCGCGCCAGGGAGACCGAACCCGCTGGGCGGGCACAGCAGCGCCTTCAATGGGCGCGATGAATCGATAGCCGTGCTTGGGCACCGTCTCGATGAAGCGCGGCTGAGCGGCATCGTCGCCGAGCAGGCGGCGCAAAGTCTTGATACATTGGGTCAACGCCTCGTCGGTTACGGGCACGCCGCGCCAGACATCTCCGAGGAAGCGGTCCTTTGAGACAAGCCTCCCCCGCTCGCGAACCAGCAGCGCCAAGGCATCGAGGTAGCGGCTGCTGAGCTCCTGCGGTTCACCGTCTCGCAGCAGCCGCCTGTCGGCGCAGTCGAGCACGAATCGGTCGAAGCGGAAGATTCCGGACGTCACTTTTCAGGAAGACCTCAGGACTTGCTCATGCCGCTCACCGCCGCACGCGCCAATGTGAAGCCGCAAACATCGTCGGAGGCAAGGTCATGGCGGAAATTGCGCGGACGCGCGGCGGACGGCGCTGGAGACTATTTGGCTGGGGTGCGGCGATCGCGCTCCTCGCCGCACCGTTCGTCGCGATGCAGCTCAACGCTCAAGGAGTTGGCTGGTCCGCCGGGGACTTCATCGTCATGGGCGCGATGCTCGGCACCGTCGGCGGACTGATCGAGCTTGTGGTGCACCTGACTCCGAACCGGCATGACCGGACCGCCCTCGGGCTGGCGCTGCTGGGCGCATTCCTGACGGTCTGGGTGAATCTCGCCGTCGGGATTGTCGGCAGCGAGAATAACCCAAACAACCAATTGTTCTTCGTCGCCCTCCTGATGGGTGTCGCGGGAGCAATTGGCGGGCGGTTCAAGCCGGACGGCATGGCGCGGACGATGCTGACGACGGCGGCCGCGATCGCGTTGGCCTTTCTCTTTGCGCAGCTCGACATGCGTGACGAGCCGATGGTGAAGCCGATCGTCGAGGGCGTTGGAACATCTCTGTTCGTCGCGCTGTTCCTCGGCTCGGCCTGGCTGTTCCGCCGCGCCGCAATCGAAGACCGAAGCTCCAGATGATCGAAAACAGTTCAACCGCGCGGCGACTTGCCTACAACAGCAGGCATGAGCTTCGAGGCGGAATTGAAGGCTGCAAGATCGGGCCGAGTGGATTCCGAGCGCCTTGGCGAGCTCGCCCGGACCGCGCTGGCACAGCAGCGGGAAGAGGACGTGCTACCGCTGCTCGCGCGCACGGCCCGCAACGACGCGCGGCTGTGGCAGTGGAAGGGCCTGCTTGAGCGCGCTTTGGACGAGCACGCCGAGGCGCTGAAGTCCTTTGCCGAGGCCGGGCGGTTTGCACCGAACGATGGAGGAATCGCGCATGGCCATGCGCGAGTGGCGCTCGAAGCGGGCGTTGCATCAATACCGTTGTTCTCTCGTGCTCTTCAGCTCGCGCCAGACAACGCGCAGGTCTATCTCGGCCTCACGGCGGCGCGGATCGCTGCGGGCGAGGGAGAGCAGGCGGAGGCCGATCTCGACCAGATTCTCGCCCGGAGCTCACTATGGATCGAAGGCCATAAACAGCTCGCCCAGGTGCGTTCGCTGCTCGGAAGACGCGAGCACGCTTATGACTCGCTCGACCGCGCGCTCGCCGCCCAGCCGCAGCAAAGCGCCCTTTGGCAAGCGCTGTTCGATCTAGAAGTCCAGGCGGAAGATTATGAGCGGCTCAGCGAAAGCGCCGAGGCCGCGCGCTCCGCGGGCGTTCCGGCGCAAGTCACGCGAACCTATGCTTTCATCGCCGCCTCGGAGCTCGGCCGAACCAGCTCGGCTGATGAATTGCTCAAGGTGGGAGGAGCAGGCGTGCCGCCGGTCTGGCTGGTCCGCCACGCGCTCCGCAACGGCCGGATGGAGGAAGCGGTCCGGCTCATCGACTCCCAGTTGAGCGGGCCGAAAGCGGCGGACATCTGGCCCTATGCGGAGACGGCGTGGCGAATGACCGGCGACCCGCGGCTGGAGTGGCTTGCCGGCGATTCGAGCCTCATCTCCATAATAGATCTGGGCGAGGAGCTCGCCGCCATTCCCGGGCTGAACGATCTGCTCCGCTCGCTCCATGCGGTGAGTGGGCGCTATCTGAACCAGTCGGTGCGCGGCGGCTCGCAGACCGACGGACCTTTGCTCAGCCGGATCGAGCCGGAAATCCGTGCGCTGCGCGCGATCATCGTCCGCGCGGTGGAAGGGCATGTCGCCCGCTTCGGCTCGTTGCCCGACTCACATCCGCAGAAAATGGCCGGCGCGAGACGAATCCGCTTTTCGGGAAGCTGGTCGGTGCGGCTGGTCGACGGCGGCTTTCATAGCGTCCACGTCCACCCGCGCGGCTGGATCAGCTCCGCCCTCTATCTCGGTCTTCCTGAAAAGCTCAGCGACGAGGAGGGCTGGCTCACGCTCAGCGAGCCGCCGCCTGAGCTGAGACTCGATCTCGCGCCGGCGAGGACGGTACCGCCCAAGATCGGGCAGCTCGTGCTCTTCCCCTCATGGATGTGGCACGGCACGCGGCCGTTTCCGACAGGTGAGCGCCTGAGCGTGGCATTCGACGTCGCGCCGCCGGTTTCTTGATTGAACTCAAGGCTGGGACGACCCTTTGACGTTGTGCCGGCCGGGGTGCAAATTCGCTCATCGCGCACCATCGTTGGTCGGGCGCGGGGGGTGCTGCGATGAGTTTCGCCTTGCTCGGCCGATCATCACTTTCCGGTCCCTTTGAACCCTTTGAGGCGGTGACGATCGGGGATCTGCTGCGGGACCGTGCAGAGGCGACTCCCGACATCATCGTCCTGAAGGAGATCGACGCCGACGGTCAGATCGGCCGCGGCTGGACCTACGCGGAACTACTCGCCGATACCGAACGGATCGGGCGTGCACTCGCGAGCCGTCACCAACCGGGCGCCAGGATCGCCGTCTACGCGAACAATATCCCCGAATGGGTGCTGCTCGAGCTCGGCTCGGCGCTCGCCGGGACCGTGCTGGTCACGGCCAATCCGGCTTTTCAGGCCCGCGAGCTCCAATATGTGCTCGACCAATCGCGCGCCGAGGCACTCTACTATGTCGACGAATTTCGCGGCAATCCGATGCGCGCCATCGCGGAGCAAGTTTGCACGGAGCTTCCAGCGATTCACACCCTCATCGACCTCCGCGATCATTCCGCCTTGTTCGAAGGAGAGGAACGCGGCGTGCTTCCGCCCGTACGCCCGGAAGACATCGCCCAGATCCAATATACGTCGGGCACGACCGGCCATCCAAAGGGCGCGCTCCTCCACCATCGCGGTCTCGTCCAGAATGCACGCGACATCATGGGTCGCGCGGGCTTGGGAGAGGGGGACGTCTTCCTGCACGTCATGCCCATGTTCCACACCACCGGCTGCGCGATGTGCGTGCTCGGCGCGATCGGCGCGAGCGCGACGATGCTCTTGCCGCCGCTGTTCGATCCGGCGCTGGTGGCGAAGATCCTCGACCGCGAACGGCCGTCCCTACTGCTGGCGGTACCGACGATGCTGGTCGGGCTGCTCGCCGAGCACGCGGGCGGCCGATACGACTTCACCTCATTGAAGCGAATCGTCTCCGGCGGCGCGCCGGTCGCGCCCGAGCTCATTGCGCGGGCGCGGGCGGCATCCCGCGCGATAGTCCAGGTCGTTTATGGCCAGACGGAATGCTCGCCCGGGATCACCATGTCCCGTCCGGACGATCCTGCCGATTCGATCGGATCGGCCGGCCAGCCGCTCCCCAATATCGAGGTCGCGATCTTCGATCCGCGATCGGGCGAAATCGCCGCCGTCGGAGAAGAGGGTGAAATCTGCACGCGCGGCTATCACGTCATGGGCGGCTACGACGGCAATCCGGACGCGACTGCCGCAGCCATCGACTCCGGCGGCTGGCTTCACACCGGCGACCTCGGCCATCTCGACGCGCGCGGATTCCTGACGATTAGCGGGCGGATCAAGGATATGATCATCCGCGGCAGCGAAAATCTCTATCCCGCCGAAATCGAGCTGGCCATGCTCGAACATCCGGACGTGTCGGAGGTCGCCGTCGTGGGCGTTCCTTGCCCGATTTATGGCGAACAGGCCGTCTGCTTCATGCGGCCGAGCGGAGAGCGGCGCCCCGACGCTGCGGAGATGAAGGTCTTCATTCGCGAGCGCCTGTCGCCGCAGAAGACCCCGGCGCATTGGCTGTGGGTCGACAAATGGCCGCTGACCGGCTCGGGCAAAATCCAGAAATTCAGGCTCGCGGAACAGTTCGAAAGTAGCGCCTTTGCGACTCAATCATCTTCGTCTTCATAGCCGACGAGGTTTAGTTCGCAGGCCTTGATCTGGTGGGTCGTGCACCAATGCTTGAGCACTTCCTCGCGGCCGTGCGTGATCCACACCTCCGCCGGCTCCAGCTCGCGGATGGTCATCGTCAGCTCGTCCCAGTCGGCGTGATCGGAGATCACCAGCGGAAGCTCGACATTGCGCTGCCGGGCGCGCTGGCGGATTCGCATCCAACCCGACGCCATGGCGGTCACCGGATCGGGAAGGCGCCGCGACCAGCGATCGTTGAGCGCCCCTGGCGGGCAAATGACAATATGCCCAGCCATCTCCTGCTTCGTCGCTTCGCCGGTGTGGCGAAGCTCGCCGAGTTCCACGCCGAAGCTCTCGTACAGCTGGTTCAGCCGCTCGATCGCGCCGTGGAAATAGATTGATTCATCGTGGCCGCGCCCCCGCAGCTCGCAGACGATCCGCTGCGCCTTGCCGAGCGCATAAGCGCCGACGAGCACGCAGCGGCTCGGGTCCGAGTGCAGTCGGTGGAGCAGCCGGTCGATCTCGCTCCCGGTCTCCGGATGGCGGAACACCGGAAGCCCGAACGTCGCCTCGGTGATGAAGACATCGCATGGGACCGGCACGAAACAGGCGCAGGTCGGATCGGGGCGGCGCTTGTAGTCGCCGGAGACGACGATCCGTTCGCCCGCATGTTCGAGCACAATCTGCGCCGAGCCGAGGACATGCCCGGCCGGCACGAACCGCACGTCGACCTCGCCGACGCGCAACGACTCGTCATAGGCGATCGGCTGCCCCGGCTGTGGACCGTAGCGGCATTCCATGATCGCGAGCGTTTCCGCCGTCGCCAGCACCGCGCCATGGCCGCCGCGCGCATGATCGGAATGGCCGTGCGTGATGATCGCGCGCGGCTTCGGCTCCGACGGGTCGATCCATGCGTCCGCGGGGGAAACGTAAATCCCTTCGGGGCGGGACTCTATCCAGGAACCCAATCGCGCCATCGGGAGCTATATAGGGACAGACGCGGGCAGGTTCCCGCGGGAGGAGAGAAAGATGGGCGAAGCGCAATGGTGGATCATCATCGTCTTGTGCGCGATTCTCTTGATCGTGCTCATCTGGCTCGTCATCAAGGGCAGCTCCAGCAGCGAAGGGCGGCTCAACCGCGAAGCCGAGGCGGGAACGCGCGAGCTCTACGCCGAGGAGGAGAAGCGCCGGCGCGAGGGGACCGACACCGCTGAAAAGTGAACCGTTGCCGCCGGCCATCGCGGGCTGGTTCGAATCGAAGGGTTGGATGCCCAGGCGCCACCAGCTCGAAATGCTCGAGCTGGCGCGGCGCGGCCGGAGCGCCCTGCTGGTCGCCGCGACCGGTGCAGGCAAAACCCTGGCCGGCTTCCTGCCGACGATTTGCGAATTGGCCGAGAAGGGAACAGTCCCTGGCCAGGGACTTTCCCCGGAAGGCGGTCTCCACACGCTCTACGTTTCGCCGCTGAAAGCGCTCGCCGTCGATGTGCAGCGCAACCTCATCGGTCCGATCGAGGAGATGGGGCTGCCGATCCGGGTCGAGACGCGCACGGGCGATACGCCGTCGGACCGCAAGGCGCGCCAGCGGACGCGGCCGCCGCATGTCCTGCTGACCACGCCCGAATCGCTGAGCCTGCTTCTGAGCTATCCGGAATCGCCGCAAATGTTCGCGGGGCTGAAGACCATCGTCGTCGACGAGCTGCACGGCTTCGCCAAGGAGAAGCGCGGCGACCTCCACTCGCTGTCGATGAGCCGCCTCGAAAAGCTCTCGCCCGGGCTTCGCCGGGTCGGTCTGTCAGCGACGATCAGCGATCCCGACGCCTACCGCTCCTGGCTCGCACCCGACGCCGACATGGACCTCGTCGACCTCGTCCTCGGCGATTCGGGGGCCGATCCCGACCTCTCCATCCTGATCCCCGAGAACAAAATTCCCTGGGGCGGTCACTCGGGTTATCACGCAATCGCCGACGTGATGCGGCTGATCGAGCAGCACCGGACGACGCTCGTCTTCTGCAACACGCGCGGGCTTGCCGAGCTGATTTTTCAGAAGCTCTGGGACGAGAACGACCGGGGACTTCCGATCGGAATCCACCACGGCAGTTTATCGGTAGAAGCGCGGCGCAAGGTTGAAGCGGCGATGGCGGCGGGAAAGCTGCGAGGCCTCGTCGCCACCGCGAGCCTCGACCTCGGAATCGACTGGGGCGACGTGGACCTCGTCATCCAGATGGGCGCGCCGAAGGGCAGCTCGCGCCTGCTGCAGCGAATCGGCCGCGCCAACCACCGCCTCGACGAACCGAGCAAGGGCATCATCGTGCCCGGCAATCGCTTCGAATATCTCGAAGCGCGTGCCGCACTCGACGCGATCGGCGACAGCGAACTTGATCCGGAAGTCTTCCGCCCCGGCGCGCTGGATGTGCTTGCCCAGCATATCCTGGCGATGGCGATCGCCGCTCCATTCCAACAGGAAGAGCTTCTCGCCGAAGTGCGCTCGGCCGCTCCTTATGCGGGGCTTCGGCAGGAGACGTTCGAAGAGATCCTGAACTTCATCGCGACCGGCGGATATGCGCTCAAGGCCTACGACCGCTTTCGACGGCTAGTGCCCGAGCCGGGCGGAATGTGGCGGATTACGAAGCCCGCGGTTGCCCAGCAGCACCGGCTGAACGCCGGAGTCATCGTCGAACAGCCGCTGCTGACCGTCCGCTTCCGCAACGGTCGCAGGCTGGGTACGATCGAGGAAGGTTTCGCCTCGACCCTCGCGCCCGGCGACCATTTCTTCTTCGCCGGCCTCAGCCTGGAGGTCGAGCAGTTCAAGGACACGGACATCGTGGTTCATGCGAGCGCGAAGCGCGCGCGGATCGTGACCTATGGCGGCCAGCGCATGTCCATGTCGACGCACCTCGCCAACCGCGTCCGCAACATGCTCGCCGACCGCAACGACTGGCACCGCTTCCCCGGCGACGTCAGCGAATGGCTCGAAGTCCAGTCCGAACGTTCTGTTATTCCCGAGCCACACCAGCTGCTCGTCGAGACCTTCCCGCACGAAGGGCAGCATTTCATGGTCGCCTACAGCTTCGAGGGCTGGAACGCGCACCAGTCGCTCGGCATGCTGCTTACGAAACGGATGGAGAAAGCGGGCCTCAAGCCGCTCGGTTTCGTTGCGAACGATTATGGCCTGGCCTGCCATGGGCTGGAACCTATCAGCGACCCGAAGGCGCTTTTCTCGCCCGACATTCTCGAACGCGAGTTCGTCGAATGGGTGGAAAGCTCATACCTCCTGAAGACCGCCTTTCGGGAAGTGGCAGTGATCGGCGGGCTGGTCGAACGGCAGCATCCGGGCAAGCGGAAGACGGGGCGCCAGGTCAGCTTCTCGACCGACCTCATCTACGACGTGCTCCGCCGTTACGAGCCGGAGCACCTGCTGCTTCGCGCCGCCTGGGACGATGCGCGGCGGCGCATGACAGAGCTTGGTCGCCTCGTCCGGCTCGTCGACCGCGCCTCCGCGACCATGTTGCATGTCGAGGCGGAGCGGATCACGCCGATGGCGGTACCGCTGATGGTGATCGTCGGCCGGGAGTCGCTACCGCCGGGAGCCGAGGCCGACGAAGCCCTGCTGACACAGGCCGAGGCGCTCGCCGAAGCCGCGATGCACCTTGGCTAAGGCAATCAGCGCCAACGGTCTGATGTGGAACTTCTTCTCGTCGCTTTGATGTTGCCAGCGACGACGCTCGGCGCAAGGAAGAGCCATGCGCAACGCGTTCCTTGTCGCTGCACTTCCGTTGCTTCTGAGCGGCTGTATCGTCGGGACTGTGGCCAAGACCGCCGTCGATGTCGCCACTCTCCCGGTGAAGGCCGCCTCGGCCGGGGTGGATGCGGTCACCACCAGCCAGGCCGAAGCCGACCAGAATCGCGGAAGGGAAATCCGCAAGCAGGAGCAGGAGGCCGGCCGCCAGGCGCGGCTTGCGCAGGACCGTTGCCGACGGGGCAAACCGCTGCCGACGGATAATTGCTACGCGGTTCAGCCCCGCTGATTGCTGTTGCGGGCGATCCGGCTGCGGCGCCAATTTCTGGATTGCTTCGTCGCCATGCTCCTCGCAATGACGGCGCGTGCGCTATTTCCTCGACACGGAATATAACGGCTGGGGCGGCCCGCTTCTCAGCCTGGCGCTGGTACCGGAAGATGGCGGCCGGGATTTTTATGCGACTCTCAAATGGTCTGGCACACTCGAGCCCTGGGTCGAGATCAACGTTGTCCCTTATCTCGACACGGTGCCAGACCCGCTGGTCTCACCCCGGCTCGAAAGGGAGGATGTCGCGCGCGAACTCTCGTCATGGCTTCTGGGGGAGCACGAACTCCAATCGAGCGCGAATTATCCGGACCCAGTCGAATTGAGAGTAATTGCCGATTGGCCTGAAGATATCAGCCATTTCTGCGCCCTCCTGACGATCGGTCCCGGCTCGATGGTTGATGTTCCCCCGCTGGCCTTTGAGCTCGTTCAGCTCCCTGGCTTCAGCACCGCCGCGAACAGCAAGGTGCCGCATAATGCGCTCCACGACGCGCGGGCGCTGAGAGATCATATTCTCAGCCTGGAATGAGGCTCATTCGGCGGCGGTCCTCGCCGCTTCCTCTCCGCTGTCGCGGTCGATCCAGGTGAGCTCACCGAGCTTGAGCTCGCGGCCGTCGTGTGCATGGACGCAGATCTTGCGCACCGGCTTCATGTCGCGGCGGTCCGCCAACACGATATCCATTTTGCCGTAGCCCCATTCCTCGCCCCATTGCCGAAGCGCCAGCACCACCGGCAACAGGCCCGCCCCCTTGTCCGTCAGCGAGTAGATCACGCGCCTGCGATCGGACGGGTCGGCGGTCCGCTCGAGGATTCCGCCGGCGACCATCTTCGCGAGGCGATCCGACAGAATGTTGCGCGCGATATCGAGGCCGGCCTGGAACTCCTCGAAATGATGCAGGCCGTTGAACGCGCCGCGAAGGATCAGGAAGGCCCATTTTTCGCCGATGAGATCGACGGCCGGCGGAAGCGGACAAGACAGCGCCGCTTCCTTGAACCGGTCGATATGCGACGTCAGCGTATCTGCCGGCATTCTAAGCCTTCTCTCCCCCGTGGAATCCCATCAAAGCACACAATGGTATCAAAAAATAGTTGCAATGTGAAACCTACCCTGCCATTCAGTTGTGAATCGCAACTATAATATAGGAGGAAATTGCGATGCTTCGTCCCGCACTTGCCCTTTGCGGTCTTGCGTGTCTCGCGGCCCCTGTATCGGCCTCCACATATTCCGCCAGGCTCGCGACGCCCACGAGCGAGCGGTTCATTGCTCGCGATATCGTCTGGACGTGCGGTCCGGCCGCTTGCCAGGGCGCGACCGACGAGAGCCGTCCCGCCGTGCTCTGCCAGTCGCTCGCGAGGCACGCCGGACACATCGACGGGTTCCTCGTCGACGGGCGCGCGTTTAGCCAGCCCGAGCTCGAGCGGTGCAACGCCTCCGCCAAGACAAGCGACGCGAAGGCCGTCGCCGAGAAATAATCTCCCCCGGGGGTCGCGTCATTCACTCCCCCGCGCGGCCCCCTTCTTTCGCGCTTGCACAATAGCGCCGCCTGACACCATCTTAGGGGCGTGCTTCGACAGTATGAATTGGTCGAGAAGGTTCGCTCCTACGATCCCGACGCGGACGAGGGGCTGATCAACCGCGCTTACGTCTTCTCGATGAAGGCGCACGGCTCGCAGAAGCGCGCCTCGGGCGATCCCTATTTCAGCCACCCCATCGAGGTCGCCGGTATCCTCACCGACCTGAAGCTCGACGACCAGACCATCGCCACCGCGATACTCCACGATACGATCGAGGACACGCTGGCGACGAACGCCGAGATCGAGAAATTGTTCGGCAAGGACGTCGCGCGGCTGGTCGACGGCGTGACCAAACTGTCGAAAATCGAGGCGCAGTCGGAGAGCGAGCGCGCCGCGGAGAATCTGCGCAAGTTCCTGCTCGCGCTCTCCGACGACATCCGGGTGCTCCTCGTGAAGCTCGCCGACCGGCTGCACAACATGCGCACGCTGCATCATATTCCCAATGAGGAGAAGCGGCGACGGATCGCGCGCGAGACGATGGACATCTATGCCCCGCTCGCCGAGCGGATCGGCATGTACGAGATGATGACCGAAATGCAGTCGCTCGCATTTCGGGAGCTCGAACCCGACGCTTATGCCTCGATCACTCGGCGGCTGCAGCAGCTGACCGAGCAGGGCGGCGATCTCGTCAACCGGATCGGTCTCGGCCTACAATTGTATCTCGCGGACAATGGCCTCGAGGCCGAAGTCACGGGTCGGCAGAAACATCCTTTCTCGATTTGGAAGAAGATGGCCGAACGGCACATCAGCTTCGAACAGCTGTCCGACGTCATGGCGTTCCGGATTATCGTCGGCGATCTCGCCGATTGTTATCGGGCGCTGGGCCTCATCCACCAGCGCTGGCCGATGGTCCCCGGCCGCTTCAAGGATTACATCTCGACGCCCAAGCGCAACGGCTACCGGTCGTTGCACACGTCGGTCATCCACGATTCGAAAATGCGAATCGAAATCCAGATCCGCGACCGGGCGATGCACGAACAGGCCGAGCGCGGTCTCGCCGCGCACTGGGCCTATAAGGAAGGCAAGCCGAGCGCCGAGCTGCACATCCCCTGGGTCGACGATCTGGTCGAGATTCTCGACCATGCCGAGAGTCCCGAGGAGCTGCTCGAGCATACGCGCATGGCGATGTACCAGGACCGGATCTTCGCTTTCACACCCAAGGGCGAGCTGATCCAGCTTCCCAAGGGCGCGACTCCGGTCGATTTCGCTTACGCGGTCCATACCGACCTCGGCGACCGGACCGTCGGCGCCAAGATCAACGGCCGAGTCGTCCCGCTGCGCACAATGCTGGAGAATGGGGATCAGGTCGAAATCCTCGCGTCGGAAGCACAGCACCCGCAACCGAGCTGGCTCCGCTTCGTCGCGACCGGCAAGGCGCGCGCCGGTGTGCGCCGCTTCGTCCGCCACAAGGAGCGCGAGGAGACGGTCGAACTCGGCCGCAAGATCTACGACGAGATTGTCGCCAGGCTCCCCGCCGAGCTCGACAAGAGCGCGCAAAAACGTGCGTTGAAGAAGCTCAAGATCGAGAATGACGACGAGCTGATGATCGCGATCGCACGCAAGCGGGTCAGCGACGAGGCGCTGATGGAAGCCCTGATGCCGGGTTCGGCCGGCGCCGACGTCGCCCCGCGTCCGCTTGGCCAGCGCAAGGCGATCTCGATCAAGGGCCTGACGCCCGGCGTCGCCTATCACCTCGCACAATGCTGCCACCCGATCCCGGGCGACCGGATCGTCGGGTTGAGGCGCGAGGACGAGGAGATCGAGGTCCACGTGATCGGCTGCGACACGCTCGCGAGCGGAGTCGATGCCGACTGGCTGGACCTCGCCTGGGGCGAAGGCTCGGACGGCGGCGCCGCCCGCCTCGCGGTCATCCTGCGCGACATCCCCGGCGCGCTAGGCACCATGTCGAGCATTCTCGGCGCCAAGCACGCCAACATCATCAATCTTCAGCTGGTCCATCGCGACGGAAGCTTCCAGACGTTCCATCTCGACATCGAAGTGCACGATTTGGCGCATCTCCACGCGATGATTGCCGCGCTGAGGGAAGCCGATCCGGTCAGTTCGGTCGAACGGATTTAAGCTCGCTTTTTCCTCGGCTGCCGCCGCCCCTGCGCATCGCCGGCGGCCAATACGGCCAGCATCACGAGGTCCGAAGCGCTCGCGGTCATTGGCGCGATCTGCACCGGAAGCCGGAGGCCGAGGATGTACGGCCCGAGCACGCTTTCGCCGCCCAGTTCGCGCAGCAGCTTGGCCGAAACGCTGGCCGACTGCAGCCCGGGCATGACCAGGATGTTCGCCGCGCCCGACAGGCGCGTGAAGGGATAAAAGCGCTTCTGCATGTCGTAATTGAGCGCGACGTCCGGCGCCATTTCGCCTTCATATTCGAAATCCGCATGGAAGCCGTCGAGCAGCTTTACCGCATCGCGCAAGCCTTCGACGTGCATACCCGGCGGATTGCCGAAGGTCGTGTAGCTCGTGAAGGCGATGCGCGGTTCCAGGCCCATGCGCCGGGCGAAGGCGGACGAACGCATGGCGATCGCCGCATATTGCTCCGCGGTCGGCCGTTCCGTGACGGCCGTGTCGGCGATCAGAACCGTATGGTTTCGCCCGACGACGACATTGATCCCGAAGGGCATCGCATCCGCCTCGTCGTCGATCACCGTCCGCACCTGCCGCAATGACTGGCTGAACGGCCGCGTGGTGCCCGTAATCATCGCATCGGCTTCGCCCAGCGCGAGCATCGCCGCGGCGAAATAATTGCGGTCCTGGTTGACCATCCGCTCGATCTCACGCCGCAGCAGCCCGTGGCGCTGGTGCTTGGCATAAATGTAATCGACCGCGCGGCCGACGAGCGGCGAATTGCGGCTGTTCAGAACCTCGTAGTCGCCGGGATTGTCGACCCCCATCTCCTTCAGCAGATCGTGGACCGTCTCGCGTCCGACCAGCACCGGCGTCCCGTACCCGCCTTCCTTGAAGGCGATCGCGGCGCGAAGCACGTTCGGCTCCTCGCCTTCGGCGAACAGCACGCGCCTGGGGTTCGCGCGCGCACTCTCGTAAGCGAGGCTCATTACAGACACGGTCGGATTAAGCCGCGCCCGAAGCTGCTGGCGGTAAGCCTCCATGTTGGCGATCGGCTTTTGCGCGACTCCGCTTTGCACGGCCGCTTCGGCGACCGCGGAAGCGACCACCTCCATCAGGCGCGGGTCGAACGGCGCCGGGATGATGTAATCGCGCCCAAAGCTCTGCGATTGCCCGCCATAAGCCGCCGCGACCTCTTCCGGCACAGGCTCGCGCGCCAGTTCGGCTAACGCCTCGGCGGCCGCAATCTTCATCGCGTCGTTGATCGCAGTCGCGCGCACGTCGAGCGCGCCCCGAAAAATGAAAGGGAATCCGAGCACGTTGTTGACCTGGTTAGGAAAATCCGACCGGCCGGTGGCGATGATCGCGTCGGGCCGAGCTTCCATCGCGTCGGGCGGCCAGATCTCCGGGTCAGGATTGGCCATGGCGAAGATGATCGGCTCCTTCGCCATGGTCTTCACCATGTCGCCGGTGAGCACATTCGCCGCGGAAAGGCCCAGGAACACGTCGGCGCCCTTGAGCGCCTCGGCAAGATTGCGCTTGTCCGTCTCGACCGCATGCGCGGACTTCCACTGGTCGATGCCGGTGCGGCCCTTGAAGATCACGCCCTTGCGGTCGCACATGATGACATGATCGCCTTTGACGCCCATCGCCTTGATGAGCTCTGTGCACGCGATCGCCGCTGCGCCGGCGCCGTTCACGACAACACGTACGTCGGCGAGCTTGCGATTGGTCAGCAGGCAGGCGTTGATCAGCCCTGCCGCGGTGATGATCGCCGTCCCGTGCTGGTCGTCGTGGAACACCGGAATGTTCATCCGCTCGCGCAGAGTCTGCTCGATGATGAAGCAGTCGGGCGCGGCGATATCCTCGAGATTGATCCCGCCGAAACTCGGCTCGAGTAGCTCGACCGCGTCGATGAACCGCTGCGCGTCCTCGGTCTTCACCTCGATGTCGATCGCGTCGACATCGGCGAAGCGTTTGAACAATACAGCCTTGCCTTCCATCACCGGTTTCGCCGCAAGGGCGCCGAGGTTGCCGAGTCCCAAAATCGCCGTGCCGTTCGAAATGACGGCAACAAGATTGCCCTTGGACGTATAATCGTAGGCCAGGGTTGGGTCTTCCGCGATTGCCCGCACCGGCACCGCAACGCCGGGTGAATAAGCAAGGCTCAGATCGCGCTGCGTAGCCATCGGTTTCGACGCGATGATCTCGAGCTTTCCGGCGCGGCCGCGCGAATGGAAATCGAGCGCTTCGGCCTCGGTGTATTTGACGTTGGATTCCGACATGGGTCTGCGGGTTAGCTCGCATCTCCTGTTCCGTCACCCTGTACTTGTTGGGGGGCCATTCCGGAGACCCGCGAAAACGAGAGCAGAATGGATGCTGAAACAAGTTCAGCATGACGGGCTAAGCCGCTACGGTCAGCCAATGGCCCGCGCCGATGCCCCGACCCCGATGATGGCCCAGTACCGCCGCCTCAAGGAGGAAGCTGGCGATGCCTTGCTTTTCTACCGGATGGGCGATTTCTTCGAGATGTTCTTCGATGATGCGAAGGCCGCCTCGGCATGTCTCGACATCGCGCTGACGAAGCGCGGCGAGGAGGCCGGCGAGCCGATCCCGATGTGCGGCGTGCCGGCCCATTCGGCCGAATCCTATCTCGCCCGTCTCATCAAGGCGGGTCACCGTGTCGCCATCGCCGAGCAAACCGAGAGCCCGGTCGAAGCGCGCAAGGCCCGCGGCTCCAAGGCCCTCGTGGAGCGCGCGATCATCCGCCTCGTCACGCCGGGAACGCTGACGGAGGAGACGCTCCTCGAATCCGCTTCGGCCAACTGGCTTGCGGCGGTCGGCCGGGCCGGCGACGAATGGGCGATAGCAACGGCGGATATTTCGACCGGCCGCTTCGAGCTCATGAGCTGCAGCCCCGGCGAGCTTGCCGCCGAGCTTACGCGGCTGTCGCCCGCCGAGACCATTGCTGAGGAAGGGACTTTCCCCAAGGGGACTGTCCCCGGCGCTCTCAGCAACGGCAAGGGCGGGTTCGATAGCCTGGCCGGCGAGCGCGCCCTGAAAGCCCGCTTCGGCCTCGCGACTCTCGACGGCCTGGGTTCGCCTTCCCGCGCAGAACTAGCCGCGGCGGACGGTCTCCTCGCCTATCTCGACGCCACTCAGAAAGGCGCGGGCATCCTCCTCGATCCGCCACGGCGAACCACTCGATCGAGCTTCATGGCCATCGACACCGCGACCCGCGATAGCCTCGAACTGACCCGCTCCGTCTCGGGTGCGGTAACAGGCAGCCTGCTCGGCGAAATTGATCGCTGCCAGACCGCCGCCGGGCGGCGACTTCTCAACGAGGACATTTCCGCGCCGCTGACCGATCGAAGCGCGATCGAGCGGCGGCTCGCACTGGTCGACTGGTTCCACGAGGATGCGATCCGCCGCGCCCGCGTACGCGACTCATTGAAGGCCATGCCCGATCTCGCGCGCGCGCTGGCTCGCCTCGCCGCTGGCCGAGGCAGTCCGCGCGACCTCGCCCAGCTGCGCGACGGACTCGCCGCGGCCGCCGGCCTCCGGGACGAGCTCGGCCAGGAAGCGGATCGTCCGGCGTTGCTCGATCGCCTGCTTCCGCTGCTTGGCGGTCATGCGGCGCTCGTCGACAAGCTGCGGAGCGCGCTCGTCGACTCGCCACCCATCGACGCCTCCAAGGGCGGCTACATCGCGGAAGGCTATGATCCCGCGCTCAACGCGCTTCGCGCGGCCTCGTCCGACGGACGCCGCGCGATCGCCGCTCTCGAAAGCCGCTATCGCGAATCGACCGGGATCAGCTCGCTCAAAATCCGGCACAATGCCGTGCTCGGCTACCATATCGAAGTCTCGGTGAAGCAGGCCGACCGGCTGATGACTCCGGACAGTGGGTTCACCCACCGGCAGACGCTCGCCGGAGTCGTGCGCTTCAATTCGCCGGAGCTCCACGCCGAAGCGGGCCGCGTGGTGGAAGCCGGAGCGCACGCGCTTGCCGCAGAAGCCGCGCACCTGGAGGAGCTCACTGGCCTCGCCGTTGCCGCCGCTTCCCGAATCACCGCAACGGCCGAGGGGATCGCCCGGATCGACGTGGCGGCCGGCCATGCCCACCGCGCGGCAGAGGGTGGCTGGACTCTGCCGCATCTGACGGACGAGCCCTGCCTGGAGATTGAAGGCGGACGCCATCCGGTTGTCGAGGCGGCGCTGGCGCAAGCGGGTGAACGCTTCGTCGCCAACGATCTGTCGCTGGGGCCCGAGGACCGGCTGTGGCTGATCACCGGCCCCAACATGGGCGGAAAGTCGACTTTCCTTCGCCAGGCCGCGCTCATCGCCGTCCTCACCCAGGCCGGCAGTTTCGTCCCCGCGACGCGGGCGAAGATCGGAATCGTCGATCGCCTGTTCAGCCGGGTCGGCGCCTCCGACAATCTCGCGCGCGGGCGCTCGACCTTCATGGTCGAGATGGTCGAAACGGCTGCAATCCTCGCCCAGGCGACGGAGCGGAGCCTGGTCATTCTCGACGAGATCGGGCGCGGCACCTCTACCTACGACGGGCTCGCCATTGCCTGGGCCGTGGTCGAGGCGATGCACGACGAAGTGAAGTCGCGGACACTGTTCGCCACGCACTATCACGAGCTGACGCGCCTCGCCGGGCGCCTCGATTCGCTCTCATTGCATCACGTTCGTGCCAGAGAGTGGAAAGGCGATCTCGTGCTCTTGCATGAAGTCGCCGAGGGTGCCGCCGATCGCAGCTACGGGATCGCGGTCGCCAAGCTCGCCGGCCTTCCGCCTGCCGTGGTCGCCCGGGCGCGCTCGGTGCTGACGAAGCTCGAAGCAGGACGCGACGCGACTGGCGGGATCGCGGCGGGGCTCGACGATTTGCCGCTGTTCGCCGCATCCGCCGAGCCGGAGCAAATGGCCGACCCGCTAAGTGCCGCGCTGCAAGCGATCAATCCCGATGGCCTCACGCCTCGAGAGGCGCTCGAGGAACTCTACCGGCTCAAACGGCTTTCGAGCGAGTCATGAGCTTCCTCGACGTCGAGAACAGGCGGGCGATCGTCGACCGCCGTGCTCTCGCCGATCGACTGAGCGGCCTTCGTCCGGGCAAGAAGCTGGCTTCCGAAGCGACTTCCATTCTCCTCGAAGCGCTCGGCGCGGGCCGAGCCGAAGTCGCCCGGCGCCTCGCGGACGAGCCTGGGCGAGGCCGGGCGGCCGCAAAGGCGACCGCCTTCCTCCACGACCAGATCGTCCGCCTCGCTTATGATTTCGTCACGACACGCGGGATCGAACAGCCACCGGATAATCTTGCTTTGGTCGGCCTCGGCGGCACCGGGCGCGGCGAGATGGCGCCGTTCAGCGACCTCGATCTCATGTTTTTGACCGCGAAGTCGCCCTCCGCGGATCAAGAACACACCGCCGAGGCGATCCTCCACCTGCTCTGGGATCTGCAGCTCAAGGTCGGCCATTCGATCCGCTCAACAGCGCAACTCATCGCGCTTGCGAAAAAGGATATGACAATCCGCACCGCCTTCCTCGAGGCGCGGTGGCTTTGGGGCGACGAGAAATTGTTCGATATCGCGATGCGCCGCTTCCGCAAGGACGTGGTCGTCGGAACCGACGCCGAATTCGTCGCCGCCAAGCTCGCCGAGCGCGACGAACGCCACGTCCGGATGGGCGGCAGCCGCTATGTCGTCGAACCCAATGTGAAGGACGGCAAAGGCGGGCTCCGCGACCTCCACGCGCTCTATTGGATCGGCAAATATGTGCACGGCGTCGAGCGACCGGCGGATCTGGTCGGTGCCGGGCTTCTGACCGCCGCCGAGTTTCGCCGCTTCGATCGCGCGGAGCGATTCTTCTGGGCCGTGCGCTGCCACCTGCACCTGCTCGCCGGCCGCGCCGAAGAGCGGCTTACCTTCGACTATCAGCGGCGAATCGCCGAAACCATGAACTACGCCGACCGGCCCGGAAAATCGGCCGTCGAGCGCTTTATGCAATTCTATTTCCTCAACGCCAAGACGGTCGGAGACCTGACCGGCGTGTTCCTCGCCCAGCTCGATGAGCAGCTCGGAAAGAAGGGTTTTCGCTTCGTCCTGCCGACCATCAGGCGAAAGCCGAAGCGGCTCGGCGGCTTCGTCCTCGACCGCGGCCGCCTGTCGATCCCCTCCGGCGATTTCCTCCGCGCCGATCCAATTCGGTTGCTTGAGCTATTCGCGCTGGCGGCACGCGAGGGGCTGGAAATCCACCCGGCGGCGATGCGCGCCGCGGCACGCGATGCCGTGCTGATCGACCGCAAGGTCCGCGACGACGCCCGCGCGAACATGCTTTTCATGGAGGTGCTGACCTCGATCGAGGCGCCCGAAGTCGTCCTTCGCTGGATGAACGAGGCTGGCGTGTTCGGGCGCTTCGTTCCGGACTTCGGCCGAGTTGTCGCTCAGATGCAGTTCGACATGTACCACCATTATACCGTGGACGAGCATTCGATCCGCGCCCTCGGCCTCCTCGCCAGAATCGAGCGCGGCGATCTCAAGGACGATCACCCGGTCTCGACCGCGATCTTCAAGCAGCTCGCATCGCGCCACGTGCTTTATGTCGCGGTGCTGTTGCACGATATTGCGAAGGGGCGGGGCGGCGACCACAGCATCATTGGCGCACAAATCGCGCACAGATTATGCCCGAGATTCGGGCTCGATCCGGCGGAGACGGAGACAGTTTCATGGCTCGTCCGCTACCACCTCCTGCTCTCCGCGACCGCGTTCAAGCGCGATCTCACCGACCCGAAGACGATCGAGGACTTCGTCCGCCAGGTGCAAAGCCCCGAGAGGCTCCGGATGCTCCTCATCCTGACGGTCGTCGACATTCGGGCGGTCGGTCCCGGTATCTGGAACGACTGGAAGCGAACGCTTCTCCGCAACCTGTTCGAAGCGGCCGAGGAGCGGCTTCGCCTCGGCCACAAGCAGCATGGCCGGCCCGAGCTCGTCGAAGCGCGCAAGAAGGAGCTCATTGCCGAGCTCGGCTGGAAAGCGAGTGCCTTCAGGGCCCATGCGAAGCGGCTGCCGGACAGCTATTGGCTCGCCGAGCCACTCCCATGGCAAGCGGCTAACGCGCGGCAGGTCGCGACCGCCGAAGCGCGGATCGGCGAAGGGAAGCCGAGCGTCTCGGTCGAGAACGATCCGGAAAGCGGCGCAACCCGGGTGAGCGTGTTCACGCGCGACCGCGAGGGCCTGTTCTACCGGATCTGCGCGGGTCTCGCCGCCGCCGGCGCAAACATCATCGACGCCCGAATCCACACGAGTCGCGATGGCATGGCGCTCGACAATCTGCTCGTTCTCGATGGCCGCGGCCGGGCGTACACCGACCGCCGGCAGCGTGACCGGCTCGCGCGTGCGGTGGTTTCGGCGCTGACGAACGTCGAGGAGCCGCCCATTCCGGCAGCCGAGCCGAACGCCAAGAGCAAGGCATTCGACGTTGCGCCGTCGGTCGCAATTGCCGAGCGGGCGTCGAGTCGGACCACAGTCGTCGAGGTCAATGCGAGGGACCGGCCGGCGTTGCTCGCTTCGCTGGCCGGCGCCATTCACGACGAGGGGCACGAGGTTCATTCGGCGCACATCGCCACCTATGGCGAGCGCGCGGTGGACGTGTTCTATGTGACGGCAGCCGGCGGAAAGAAGCTGGACAGCGGCCAGATCGAGCGACTGCGCGCGGCGCTGCTGGACGCCGCGCGTGAGGCCAAGCGGAAGGCGGCGTGAATCACCCAGGGAAAGTCCCCAAGGGGGACTGTCCCTCTTCGAGCTTAGCCCCTTTCGCCGCGTTCGACCGGCGCCGGAGGCGGTGGTGGCGGAGGTGGAGCGGGCTCCTCCGCAGCCGGTGGCGGCGGCGGTGCTGGCGGCGCGACATAGGGTTCCGGCGCCGGCCGGCTGAAGCCCATCTTCGCCCGCAAGGTTACGCCGAACGTCCGCGGCTCGCCAAGGAACGCCCCGTAGAGCTGGGTCGAGGCCGGGATGAAGCCCGCCTCGACGGCGCGGGTCGTCCCAGTGCCCTGAAGCGGCGCGTCGAACCCGACCTGGATGAAGTGCTTGTTGAAGACATTCTGGCCCCAGAATTCCAGCGCCCAATTGTCGTCCGGCCCGTGAATGCCGATCCGGGCATTGACCAGGGTGAACGCCTTTTGAGTCTTCTCGATGTCGAGGTCGGAGCCCGTGTTGAATTTGCTCATGTAGCGGGCGTCGACATAGAAGAGACCGCGCAGCCCGGACCCGCCGATTGGCGGAGTCCAGGTCAAGCTGGTCGTTCCGGTCCACTTCGGCGCGTTGGAAACGCGCCGGCCGGGCAGCTGGAACAATGCGTTGGTGAGCGGCTGACCGCCGGCGCCGACGAGATTGTCGCGATATTTCGTATCGGCCATGACCAGCCCCGCGTTCCACTGCACGTTAGGCAGCGGACGGGTGAAAGCCTCGAGCTCGAAGCCCTGGCTCTTCACGCCGCCGTGGAGGTGGCCGGTGCAGGCGCCGGTGGTCGGATCGTTGTCCCGGTCCGCGCCATTGAGGCTGCTGCCGCAGCTGTTGAGCGTCTCGACGATGAAGTTGAGGCCGTTGAAGGTGTTGAGCTGGAAGTTGCGGAACACCTCGTGGAACAAGGCGAAGTTCACATCGACGCCGCGGCCGTTGTACTTGGCGCCGATTTCGAACGCGTCGTTGATTTCCGGCTTGAAACGGAGGTCGTCGCCGGCCGAGGCGACGATTCCGCCGCAGCCAGGCTGAGTTGCCGACACACAAATTGCGCCGTTGCCCGACAGCGCCGACGGTGCGGCGCTGCTGCGGAACAGCGCCGAGCGGTCGAGATTGTAGCCGCCCGCCTTATAGCCGCGCGAATAACTGGCGTAGGTCAGCAGCCGGTCGGTCGGCTTGTAGCTCAGCACCGCGGTTCCCGAGAGCTTGCTTTCGCTGAAGCTGTCGCTGAGGTCGAGGCTCCCGCCCGGCACGCTCGGACTGACGCACGGCAAAGTCTGCAACGGCGGGATCGCCGCCGCGAAGAACGTGCAGAGAATATTATTGTCGGTCAGCGAGGCGCGCAAACTCTTCTTTTCATGCGTGTAGCGCGCGCCGAGCGTCAGCTTCAGCTGGTCGGTGATCGAAAAGATGTTGTGCGTGAAGGCCGCGAAGTTCCTGCTCTTCTGATTGTAGAGATCGTCCAGCGCCGCTCCGTTGAGCGTGGAGCCCACGAATGGCGCGCCGCCAGCGGCAATGGCCAGGTTGGTAAAGCCGCTGTCGGTGAAGGGCGCTCCCGCGAAAGTGCCGAGACGGGCAAAGGCCGCAAGCACCGACTGCTGACTCGCCGGGAGAGCCGGAAGCACGGCGCCGGCCACGATCGGATTGAAGCAGGTCGGCGATGCACCCGGCGCCAGCAGGCTTGCCGGAGCACCGCCCGCGACGAAGTTCGCGGCTACGAGACAGTTGGAATAGGCCGCGTAATCCGCACCGTAGGCGAGATTGTCGCGAAGCGTCAGCTTCTCGTCCGCGTAATAGCCGCCGACGAGCCAGTCGAGCCGGTCGTTCCAGGCCTTGCCTTGAAGCCGCAGCTCCTGGCTGAAATTGCGGAACTTGTTGAAGGCGCTTCCGTCGTCGTCGCGGAAGAGGATGTCGAGATTGTTGAAGTCGGCGTCCTGGCCGCGCGTATATTTGTTCGAGCGGTAGGCGGTAATCGACGTAAGCTCGGCGAACCCGAAATCGTTCACGATCTCGCCCGACACGCCCCAGTCGGTCACGTCGGAACGGTAGCTCCGGCCTGGCGTGATCGACACGTCGCGCCGGAACGGACGATCGTTGATGACCGCGCCGAGCGCCCGCTCGATCGCGGCGATCGTGGACGGAAGCTCGGTGGTCGCGCCTCCGCCAGCTGCGACCACGTCATGCGCCGGCAGGAACGGCGCGGCGCAGCATTCTTCGTTCTGCTTCGAATAGTCGCCGATCAGGCGGAACGAGAAGGTGTCGCTCGGCTGGAACAGCAGCTGCCCGCGAAGCATCCAGCGGTCGCGATCGTTGACGTCGCGGCCTGAAATGACGTCCTTCAGGAATCCGTCGCGCTTGTCCCACACGCCGTCGAGGCGGAGCGCAACGGTGTCGCCGACCGGCCCAGTCGCGCTCAGCTGAATCCGCCGGAAGTTGAAATTCCCGATGTCGACCTGACCGCTGACTTCGGGCGTGAAGCGCGGCTTGGCGGTGATGATGGAAATGAGGCCGGCCGAGGTGTTGCGGCCGAACAGCGTCCCCTGCGGCCCGCGGAGAACCTCGATCCGGTCGACCGGCCCGAGATCGGTGAGGCCGATACCGGTGCGGGCGCGATAGACTCCGTCGATGAACAGGCCGACCGAGCTTTCGAGGCCCGGATTGTCGCCGACCGTGCCGATGCCGCGGATGCGCGCGACCGCGGCGCCCGCTTCGGACGACGTGGAGGAGACCAGCAGCGAAGGCGCAACCTGGTTGAGCTGCCGGATGTCGGTCGCGCCGGTGTTGTGGAGCGATTGGGCATTCACCGCGCTCACCGCCATCGGCACGTCGGACAGCGCCTCGTTGCGGCGAGTCGCCGTGATCACGATGTCGCCTTCATTCGCCGGTGGCTGGGCGCTCGCCTGGTTCTGAGCGGCCGCTGCATCGGCGGTCGCCCCATCTGTCGCGGATTGCCGATCGCTGTCGCCGGAAGGCTGCGAAGCGGGTTGGGCCAGTGCCGGAGTCGCCAGCACAAACAGGCCGGCCGAAAGCAACCAGGCGGACTTGCGCATCATTTTCTCTCTCCCCCGCGAGCATGGACGCCCGCGCCGGCAAGGCTAATCCGGAACCCGAGGCAAAGGAAGCATTGCGCGCAGGTCACAGGCACGAAGCCGTCCGGCTGCAGCAATTTGGCAACACGAGTGTAAGTAAGCTTTACTCGCAGTCAGTTCCGAGGGCTGGCGAGGACAGTTCTCAAAGACAGGTAGTCGCGAGAACGGACTCTGAATCAAGTTCGCGACGACTCCCCCTCCGGCTACTTCGGCGCGAGCACCATCAGCATCTGGCGGCCTTCCATGCGCGGATGGGCCTCTATCTTCGCCATTTCCGCCGTCTGCTCCTGCACACGCCGGAGCACCGCCATGCCAAGCTCGCCATGCGCCATCTCGCGGCCACGGAAGCGCATGGTGACCTTCACCTTGTCGCCTTCCTCGAGGAACTCGAAGACCTTCTTCATCTTGGTGTCATAGTCGTGGTCGTCGATGTTCGGACGCATCTTGATCTCTTTGATCTCCTGCGTCTTTTGCCGCTTGCGCTGCTCGTTGGCTTTCTTCTGGGCCTCATATTTGTAGCGGCCGATATCGAGGAACTTGGCGACCGGCGGATCGGCATTCGGCGAGATTTCGACGAGATCGAGACCGAC
>DASSOB010000027.1:0-160272 GCA_035701045.1 Sphingomicrobium sp. | reverse complement strand
TCATGACTTGCACTCCACGATGATGGTGCGCTTTTCGATTGGCCCGCCGTAGACGCCGTACTGATTGCCGGTTATGACGGTTCCGCTGCTGGAGTCCCCGGCGATCACGTTGTAAGGGCCGTGGCACATTTCGCCGGCCTTTTGGTAGCAGTCCCCAATGTTGTGCAGGCCGCCATTGCAGGAGACGGCAAAGCCTTGCCTGCCATCCGGCGCAATGGTGGGCTTCGCACTCACGCAACCGCCGAGCAGGCAAAACGCCGCTATCAAAATGATGCGCTTCATCGCTAATCCCCCTTTCCCCTGCCGCATTGCACGGCTAGGCGATGATGCGACGCGCAGAGCTGGCCGTCCAGTCCGCGCCGGCCGTGTAGGCGAACCCTTACGGTTCAGGGCGGAAATACTCTGCCGACCCGGCCCGTACGACCACTGCTGCAGCTGAGGCAAACTTCAGCACGCATTCGAGAGGGAGCCGGCCGCGAGAAAAGCCGGCGAACGCCACCTTCGCGTGTAAGGCGATGCCTACGCAGTGGGGGAAAGGGGGGAGCAAAATCCCTGGCCGGACGTTTCTCCTAGACCGGCTGCCCAGCCGTTTTTTTGCACGGTCAAGTATCAAAAATTGGATTTTTCAGGGCGCCGCCTTACGCGCGCGCGGGAAAGGTCGGCAACGGCCACAAACTTGGGAGCGTCGCGCCACGTTGGCGGTAGCTTTGGCGGTAACTGCCAAAAGTAAGTTGCTTAAAACAATTGCAGTTCAGTAACTTATGCGACGAATTGGATAGTCCTCCGCCCACCAATCAATCCCGCATCCGGAAGCGGCCCGATTCGAACATCGGGCCGTTTTCGTATCCGTTTGTCCCCGCTTGTCGCCGTGGCGCTCGCGCATTGCACCTGGATGTCTGGATCTGAACGTCGCCGCTGGAGCACCCGGACAGGCGTGGTCACCCGGCCGCATTCCGGGCGCTGTGGCGCCGAACCCGCAATCTTCCGCCTCCTTTCACGCGACTTTCACCGCTTGGCGAGTCTCTTTGCCCTCCTGAAACTTGGGGAGTCATCGCGCTCACGCGAAAACGCATGCGGCGCGTGCGCGAATCGACGTGGCGGGATGGCCGCCCGCTGCTGCTGCCGATCCCGGCGGCGGCGCGCTTTTGTCCGGCCGTTGTGACTGAGCATCGGCTTGCGGGTACTTCATATGTCTACGACCGAATCAGCAGTCAACAACGACACCTCGGGCTTCCTGGATCGTCGCGAGTTGATCACCGCGCTTCGGCGTCTCCGCCGCGGCGACTTCCACGTGCGCCTGCGCGACGACCTCGGCGGGGAGGACGCCGAGATCGCGCAGCTGTTCAATGACGTGGTCGGCCTGAACGAGCAGATGGCGCGGGAGCTCCAACGCCTTTCGCGGGTAGTCGGCAAGGAGGGCAAGATCAACCAGCGCGGGCGCGTCACCCACGCCACCGGCGGCTGGGAGAGTGCGATCCACGCGGTGAACGAACTGATCGACGACATGGTGCAGCCCACCGCGGAAGTGGCCCGCGTGATCGGTGCGGTGGCCAAGGGCGACCTGTCGCAGACCATGACGGTGGAGATCGACGGGCGTCCGTTGCGCGGCGAGTTCCTGCGCATCGGCAAGGTCGTGAACACCATGGTGGAGCAGCTCGGCTCGTTCGCGTCCGAGGTGACTCGCGTGGCGCGCGAAGTCGGCACCGAGGGCAAGCTCGGCGGGCAGGCGAAGGTGAAGGGCGTCGCCGGCACGTGGAAAGACCTGACCGACAACGTCAACGCGATGGCGACCAACCTCACCGGTCAGGTCCGCAACATCGCCGAAGTGACGACCGCCGTTGCCCGCGGCGATCTGTCGAAGAAGATCACCGTCGAAGTGAAGGGCGAAATTCTGGAGCTCAAGAACACCATCAACGTGATGGTGGACCAGCTCAATTCGTTCGCCTCGGAGGTGACGCGCGTCGCCCGTGAAGTCGGCACGGAGGGCAAACTGGGTGGTCAGGCGCAGGTGCCGGGCGTCGCCGGTACGTGGAAAGACCTCACCGACAACGTGAACCTCATGGCCGAAAACCTCACCGACCAGGTGCGCAACATCGCAGAAGTGACGACAGCCGTCGCCAAGGGCGATCTGTCGAAAAAGATCACCGTCGACGTGCGCGGCGAAATCCTGGAGCTGAAGGACACGATCAACACGATGGTCGATCAGCTCAATTCGTTCGCCTCGGAGGTGACTCGCGTCGCCCGCGAAGTGGGAACCGAAGGCAAGCTGGGCGGGCAGGCGCAGGTGCCCGGGGTTGCGGGCACCTGGGCCGACCTTACCGACAACGTGAACCTGATGGCCGCGAACCTCACCGGACAGGTGCGCAATATCGCCGAGGTGACGACGGCGGTTGCGAAGGGCGATCTGTCGAAGAAGATCACCGTCGACGTCCGCGGCGAAATCCTTGAGCTGAAGGACACGATCAATACGATGGTCGACCAGCTCAACTCCTTCGCGAGCGAGGTGACGCGTGTTGCGCGCGAGGTGGGCTCGGATGGCAAACTTGGCGGTCAGGCGCAGGTCGAGGGCGTTGCTGGCACCTGGGCGGATCTCACCGACAATGTGAATCTGATGGCCGACAATCTGACCGGTCAGGTGCGCAATATCGCGGAAGTGACGACCGCGGTCGCGAAAGGCGATTTGTCGAAGAAGATCACCGTCGACGTGAAGGGCGAGATCCTTGAGCTTAAGAACACCATCAACACGATGGTCGACCAGTTGAACGGCTTCGCTTCTGAAGTGACCCGCGTCGCGCGCGAAGTGGGGACCGAGGGCAAGCTCGGCGGTCAGGCGCAGGTGGAAGGCGTCGCCGGCACGTGGGCCGACCTGACAGACAACGTGAACCTGATGGCCGGCAACCTGACCGGCCAGGTCCGCAATATCGCCGAGGTCACGACCGCGGTCGCGCGCGGCGATCTGTCGAAAAAGATCACCGTCGACGTGAAGGGCGAAATCCTTGAGCTCAAGAACACGATCAACACGATGGTCGACCAGCTCAACGCCTTTGCATCCGAAGTGACTCGCGTGGCGCGCGAGGTGGGCACCGAAGGCAAGCTCGGCGGCCAGGCGGCCGTGCCGGGCGTCGGCGGCACGTGGAAGGACTTGACCGACAACGTCAACGCCATGGCCGAGAATTTGACCGGCCAGGTGCGCAACATCGCCGAGGTGACGACGGCGGTCGCACTCGGCGATCTTTCCAAGAAAATCACCGTCGACGTGAAGGGCGAGATTCTGGAACTCAAGAACACCATCAACGTGATGGTGGACCAGCTCAATTCCTTTGCATCCGAGGTGACCCGCGTCGCGCGCGAGGTCGGCACCGAAGGCAAACTCGGCGGTCAGGCGCAGGTGCGCGGAGTCGCCGGTACCTGGAAGGACCTGACCGACAACGTGAACCTGATGGCCGAAAATCTGACCGGCCAGGTGCGCAACATCGCGGACGTGACCACCGCGGTTGCCAAGGGCGATCTGTCGAAGAAGATCACCGTGGACGTGAAGGGCGAGATTCTCGCGCTCAAGAATACGATCAACACGATGGTCGATCAGCTGAATGCGTTCGCCTCCGAAGTGACGCGCGTGGCGCGCGAGGTCGGCACGGAAGGGAAGCTCGGCGGGCAGGCGGCGGTGCCCGGCGTCGGCGGGACGTGGAAGGATCTGACCGACAACGTGAACCTGATGGCGACCAACCTCACCAATCAGGTGCGTGGGATCGCCGAAGTCGTGACGGCCGTCGCGCAGGGCAATCTGAAGCGCAAGCTCAGCGTCGGCGCCAAGGGCGAAATCGCGGCGCTAGCCGACACGATCAACTTCATGATCGAAACTCTGTCGACCTTCGGCGACCAAGTGACCAACATGGCCCGCGAGGTCGGGATCGAGGGCAAGCTCGGCGGGCAGGCGAGGGTGCCGGGCGCCGCCGGCCTTTGGCGCGACCTCACGGACAACGTGAACCAGCTCGCCGCCAACCTCACGAATCAGGTGCGCTCGATCGCCGAAGTGGCGACCGCGGTGACCAAGGGCGACCTCACGCGCTTCATCGCGGTCGAGGCCTCGGGCGAAATGGCCGCGCTCAAGGACACCATCAACGAGATGATCTCGAACCTCAAGGAGCAGACGCTCAAGAATGCGGAGCAGGACTGGCTCAAGACCAATCTCGCCCGCTTCAGCCGGATGCTCCAGGGCGAGCGCGACCTCGCGACCGTATCGAACCTCATAATGAGTGAGCTCGCGCCGCTCGTGAACGCGCAATATGGCGTCTTCTACGTCACAAGGCGCGAGGAGGACGAAACGAAGCTCGAGCTGGTGGCGAGCTACGGCGCCGATAGCCCCGAGCAACTGAAGCAGGAATTCCACCTTCGCGAAGGGCTCATCGGCCAGGCGGCGGCGGATCGACGCCCGATCCTCCTGAAGGACGTCCCGCCGGATTTCGTCCGGATCGGCTCAGGCCTCGGACATGCGACGCCCGCGACCGTGAACATTCTCCCCGCCCTGTTCGAGGACGAGGTGAAGGCGGTCATCGAGCTCGCCTCGTTCAACGAGTTCAACGAGACCCACCAGAGCTTCCTCGACCAGCTGATGGAATCGGTCGGGATCGTGCTGAACACGATCGCCGCGACGATGCGCACGGAGGGGCTGCTGACCCAATCGCAGCTGCTGACCCAAGAGTTGCAGGCGCGCCAGACCGAACTCACGCGCAAGCAGCAGGAGCTTCACGCGACCAACGACGAGCTGCAGGAGAAAGCGCAGCTGCTCGAGAACGAGAAGAAGCAGGTCGAGGCGAAGAATCTCGAAATCGAAATGGCGAGACGCGCGCTCGAAGAGAAAGCCGAGCAGCTGGCGCTCACGTCCAAATATAAATCGGAGTTCCTGGCGAACATGAGCCACGAGCTGCGGACCCCGCTCAATTCGCTGCTCATCCTGTCCAACCTGCTGGCCGACAACGCCCAGGCCAATCTCACCGAAAAGCAGGTGGAATTCGCCCGCACGATCCACTCGGCGGGCTCCGATCTCCTCAACCTCATCAACGACATCCTCGATCTGTCGAAGGTCGAATCCGGAACGGTGACGGTCGAAGTCGGCGAGATGCGGATGGAGAGTTTGAAGAACCACATGGAGCGTACCTTCCGTCAGCTCGCGGCTGACAAGGGCCTCGATTTCTCCGTGAAGGTCGATCCCAAGCTCCCCGAGACAATCCGGACAGACGAAAAGCGTCTTCAGCAGGTCATACTCAACCTGCTGTCGAATGCGTTCAAGTTCACCTCGAAAGGCGGCGTCACGCTCGGCGTGCGTTGCGCCAAAAAGGGATGGAACAAGAATCACCCGGTGCTGCGCAATGCCAGAAGGGCAATCGAGATATGGGTCTCCGATACCGGCATCGGCATCCCCGAGAACAAGCAGAAGCTGATCTTCGAAGCGTTTCAACAGGCGGATGGTACGACCAGTCGCAAATATGGTGGGACCGGGCTCGGCCTGTCGATCAGCCGCGAGATCGCGCGGATGCTCGGTGGCGAGCTGCAGGTACGCTCGATTGCTGGCGAAGGCTCGACCTTCACCTTGTTCGTACCGCTCCAGACCGAAGCGACGGATACCGCGTCCATCGGCACCGGCCCGCGCTACGAGAACAGCGGCGCGATCGTGCCATCCGGCTTGCCGGCGCAGTTCGACGTCGATGACGATCGCGACCGGCTGGGCAAGGAGCCGTTCGTGCTGATCGTGGAGGACGATCCCACGTTCGCGACCATCCTCCTCGATGCCGCCCATGAAGCCGGCCTCAAAGGTGTGGTTTCGACGGCCGGCGCTGGCACACTGGCGATGGCCCGCAAGCTGCAACCGTCGGCGATCACGCTCGATCTCGGCCTGGCCGACATAGAAGGCTTCGTCTTGTTGGACCTGCTGAAGCACGATCCCGACACCGGCCACTTGCCGATCCACGTGATCTCTGGCGCGGATCGCAGCGGCGCGGCAACGAACATGGGCGCCATCGGCGTCACCGAGAAACCCGCCGAACGGGCCGATCTTGTCCGGGTTTTCAAGAAGTTGCATGACGAGTCCGCGAAGCAGAAGCCCAGGCGGCGCAAGGCCAGGCCGGCCGATGCCCGTTCACCCGCCCTGCGGCCAGTGCCGGAGCTCGCCGGCGCCAAGGTACTGATCGTCGATGACGACATCCGAAACATCTTCTCGCTGACGAGCGTTCTGGAAAGTCACAACGTGGAAGTGCTTCACGCCGAGCGGGGGAAGGACGGAATCCTGATCCTCGAGCAGACGCCCGATGTCGATGTGGCGCTGATCGACATCATGATGCCAGACATGGATGGCTACGAAACGATGCAGGAAATTCGCAAGCAGCCCGATTTGGCCGACGTGCCGCTGATTGCGGTGACGGCCAAGGCGATGAAGGGCGATCGTCAGAAGTGCCTTGACGCAGGCGCGTCGGACTACATCGCCAAGCCGGTCGACATCGAGCTGCTGCTCGCGCTGCTGCGCGTGTGGATCGCGAGGTCGCGCGAAGCCGCGGCTGTCGCTGCCGCCGCGCCGGTCGCGATGGAATCGGCGGGGTAAGCGATGAACCGGGCGCGCATCGGCGAAATTCCGGTCCCGGCCCGGTCGGAGGAGGATCAGCGAGTGCCGCCGGCCGAAGGCGAGCGCGAACGGGCGCGCGTGCTGCTCGTCGACGACGACGAGCGCAATCTTCTCGCCATTGCCACGGTGCTGGAGGATCTCGGGGAAGTCGTGCCGGCGCGTTCGGGGGAGGAGGCGCTTCGCTATCTCCTCAAGGGCGAGTTCGCGGTCATTCTGCTCGACGTCTACATGCCGGACATGGACGGTTACGAAACGGCCCAGATCATCCGCGGCCGCGACCAGACCAAGGGCATCCCGATCGTCTTCCTGTCGGCGGTCAACAAGGAGGCCGAGCATCTGCTGCGCGGCTATTCGATGGGCGCGGTCGATTATGTGTTCAAGCCGGTCGACCCCATCATCCTGCGATCCAAAGTCGCGGTGTTCGTCGACCTGTTCGAGAAATCGAAGGAAATCGAGCGCAACGCGCGGCAGGAGCAATCACTCCTCGACGCCAACCTCCGCGCCAATGCCGAGCGGTTGAAGGCCGAGCAGGAACTGCGCCGCGCCGAGCAGCGGCAAGCGGTCATCATCCAGTCGCTTCCAATGGTGCTCTACCTCGAACCGTTCGAGGCGCACCCGCGGTTGCCCAATTACGTGAGCGGCGATCTTGAGGCGATTACCGGATTTAGCCAGGATCAGATCGCGAGGCGGCCGTCGATCTGGGCCGACCGGCTCCACCCAGAGGATCGCAATCGCGTTCTCGCGGCGGTCGAAGCCAGGCGAAAGAGCGGCCGTTCGTCGATCGAATATCGATGGCGATGCGCGGATGGCACCTACAAGCATTTCCTCGATCAGGCCGTCTTGCTGAAGGATGGTGACGGCCGTCCAGTCGAATTCGCCGGGACACTCACTGACATCAGCGAGCAAAGATCGCTCGAAAGCCAGCTCATCCAGGCGCAGAAGATGGACGCGATCGGACAGCTGACCGGCGGGATCGCGCATGATTTCAACAATCTGCTTGCCGCGGTGATCGGCGGTCTCGGACTGCTGGAGAAGCGCGCCCAGCTCGTTGACGAGCAGCGCGATATTCTCACGATGACCAAACGGGCAGCGGAGCAGGGCAGCGAGCTGGTCAGGCGGCTGCTGGCGTTCGCGCGGCGGCAGAAGCTGGAACCTCATGCCGTCGAGATCGACGCGTTGCGCGAAGCGGTTTCCGGCCTGCTGGCCCATACTCTGGGCGGCCTCGTGAACATCGACTGGCAGGTCGAAGACGGGGCCTGGAGCGCGTTCGCCGATCCCGCGCAGCTGGAGCTGGCGCTGGTCAATCTCATCATCAACGCGCGCGACGCAATGCCCGACGGCGGCACGCTCACCGTCACCGTCGCCAACGTCGAGCTCAAACAAGCGGATGAGATTCCGGGACTCCCGGCCGGTGACCATGTCCGGATCGAAGTTGCCGATGAAGGCATCGGCATCGCGCCGGAGGACCTGAAAAAGGTCACGGAGCCGTTCTTCACGACCAAGGAGATTGGCAAGGGCAGCGGCCTCGGCCTCAGCATGGTCTACGGGTTCGCCACGCAATCGAACGGGGCGTTCCGGATCGACAGCGAGCTCGATCGCGGCACGGCCGCGGAGCTCTGGCTGCCGCGGGCTCCGGCTGGGCAGCGAAGAAAGCGCCGGCGCGAAGCGAAGCCGGTGCACCGGGCTCCGACCCGAAAGTTGCGCGTGATGCTGGTCGACGACCATGCGGAAGTCCGGAGCACGACCGCCGCGGTGCTCGAGGACCTAGGCCATCGGGTCGATCAGGCCTCGAACGGCGCAGAGGCGCTCCATTCGCTGAAGACTCGCGATTGCGACTACGACCTGATGATTACCGATTATGCAATGCCGCACCTGTCCGGGACCGAGTTCCTGCGCGAGGCCCGCGAGCTCTGCCCGGACGTGCCGGCGCTCATCATCACCGGCTATGCCGACGGCGACCGGATCGGCGATCGACCGGCGGGAGTCGAAATTCTCTTGAAACCGTTCACGGCCGGCAAGCTCGAGGAAGCGGTCGCGCGGGTAAGCGGGGCTGAACCTGTGGCCGGTTGAACACAGGTTCCCGCCAAGCTTCGGCAGGTGGTGAGAACAAGCCGGGCCGAGAAACCCGCCCCGATGGCGCGAGTTCTTCCCAACTGATGTCAATGTGGGAGTGGGAGCGGCACATGCCTGATGACGAAGGGCCTCCACGCGACGCGGACGAAGGGGAGGCGAAGCTGAAAATCGCAAGCGGCCTCAAAGCCTGTCGCGCCATGGTTGCCGACTACCGCACCAAGCTCGGCGGCTCGGCCGCTGACGAGCTTGTCGAACAGCACGCCGCCAACGATGACGCTCCCGCGGGGAAAAATGGCGGAGACGCAGGGCCGAAGTGACCATTTCGCACGTGGCAAAGCTCACGGCCTCGGCGACGGTTGATCGGTCCGCGCGACCGTGTCGGACGGAGATGCGTTCCGTCCAGATGCCCCCGAAAAGCCGGAAAAAATGGTGGACGCACTAGGGCTCGAACCTAGGACCCGCTGATTAAGAGTCAGCTGCTCTACCAACTGAGCTATGCGTCCACTGCCGTATGGCGAATGCTCCGGCGCTTTCATTGCCGCACAGGAGCGGCGCGCCGGTAGCATGGCGCCAGATGGGGCGCAACCGCCCGGCTTCAAGACTATCCGGCCAGTCCCGAGCGGGTCCGCTGCTGGCGCTCGAGCGCCATGAGCAACCCGAGACAGAGCATCACCGTCATGACCGCCGATCCGCCGTAGCTGACGAGCGGCAGCGGCACGCCCACGACCGGGGCCAGGCCCATGACCATCATGAGGTTGATGGCGACGTAGAAGAAGATCGTCGCGGACAGGCCCGCGGCGGCGAGTTGACCGAAGCGGGTTTTGGAATTTGCGCTAACCCGCATGCCCCAACGGACGACCGCGGCGAACGCGAGGATCAGCAGCACGCCGCCGACAAACCCCCATTCCTCGGCCATGGTCGCGAAGACGAAGTCGGTGTGGCCCTCCGGCAGATAATCGAGATGACTCTGGCTGCCGTGGAGGAAGCCCTTGCCCCAGATTCCGCCCGAGCCGATCGCGATCTTCGACTGGGCGATGTGGTAGCCGGCGCCGAGCGGGTCGCTTTCGGGATTGAGGAAGACGTCGATCCGCTTGCGCTGATAGCCGTGCATCAGATTGTAGGCGATCGGCGCGGCGATGGCGCCCGCGATCAAGGGTCCGACGAAGATCCACAGCGGCAGGCCGGCGAGGAACATGACGGTGACGCCGCACAGCAGCACCATGATGCAGGTGCCGAGGTCGGGCTGAAGCAGGATCAGCAATGCAGGGACGCCGAGCAGGACGAAGGCCGGCCAGATGGCGCGCCACTTGCGGGTCTCGCCTGCGGGGACGAGCTCGTAGAAGCGGGCGAGCGTCAGCACGATGGCCGGCTTCATGAACTCCGACGGCTGGAGCCTGACGGGCCCGAGGTCGAGCCAGCGCTGAGCGCCCTTGCTGACGAAGCCGAGCACCTCCACCCCGATCAGCATGGCGAGGGTTAGTCCGTAGATCGGGAAGGTGAGGGACTTGATGGTCGACTCGCTCATCCACGACATGCCGACCGCAACGCAGAGAAAGAAGAGGAAGACGACGCCCTGCTTGAGGGCCCACGGCTCGGCCGAGCCGCCGGCCGCCGAATATAGAACGATGAGGCCGAAGCTGGCGATTCCGGCGACGAGGAAGATCAACCGCCACGGAAGCCGCGCAAGCGGCCGGGGGATGATGGCTGAGGTGATCATGCCTTCGCGCGCGAGGCGGCTTTAAATGCCGCGAGCTGACGAGCGTTGCGCTCGGCCAGCGTGCCGCCCCATTGTTTCTCCAGGGGAGCGAGCGCCGCGAAAGCCTTCTGCTTGTCGAACAAATAGGTCATGCAATCGCGGACGATCGGCGCCGCGGCCGACGCTCCGAAACCGCCATGCTCGATGATGCAGCCGATCGAGTATCGCGGCTTGTCGGCGGGAGCAAAGGCGATGAACAGGGCGTGGTCGCGCAAGGCCCAGTTGGAGTTCTTCACGCCCCGCTCGCCAAGGCGAAAGACCTGAGCAGTGCCTGTCTTCCCGGCCATCTGGACTCCGTCGAGCGGCAGCTTCGACGCGACCGCCGTGCCGTGATCGTTGACCACCGAGGTCATGGCCTTGCGCACGAACTCCAGATGCTCCGGATCGGCGTCGAGCGGCCGGATCGTCTTTCGCGGTTTCGCCATTAGCAGTCGCGGCTGGACCAGATTGCCGGATCCGAGGCGCGCCGGCATCACCGCGAGCTGCATCGGGTTGATCAGGACATAGCCCTGGCCAATCGACGTGTTGGCGGAGTCATATCCTTGCCACTTGCGGTGATATTTCTTCTCCAGCCATTCCGGGCTCGGCATCGTGCCGTAACGCTGGGTGGGGATGGGCAGGTCGAATTCCTCGCCGTAGCCGAGATATTTGACCATCTCGGTGGTCACCTCCGGGTCGGTGATCAGGCCGGTGGCCCAGAAATAGGTGTTGCAGCTGCGCTCGATGGCCGAGTGCATGTCCATCGGTCCGTGGGCAGCGTCGCAGCGAAAGTAGCGGTTACCGATCTGGTAGCCGCCCGGGCAATTGACTCGCCGCTTCGGGTCGACCCCCAGCTTCAGAAATGCCAGCGCCATCGCCGGCTTGATCGTCGAGCCGGACGGGTAAAGCCCCTGCGCGACCTTGTTCAGAAGCGGGAGGTGATCGTCCTCGGACAGCATCTTCCACTCCGTCCGGCCGATGCCCTGGCTGAAGCTGTTCGGATCGTAAGCCGGCATCGACACGAAGGCGAGCATATCGCCGCTCAGCACGTCCATCGCGACCAGGGCGCCAGATTGATCGCCCATGCGGCGCGCGGTATATTGCTGCAGCCCTTCGTCGATTGTCAGCTGAACGGTTCGACCGCTCCGGTCGGGCTTGGGGTCGAGCTCCTTGACCAGCTTGCCTCGTGCCGTGACCTCGATCCGCTGGCCGCCGGGTGTTCCGCGAAGTGCAGGCTCGAGCGTCTTTTCGAGCCCCTGCTTGCCGATCTTGAAGCCGGGGACGAGCAGCAGCGGGTTCTTGTTCTCCGCTTCATATTCCTTGGCGTTGGCGCTGCCGACATAGCCCACGAGGTGAGCGACCGCCGGCCCGTCCGGATAATAACGGGAATAGCCCTGCGTGGCCTGGACCCCGGGCAGGTCGGGAAGGCGCACCGTAACGGCGGCATATTGCTCATAGGGAACATTCTCGCCGACCTGGACCGGATGAAAGCCCTGGGATGCGGCAAGCTCGCTCCGAATACGGCCGACCTCTTCCTCGTCGAGCTGGAGCAGCCGCGCGACTTCCGGAACGATGTCGCGTCCCTTCTCCATCTGCTGGGGAAGGAGGTCGACCCGGAAGCTCGCGCGGTTGATCGCGATCGGCTTTCCGTAACGGTCGATGATCCAGCCGCGGCGGGGCGGGACCGGGATCAGCTGGACCCGGTTGTTTTCGCTCAGCAGCTGGTACTTCTCATTCTGCGCGACGGAGAGCCAGCCAAGCCGGCCGATCAGCACTCCGCCGACGGCCGCCTGCGCGCCTCCGAGCACCAGCATCCGGCGTGAGAAGGTGATCGATTGATGAGCCGTTGTGATCCGGAACGGCTTCATCGCCCGAGCCTCCAGGCGTCAACGCGCGAAACCAGCCAGGCGCTGAGCGGGAATGCGCCGATGGAAATGACCAGCGGCGGAAGCATCATCGTGAAGGGAACGTCCGCCCCCGCCGCGCTCGCGATCCGCCACTGGAGCCACTCGTCGATCGCAATCAGCACCGCCGCCAGTATCCATTCGATCCAATAGTCACGCCACATCGTGCGGCGGTCGACGAGGTCGAGCGCCAGCATCGTCGCACTCCATAAAGCTATTGAAAAGCCAATGGGATATCCAGTGAACAGGTCATTGATGAAACCCAGCGGAGCGGCCCACCAGGCGGGCCAGGGATCGGCCCGGAGCAGCCGCCAGCCGATCAGCACCAGATAGCCGAAATTCGGAAACCAGCCGCTCGTCGAAACGATCGGTAATGCCGCGAGAAGCGATGCAGCCACTACCGTGGCGCTGGGGACGAACTCGGCAAAGCGGACCGGTCCCTTGCCGATTTTCCTGTTTTGGGAGAGCGCTGCCCTGACCATCAGGGCGCGTCGCTTGTGGCGGTCGCCGTTTCAGCAGCGACCGCAGCCGGCTCATAGGGCGCCTCGACAATTGCAAAGCTGGTGTTCGCCGGGTCGGCGAGCGGCACGGCAATGGCGCTGTCGCCGTTGAGCTTCACGATTTTCGCGACCGGTACGAGCGGCGGATAAAGACCGCCGGTGCCGGAGGTGATGATGATGTCGTTCGGCCGGAACGGATTGCGCCCCACCTCCAGCGGCCTCACGTCGATCGTGCCGTCGCCGCGCCCCTGCGCGATCACCGGTCTGCCGTCTCTCAGCAGGCGCGAGGGAACGATGCTCGCCCGGTCGGAGATAAGGAGCACACGCGAAGCGAGCGCGCCGCTGTCGATGATCCGCCCGACCAGCCCGTCGGCCGAGCGGACGGGCATGCCCACCTTCACGCCGTCGCCCCGGCCTGCCGAAAAAATCGCATACCGCCGTGGGCTGCTGAACGAGGATCCGACGATACGGCCGGTGGCGATCGTGTCTCGACTGTGCTGACGGAGGTCGAGGATGGCCTTCAGCTCCCGGTTTTCCTGCACGATCGCCTTGGCTTCGATCATGCGCTGAAGCATCGCCTTGCGCTCGCGCTTCAGCTGCCCGTTCTGACTGGCGGCGTCCCAATAATCGTCGGCTCCCGTCACCAGGCCCTCGGCCGTCGCCGTCACTTCGTGCAGAGCAGCGGCAACCGGTCCGGTCACGTCCAGCGCGACTCCACGGATATTCTCGAACGTCTTGGGAGCGACGAGCGAGACGACGAGAAGGATGAGCCCGACGATGATCCCCGCTATGACCGCGAGGAAGCTGAAAAACAGCCCGTACTGCGCTCTACGCGACCAGCCGGGGCGCGCGGTCGCCACCGCTCAGCGCTCCTTTATGCGGTCTGGAGCACGCCGCGGAACTGGTCTTCCTCCAGCGCGCGTCCGGTGCCGAGCGCGACGCAGGTCAGCGGATCGTCCGCGACGGTGACGGGGAGGCCGGTCTCGTCGCGCAGGACCTCGTCGAGCCCCTGGAGCAGCGCGCCGCCCCCGGTGAGGACGATGCCCTGGTCGCAGATGTCGGCGGCGAGCTCGGGCGCGGTATTCTCGAGCGCGATCCGGACTCCCTCGACAATCGTGCCGACGGGTTCGGACAGCGCCTCGGCGATCTGGCCCTGGTTGATCGAGATTTCCTTGGGGACGCCGTTGACGAGGTCGCGGCCCTTGATGTGGACCGTCTTGCCGATGCCGTCGACCGGCGGCTTGGCGATTCCGACTTCCTTCTTGATCCGCTCGGCCGTGGCCTCGCCGATCAGCAGATTGTGGTTGCGGCGGACGTAGGAGCTGATCGCTTCGTCCATCTTGTCGCCGCCGACGCGAACCGACGTCGTGTAGGCGAGGCCGCGCAGCGACAGCACCGCGACTTCGGTCGTTCCGCCGCCGATGTCGACGACCATCGACCCGATCGGCGCGGTCACCGGCATGTCGGCGCCAATCGCGGCGGCCATCGGCTCCTCGATCAGGAAAACCGCGCTCGCGCCGGCGTTCGACGCCGCGTCGCGAATCGCGCGGCGCTCGACGGACGTCGATCCGCTCGGCACGCAAATGACGATTTCCGGAAAGCGCCAGGCGCGCATCTTGCCGCCGTGCACTTTGTGGATGAAGTGTTTGATCATCTGCTCGGCGACGTCGATGTCGGCGATCACGCCGTCGCGAAGCGGGCGAATCGCCTCGATCTGATCGGGCGTCTTGCCCATCATCAGCTTGGCGTCCTCGCCGACCGCCTTGACTTTCTTGACGCCGTTGATCGTTTCGATCGCGACGACCGACGGCTCGTTAAGGACAATCCCGCGCCCGCGGACATAGACGAGCGTGTTGGCGGTTCCGAGGTCGATCGCCATGTCGTGCGACATCCACTTGAACCAACGATTCCAGAACATCTAGATTCCTATCCCCCGGAACGCGGCCGGACAGTTGTCCGCCGCTTCACTCCTGATTGAATACTTCCCATTGAATGCGCGCTGAATTTCCAGAAAAATCAGTGCTTCGCCGGCCGCTTCGGAATGAGCTAGGAATGCTTAATATGTCAATAAGAAGACTGCCGCCCGAGCTCATCAATCGGATCGCCGCGGGCGAGGTCGTGGAGCGGCCCGCGAGCGCGCTCAAGGAGCTGGTTGAAAATTCACTCGACGCCGACGCGAGCCAGGTCGCGGTCCGGCTCCACGCCGGCGGGCTTGAGCTGGTCGAAATCGCCGACGACGGCTCGGGAATGACGCCCGACGAGATCCGGCTTGCCCTGGAACGCCATGCCACGTCGAAGCTGCCGGGCGATGCGATCGACCGGGTGACCAGCTTCGGCTTTCGCGGCGAGGCGCTGCCGTCGATCGCCAGCGTGTCGCGGCTGACGGTGGAAAGCCGCGTGCGCGGCGCCGACGGCTGGCGAATCGAGGTGGATCATGGCGAGCGCGTGGGGGAGGGGCCGGCGGCGCTTCCGCCCGGGACGCGGATCCGGATCGAAGGCCTGTTCGACAAGGTCCCCGCCAGGCGCAAGTTCCTGCGCTCGCCGCGTTCCGAATATGCCGCCTGCCTCGACGCGATGAAGCGGCTCGCGATGGCGCGAAGCGACGTGGGCTTCACGCTAGATCACGACGGCCGGCGAATCCTGACCCTCCAGCCGGCCGAAGCGCCGGCGCGCGTCGCGGCGCTGCTCAGCCATGAGCTCGACCGGCATGGCATCGGCATCGACTGTGAGCGCGACGGGCTGCGGCTCACCGGCGTCATCAGCTTGCCCACGTTCAACCGCGGCGTAGCCGACCAGCAATATCTGTTCGTCAATTCGCGGCCGGTGAAGGACCGGCTCCTCGTCGGCGCGTTGCGCGCCGCCTATCGCGACCTCATCGCGCGCGACCGCCACCCGATCGCGGCCTTGTTCGTCGAGGTCCCGCTCGAGGAGGTGGACGTCAACGTCCACCCGGCGAAGACCGAGGTGAGGTTCCGCGATCCTTCGGCCGTCCGCGGGTTGATCGTCGGCGGCCTCAGGCGCGCACTCGACGAGGAGAGCCAGCGAAGCGCCGCCCGCGAGCAGGCGGCGGCGCCGGCGATGTGGACGAGGGGTTCGGTGTACGATTCCACTCTCGTCCGTCATTCCCGCGAAAGCGGGAATCCAGCTGCTGCTGAAGAAAGCGGGACCCCCGCTTTCGCGGGGGCGACGGTGGTTGCGGACGAGCGACGTCTCTTCGAACACGCGCCTTCCGCCCGCGCCGAACCCGCTCTCGAACCCGTCCCCAGCCACCCGCTCGGCGTCGCCCGGGGACAGGTGGCCGCCACCTACATCGTCGCCGAGGCCGAGGACGGGCTGGTGATCGTCGACCAGCACGCCGCGCACGAGCGGCTGGTGCTCGAACGGATGCGGGCCGCGCGCGAGGGCGACCAGGTGGCGCGGCAGGCATTGCTCATGCCCGAAGTGGTCGAGCTCGACGAACCGGATTGCGACCGGCTCGACGCCGCCGCCGAGGAGCTTGGCGGCATGGGCCTCGACATCGAGCGCTTCGGACCCACGGCGATGCTCGTCCGAGCCGTCCCCGCCGCGCTCGGCAAGACCGAAGTCTCGGGACTGCTCGCCGATCTCGCGGCCGAAATCGCCGATCTCGGCGGCGCGCTCAGCCTCCGCGACAAGCTCGACCACGTCGCGGCGACGATCGCCTGCCACGGCTCGGTCCGCGCCGGCCGCCTGCTCTCGGTCGCCGAAATGAACGCGCTGCTCCGCGAAATGGAAGTCACCCCGCGCTCCGGCCAATGCAACCACGGCCGTCCCACCTGGGTGAAGCTTTCGTTGTCGGAAGTGGAGAAGCTTTTCGGAAGAAAATGAGCGGCGGCGTTGGGGGGCTCGCAATGTCCGCGTTCCACCCATTTCGGACGTTAGCTAGCGGGCCGCTTCTCGTAGGCTGCTAGTAGCTTCCAGAGAGCCTCTTGGCCGTCATCCGCCAGCTCGGCAGCGTTCCTAACGGCATAATACTCAACGTCGTTCTTGATGCTCCCGCGAGCAACCACGCGCCGGATGACCTTCGAGAACCGAAGCCGCATTTCGGTGAGGCTCGGCAGACCCTCTCGTTCAAGCAGATCGTCGATGGCTTCGACCTTGTCGGCGGGCCAACGCTCTGTCGCTTCGATTGTGTCGTTAATGGCCATTGTCAGACCTTCCCGCGCCTTTGCTGGCGATCGAGCAGCCAGCCCATCAAGGCAACCTACGGGATCATTTTCGGGCGTTAGTAGGTCTGCTGGAAGCGTCTCCGGAACAAGGCGGGCGAACCACGCCCGCATCCGTTCATAATTCTCACCGTCAACTTTCATCGGACATCACGCTGTCATGGTCAGGGAAAATTCGCAATGTCAGCCTTCCCTCCATTGCGGACATCAGCGTTGTCGCTAACCTGACTTACATGGCGGTTGTGCGCTGGACGAACTTGATCTGCGGAGCGTTGCTTGTCGTTGCGGCGTTCGGCTTCCTCGTCTTTCTTCCGAGCAACTTGGCGGACTACGCCCAAGAACCAGAGGATGTCTGGCTGATCGGGACTTGGATTGGATTGCTTTGCCTGTTTGCGGCGCTTTGCTTCGCCAACGGCTGGCGCTCCCATGGGTCAGCGTGGGAGAGATGGAAGACGACAGCAAACTTAGTGGCCGTGATTGCGTTGGCGGCGCTGCTGCTTCTTGCCCGCGCCGACCCTACAGTTCCTCCGTTGCTCGGGCTTTGCGCCCTCGGCCCGCTCGCGGCTTTGCTGGGCAGATGGCAACAATTACGCGTTAGGTAGGCCTGAGGGGAGCTGGTGACTAGCTGAATCGCGCGGTTACGACGTGCCCGATCAGGCCTTCGTCATTCTCCAACCGCTCGCATTCGGCCTGAACCTCTCGCGCTTCGCATAAGCGCGCGCCGAGCGCGGCCGCGCCATCCTCGTCGAGAGCCGCATCGACCAGCGCCTGGAGACGTCCGCGATGGGCGAGGATTTCGGTTTCGACCTGATCGACCTTGGCCAGTGCGGCGTCGAAGCCGACTTTGGCGCGGGCCTGGAAGGCGTCGAGCAGCACGCCGGCGCTGTTGCCGAGCATCACCTTGTCGGTGGCATGCGGAAGGTGGCGGTCGGCAAGGGCGAGGGCCGTCTTGAACGAGGCGACGGCCGCATTGGCCCGCTGCCGCGCGGCCATCGAGCCGTCGCCGCTCTCGACCTTGCGAACGGCGTCGAGGCAGCGCCTGGCCGAGCCGATGAGATCGGCGCCTTGCAGCATGAAATCGGCGTCCTCGATCGCGGACCTCGCGTTCGATGCCACGATTCCTTCTGCCGCGTGGACGACGAACCGCGCCCGGCCGCCAGGCGCGAGCACGCGCGCAACCTCCAGCGCCGAACGCGCCGTGTCCGAATATTCGATGCCGTATTGGCTGATCGCGACGTCGAAGCTGCCGTCGGCGAAGGGAAGGGCCTCGACCGCGGTGCGCCCGAGGAAGGTGATGGCGCGCATCTCCTCGCCGTGACGCTTGACGAAGGCCGGCGGGTCGATGTCCGCCTGGTCGACGGCGGTGATGGCGAACGATTTGCCTTGCGCGCGGCCGACCTCCGCCGCGATCAGCGCGATCGCGCCATTGCCGGTGCAAAGGTCGATGATCTTGGCCTTATCCGGCAGCGCGGCGAAGAAAACGCGCCAGCCGTCGGCAACCGCCTCGGCATAGTTGGTCGCGCCGGCGCCGTCGAAGCAGGAGGCAATGCGGTCGCAATGCCAATACAGATCCCAAACCGACCGATCCGACAAAAATCCCTCCGTTTTTGAAGAGGCGTCACTAACAGATTCTCTGGGGAGGCAATCGGAAAAGCGTTGGCTTGCGTGAGCGCCCGCTGCTGGTAAGCAATGATGCAGGGAATGGGGTCTCCCTTGTAACCGCCGACCGGCCGATGACTCCTGCAGGCGCAGTCATGCAGCAGCAGGAGGCTTATGCTTTATCTCATCGTCTTTCTTGGCGCCGGAATCGGCGGCGCGCTTCGCCACGGCGTGAACGTCGGCGCGGCGCGCCTGTTCGGCTACGGATTCCCGTTCGGCACGTTCATCGTGAACATCGCCGGCTCATTCCTCATGGGGTTGCTCGCGGGCTATTTCCTGTTCCGGCCGGGAATCGGCCAGCATATGCGGCTGTTCCTCGCGACCGGAGTCCTTGGCGGCTTCACGACTTTTTCGGCCTTCTCGCTCGATACGGCGCTGCTGATCGAGCGGCACGCCTTCGCCATGGCCGCGGCCTATGTCGCCGGATCGGTCGCCGCGAGCCTTTCGGCGTTGTTCTTCGGACTGGCGGTCTTTAGGAGCGCCGGGCACCTGCCCTGAGAACGAAGGTCATGAACGTCGAGCTCATCCCCATCGGCGACGACCCGCCCAACACGGTCAACGTCGTCATCGAAGTGCCGGTCGGCGGCGAGCCGGTGAAATATGAGTTCGACAAGAAATCGGGCGCTTTGTTCGTCGACCGCATCCTCCACACGCCGATGCGCTATCCGGCCAATTACGGCTTCGTTCCGCACACGCTCTCGCCCGACGGCGACCCGATCGACGCGCTGGTCGTGGCACGCTCGCCCTTCATCCCCGGTTGCGTCGTGCGCGCGCGGCCGATCGGCGTGCTGTTCCTCGAGGACGAGCACGGCGGGGACGAGAAGCTGATCGCGGTGCCGGTGGATTCGACCTTCCCTTATTATTCCGAAGTCGCGGGGCACGAGGACCTGCCGGTTATCGTGATGCAGCAGATCGAGCATTTCTTCACCCATTACAAAGATCTGGAGCCGGACAAATGGGTCCGGGTCGGGCGCTGGGGCGATGCCGAGGAAGCGCGGGGAGCCTTAGTTGAGGCGATCGAGCGGGCGAAGGAAAGCGCGAGCGCTGGCGCGGACGCCTGAGCGCGGCGACCTTTTGGGCCGATTCTGCTATATTCGGCGTTTCCCGGCTGAGGAGCGAAGCCATGGCCACGCAGGACCGCGTCTATTTCGCCCGCCGCGCCGCGGAAGAGCAGGAGCTGTCGGCCGCCGCGCACGACCCGGACGCCGCGGAAGCCCATCGCAAGCTGCAGCGCGCCTATCTCGAACAGGCCAGCGTCGGCGACCGGCCGTCGAGCGCGCCAACGCCCGTCGGCTGACTAGGTCTCGCCGCCCAGCTTCTCAAAGGTCTGCTCGATCAGCGCCTCGCGCGCCTCGGCGCGCGCTTTCTTGAGCCTCGCATAACCGCTCGATTCCTCCTGACGAAGCTCGTCGGCGAACCGCCCCGCGCGGACTTCGGCGAGCACTTCGGCCATTCGCTCGCGAACGCCCGCGTCGACGATCCGCCGTCCGCCAAGCAGCGCGCCAAGCTCGGCCGTGTTGGAAATCGCCTCCCGCATCCCCGCGATCCCACGCGCCTCGATCAGCTCGGCGATGAGGTGAAGCTCGCCGACGCATTCGAGATAGGCGACTTCGGGTGAAACCCCGCCCTCAACGAGCGTGTCGAATCCCGCGATCAGCAGCTCCGGCACGCCGCCCCAGACGACCGCCTGCTCGTTGAACAAATCGGCTTCGGCTTCCTCGGCAAAGCTGGAGGCGATGAGACCGGCGCGGCCGCAGCCGATCGCGCGGCCATAAGCGAGGGCGATGCCGCGTGCGCCGCCGGTAGAATCCTGCTCGACTGCCCAAAGCGCGATCATGCCCTTGCCCTGTCGATAGAGCGAACGGAGCGCGGTGCCCGGGCCCTTGGGTGCGACAAGGAAGACGTCGAGATCGGCGCGCGGTTCGACCATGGCGAAGCGTACCGACAGCCCGTGACTGAAACCGAGCGCCGCGCCTTCGCGCAGGTTCGGCTCGATTTCCCGATAGAGCGCGGCGTGGATCTCGTCCGGCGCGAGCATCATCACGACATCCGCCGAGCCGACCGCATCTTCGACCAGCGCCGTCGTCAGCCCCGCCGCCTCGGCCTCGAACGTGCTTCCCGAGCCGCCGCGGAGCCCCACGACCACGTCGATCCCGCTGTCCTTCAGGTTGAGCGACTGGGCGCGCCCCTGATTGCCGTAGCCGAGCACCGCGATCCGCTTGCCGGCGAGCGGCGCGGGATCGATGTCGGCGTCGCGGAGCATGTCCATGCGCGCCGCCTAGACCTTCGGCCGGAGCAGGGCCAGCGCCTCGCTGATGCTGTTTCCCTCCAGCGGCTCCAAGAAACGCGGCCATTCGGCGGGCGGCTGATGCGCGAACCAGGTATATTGGCGCTTGGCATAGCGGCGGGTCGCCTGCTGGCCGGCGGCGACGGTATCGGCCAGCGAGCGCTGTCCGTTCAGATGAGCCGCGATCTCCCGGACGCCGATGCCACGCATGACCGGCAGATTCGGGTCGAGCCCGCGCGCCAGCAGCGCCTCAACCTCGGCAACGGCACCCTGCTCGATCATGTGGGCAAACCGTTCGTCGCAGCGGGCGTAGAGCCAAGGGCGCGGGGGCAGGAGAACAAGCGGCCGAAGCGCGACTTCGCCACCGATCCCTCCTTCGCGCTCCTTCTGCCATTCGGCGAGAGACCGACCGGTCGACTGAATGACCTCGAGCGCGCGCGATATGCGTGCTGTATCGCCGGGCTTCAGCCGCGCCGCTGCCGCCGGGTCCAACGCCTCCAGCCTCGAGCGATTTTCCTCGACCGACGCTTCGCGGACGCGCTGGCGGACCTCGGTACCGATCTCCGGTACCGGAGCGATTCCGTCGAGCAGGGTTCGAAGGTAAAGGCCCGTGCCGCCAACCAGGATCGGCGTCCGGCCGCTGGCGTGGATATCCGCGATCTCCCGCCGCGCCATCGCCGCCCAATCAGCGGCCGAACAAGGCTGGGCGCCGTCCAGGACCCCGTAGAGGCGATGCTCGGCGGCCGCGCGGTCCTCAACCGACGGCGCGGCGCTCAGGATCGGCAGGTCGCGATAGATTTGCGCGCTGTCGGCATTGACGATCACGCCGCTTATTTGCTGAGCAAGCGCGACTGCGAGCGCCGACTTGCCGCTGGCGGTCGGCCCGGCGATGACGGCGAGTGGAGGACGCGAAACGGCCATGGCGATTGCGACGCTGATAGCAGCGGGACAGCTCGATGACAGGTTGATCGACCGCGCGCTGGGCTTGCTTCGCGAAGTCGATCCCAAAGCCGTCTTCCTTCACTGGATCGACGAAGGCGATGCCGCCGATCTTCGCTTCGACGGCGATCTCAAGGCCGCGCGATGGGCGCTGTCCACGCTCGATGATGTTGATGTCGTGGTGCAGCCTGACGAGCCGCGCTGGAAGAAGCTCCTCGTCGCCGACATGGACTCGACGATCATCGGCCAGGAATGCATCGACGAGCTCGCCGATTATGCGGGCCTGAAGGAGAAGGTCGCGCGGATCACCGAGCGGGCGATGCAGGGCGAGCTCGATTTTCCGGGCGCGCTTCGCGAGCGCGTGCGGCTGCTCGCCGGTCTGGATGAGGCCGAGCTCAAGCGCTGCCTCGACGAGCGGGTGGAGCTGACGGCCGGCGCCCGGACGCTGGTGCAAACGATGCGCGCGGGCGGATCGAGCTGTCTGCTCGTCTCGGGCGGCTTCCTGTCTTTCGCCGAACCCGTCGCGCGCACCGCGGGCTTTGACCGGGTAAAGGCGAATCGGCTGGTTTTCGCCGGCGGCAAGCTCAGCGGAGAGGTTGGCGACCCGATCGTCGATGCTCGCGCGAAGCAGACCGCGCTCGTGGAGGCGCGCGACGAGCTCGGACTCGAACGCGGCGAGGTTCTCGCGATCGGCGACGGGGCGAACGACAAGCTGATGATCGAGGAAGCGGGGCTGGGAGTCGCCTTCAAGGCGAAGCCCGCACTTGTCGAGGTCGCGGATGCTGAACTCAGGCATCACGGTCTCGACGCCTTGCTCTGGGTTCAGGGCGTCCGCCGGCGCGACTGGTTTCGCGGCTGAATTATTTGGGCGGGACGGGGAAGCAGGCCTTCCCCAGCGCCTTGCAGGCACGGTCGGCGGCGGCCTTGCTTTCGAACGGCCCGATTTGCAGCCGGGTGACCGCTCCCGCCGGGACATAGGAGGCACTTCGGCCAGCAAGCGCCGGATTCGACGACAAGGTCCGGTACAGCGCCTCGGCCGACGAGCGCTTCGAAAAGGCGCCGAGCTGGATGCGCCAGCGGCCGGTCGCGGCGGCTTGCCTCGGTGGTGTGGCCTCGGCGGAGCGTACTTCCGCTGTTCTTGTTACCGGCTTGCTTTCGGCGGGCTTGCTTTCGGACGGTTTCGCTTTGGCCGTCTTCACTGGTTTGGGCTCGGCTTTGTCCGGAGCGGGGGCGGGACTCGACTTGGCCGTGGTTTTCGTGAGCGAGAGCGCGAGGGCGACGCCTTTCTCGCGGTCCGGGAGCGGCATGATCTGGTCCAGCTGCGCCAGCGTCTGCTTCGCAGGGGCGAGCCCCTGCGCGGCGGCACGGCTGACATAAGCATAGCCACGGATCGGATCCTGTGTGACGGAATCGCCGTTGACCAGAGCGGTGCCGTAGACCAGCAGCGCGCGCGGTTCGCCTTTCTCGGCGGCCTTTTCGAGCCACTTCACGCCTTGTGCCTGATTGCCGCTCTGGAAGAGGAGAAGACCGAGCGTCGTCTGCGCGTCGACATGCCCCTGGGTCGCGGCCCGTTCGAACCAGCTCTTGGCCGCGGCGAGGTTCGTCGAAACACCGCGCCCGAGGCGATAGGCCTGGCCGAGATTGAACTCGGCGTCGGCGTCGCCCTTGTCGGCGAGCGGCCTCCAGATTGCGACGGCGCCCGCATAATCGGAGCGCTGCCAGGCATCGATTCCAGCCTTCACCGACTGTGCCGAAACCGGCGCCGCCGTGGAGATCAGGAATGCCGCGACAACTAAGTATTTGGGAATCATACCTGAACCCACCCCGGTGGAAGCTTAGCCCAAGCTTCGGCATCCGCAAAGCCGCACCGTCGCTTGTTAACCAGATTTTAGAGGCTGTGGTGCAGTCCCTTCTCGAACTGACGGCAATTCACGCGAGGGGAAATACATGCGCGTCCTGGCTTTGGCATCGCAGAAGGGCGGATCGGGCAAGACGACCCTTTCCGGCCACCTTGCGGTGCAAGCGCAAATGTCGGGGGCAGGCCCGGTCTGCTTGATCGACATCGACCCGCAAGGCAGCCTTGCCGACTGGTGGAACGAGCGCGAGGCCGACATGCCGGCCTTTGCCCAGACCACCGTCGCTCGCCTCGCCTCCGATCTCGAGGTGCTTCGGCAGCAGGGCTTCCGCCTTGCGGTCGTCGACACGCCTCCAGCGATCACCATGGCTATCCAGAGCGTCATCGCCGTCGCCGAGCTCATCGTCATTCCGACTCGCCCGAGCCCGCACGACCTGCGCGCCGTCGGCGCCACGGTCGATTTGTGCGACCGCGCCGGTAAGCCGCTCATCTTCGTCGTGAATGCTGCGACGCCCAAGGCCAAGATCACCTACGAGGCCGCTGTCGCGCTGTCGCAGCACGGCACCGTCGCCCCGGTCACGCTCCACCACCGCACCGATTTCGCCGCGTCGATGATCGACGGCCGGACGGTCATGGAAGTCGATCCCAAGGGCCGCTCGGCCAGGGAGGTCGCCGAGTTGTGGGATTATATCTCCGACCGGCTCGAGAAAAATTTCCGCCGAACGGTGTTCGCGGCGCCCGGAGCGGCGCCGGGAGCAGCCGCCACTGCCAGTCCGCGTCCCGTCGGCGGTTTCGGCCGCCGAGTCGTCGGTCAGTGAGGGGGGCGTAAGTGGCAAGTGAAGCCAAGCCTTTCGCATCCCTCTCTTCGGGTTTGCTGGCTCGCAAGGGCGCGGCCCGCCCGGCCATGCGTCCGCAAGGCTTCGGCCAGGTCAGCGGTCTCGAGGACCTGGGCTGGAACGATTTGGGATTCGAACCGCCCAAGGCGGCCGAGGTCGCGCGCGATGCGACTCACGATGCGTTCGGCGACGACGTCGTCGACCATCCGCGCTCACAGCCCTTGGGGCTCACGCCGGTTGGATCGCCGGTCCATAACCAGCAGGCGGAAATCGCGGATCGCTTCAACGGCGACGATTCGGATGATGCGGGTGAGGAAGTCGACGAGACCGCCGAACTCTATGAGCCCGAAGCCGAGACGGTGAAGCCGGCGAAACCGATAGTGGTTCAGGCGGCGACCGCAGCAGTTCCGGTTCGGACGCCAAGACCTCGTTCGGCGTCAGGAAGCAAGGGCAAGGCGGCGTTCACGCTGCGCCTCGATCCGGATCGTCATCTGAAGCTGCGGCTCGCCTGCGCGGTCAATTGCCGCTCGGCGCAGCAGATTGTGACGGAGGCCCTCGACCGGCTGCTCGAGAACATGCCTGAGCTCGACGGCATGGCCACGAAGGCCAGACGCAAAGGGTAAAATGACCCAAACGCAAGGGGTAAAGACCATGTCCAATCCATTCCGCTTCGGCGCAAGTGCCTCGGCAATCGTGCTCGCCTCGATGATTTCGGGCTGCGCGGCGCCTCAACAGGCCACCGCGTTCGGCGGAGTGCGGGGCGACGTGGGCCTCGCCACCCGTGCGCTCGCGGCGCTCAATTCCAACGATGTTCCGCTGGCGGTCGATCTCGGCGAGCGCGCGGTCGAGAAATCGCCCAACGACGCCGGCTTCCGGGCGCTGCTCGGCAATGCCTATTTCGCGGCCGGCCGGTTCAGCTCTGCCGAAACGGCCTTCAAGGATTCGCTGACTCTCTATCCAGCCCAGCCGCACGTCGTCCTGAAGCTCGCGCTGGTTCAGATCGCGCTCGGCAAGAGGGATGAAGCCGTGCGGCTGTTGCAATCCGATCAGGCGGCCATTGACCCAGCGAATTACGGGCTGGCGATCGCATTGTCCGGACGCCCGGACGAAGCCATTTCGGTTCTCGAGCCTGCGGCCCGGCAGCCGGGTGCCGATGCCAGAATCCGCCAGAATTTGGCGCTTGCCTATGCGCTCGCCGGCGACTGGACCGAGGCGCGCGTCGTCGCCGCCCAGGATATCGCCTCCGACCAGCTGGACGCTCGTATCCAGCATTGGATGCAGCTGGCCAACCCGTCCAGACCATCGGACCAGGTCGCCGCGCTGACCGGCGTGACGCCGGCGCCGAGCGACCAGGGCCAGCCGGTGCGCCTGGCGCTCCGCAACACCGATACGATGCTTGCCGAGGCCGCACCTGCACCCCGCACTGCTCCGCTCGCGCAATCTGTTGCTTCGCCGCAGCCGCAGTTCGCGGAAGCGGCTCCGCCCATGGCGCCACCTGTCATGCCCGCCGCGTCGATCACGGTTCCGCTGCCGGAGGCTAAGCCTGCTCTTGCGCAGGCTGAACCGATGAAGATTCCCGCCGCGTCCATCACCGTGCCGCTTCCCGAGGCGAAGCCGGTTGTCGCTGAAGCGGACTCTCCGAGCTCGTCGCCGATGGCGGTGCTGACCGCCGCCGCGGAGAAAGTCTCGTCCGTCGTCGAATCCTTCCTGCCGGAAAAGCCGGCCCCGGCTACCAAGCCGGCGAAGGTCCGCGCCGCGAAGGCCAGCCGCGGCAACCCCGACGCGATCATGCAGCTCGGCTCCTACCGCACGCCCCAGCAGGTGACCGCCGGATGGGATCGCCTCACCACGCGCTATCCGGAGCTCCGCAATTATTTGCCGATGCGCGCCCGTTTCGATTCGGCCAAAGGCACCTTCTGGCGCCTGTCGGTCCAGGGTTTCGAGAGCCAGCGCGCCGCGATGGCGCGTTGCGACGAGCTCAAGGGCAACGGCGGCCAGTGCTTCGTCCGCGGCTTCGCGGGCGATAAGCCGGTTCAGATCGCTTCACGCTAATTCTTCCAGACGCGGCTTCGACAGGCTCAGCCGCTCCTCAGGATGAGCGGTGTGGACCGATCATGGTGAGGAGGCACTGAGCGAAGCCGAAGTGCCGTCTCGAACCATCACCATCTCCAGCACCGCCATTCGCACCGCGACCCCCATTTCGACCTGGAGCGCGATGAGCGAGCGTTCCGGATCGTCGGCGATGGCGCTTTCGATTTCGACGCCACGGTTCATCGGGCCGGGGTGCATCACCACGGCACCGGGCGCGGCGCGGGTCAGGCGCCCGGCGGTGAGGCCGTAGAGCCGCAGATATTCGCCCGGCGCGTCGCCCAGCTCCTTCTCAAGCCGCTCACGCTGAACTCGCAACATCATCACCACGTCCGCGCCGTCGATCGCTTCATCAACGGAAAGCGGCGAGATTCCCTCGGGCATCAGCTGCGGCGGGCCGGCGAGACGCACCTCGGCGCCGAGGCGGGGGAGGAGCTTCGCGTTGGAGCGCGCGACGCGGCTGTGGCGGATGTCCCCGCAAATCGCGATCTTCAGCCCCTCGATCTTGCCGACCCGCTGGTGGATCGTCGCGGCGTCGAGCAGCGCCTGCGTCGGGTGCTCGTTGGTGCCGTCGCCCGCGTTGATCACCGGAGCGTCCATGATCGCCGCGACGGAAGCGGGCGCGCCGTTCTCCCGGTGACGGATGACGAGCGCGTCGGGACGCATCGCGTTGAGGGTCCGCGCCGTGTCTTCGAGGCTCTCGCCTTTCTTCACCGACGATTGCTCGACGGGGAGCGTGATCACCGACGCGCCGAGCCGATGCGCCGCCGTGGCGAAGCTCATCAGAGTCCGGGTCGAATTCTCGTAGAAGAGGTTGAAGACCAGCTTGCCCGAAAGATTGTCGTGCCAATCGCCCTGGCGGTTCTCCGAAAACCAATAGCAGGCGCGGTCGAGGATGGCCGCGACCTGCTCGTCGCTCAGCGAATCGATGGAGATGAGGTCCACGAACGCTGCGCCTAACCGCCGTTGCCGAGATTCGCCAGCGCGTCGATCGCGCCCTGGAGGATGTGGGCGGCGGCGAGGGCATCGACTTTCTCGGCGCGGCGGGCGCGGCTGACGTCGGCTTCGATCATCGCCCGCTCGACCGCCTGGGTGGACCAGCGCTCGTCCCACAGCAGGATCGGCAGATCGAGGGGCGCGAGGTTGCGGGCGAAGGTCCGGACCGACTGCGTCCGCGGACTGTCACTGGCGTCCATGTTGAGCGGCAAGCCGACGACGAGGCCGACTGCATGCTCGCGCTCGACGATTCGGCGAAGGCTCGCGAGATCCTGGGTGAATTTCGACCGGCGGATCGTCTCCAGCGGCCCGGCAAAGTGCCAGCCGGCGTCGCAAACCGCGACGCCGATCGTTTTCGTGCCCACGTCGAGACCGGCGAGCTTTCCACCGTCCGGCAGCGCCGCCGCGAAATCGCTGCTACTTGTGCTGATCATCGGTCCACGCGGCCAGCCGCCGCTCCGCGTCGCGACGGATCGCGCCCCAGAAGAGCGCGTAATCGTAGACATGATAATTGTTCCCCGGCAGCACGAACGGCCCCATTTGCGGCGGCTGTCCGTCGAGCACCAGAAGTCCCTTGGCGCAATGCGCGCCGACGACTTCAGGCTGGAGGCTTGCGGACTTGAGGTCGGCGCTCGGCACCAGCGTTCCGGGATTGTCGCTCGCGGCCGCCGCTCCCCCTTCGATTCCGCTGATCGGATTGACGCAGAGCGCGTCCTCCTGCCGCCGCTCGCCGCCCGAATAGCCCTTCGTATCTTCCCATTGCTCGACGATGAGATCGGGATTGGGCGGATCGCCGAAGGTCAGCCACGAGAGGATGCACCCGGCCTCGTCCGGCGCGGTACAGGCGGGCAGGCCGAGCGCGGGAAGGTCGGTTCCTGTGTCAATCGGCCAGCCGACGACATAAGCGGCGACGATTCGCTTCGCGATCGGCTTGCCCGCGGCCTTGTCGCGAAGCAGCCGCTCCAGGTGCAGCGCGCCCTGGCTATGCCCGGCCAGGATGATCGGCCGGTCGCCTGATTCCTTCACGAACTCGTCGAACGCGTCGGAAACGTCTCGATAGGCGAAGTCGAGCGCCTGTTCGGCGTCCTCGCTCTTGAGCAGGAACGCGCCGAACGCCGCCTGACGGTAGCGCGGCGCCCAGATCTGCCCGGCCCCGTTGAACGCGCTCGCCTGGCTCCGCACGAACAGGTCGGTGCGGAACGCGGTGTCGCCGCCGGCGACGAGCGGCGCGTTCCAGCGGTCGCGTTCCAGATAGGTGGTCGGGTGGATGTAGAAGATCGCGGCCTTGCCGTTGTCGCCGGGGCTGACTCCGTCGGGAAGCCAGCGCGAAGGATCGTCGGCGAGGTCCGGCCGCGCGAGCCAGGAAGAATCAAGCGTATAGTCTGGGCCAGTGCTGACCTTTGGCGCCTCGAAATGCCCCTTCGGCACCGATTCCCTGAGCAGCACGTCGCCGCCCCACTCATAAATCGCGAACGCGCCCGCCACGACGATCAGGGTGAGGATGAAGACGACAATGAGGAACCGGCGCGCACACATGCCCCGCGGCCCCTATTGGCCGCGAAGGGGGAGGGCAACCGGGCGAAACGCAGCGTCACGTCGACTCGTTATTTCCCGGTGCTGAAGTCCACCATAGCGTCCTGAACGGACCGGACAGGCTTACCGGATGCGTCTTTTGCCGGAATCGGCGAGTATTTGTCGGTCAATTGCTGGCAAGCAATCGGCACCAGCTCCGGAAAGCTCCTTTCGTGCTTCGAGAACTGCGGGGCTTCACTGCAGCCAACAATTCGTCCGCTCTCATCAACTGCAATCGTCAGACGGACAGTTATCGGCGCTTTCGCACTAGCCGGTAGCTGGCTGATGGAGATGTCTAAATCAGCCGGATATGCCTTTCGAAGCTCATTCTTGGACGGCGGCCCACCAATCGTCCAGCTGACGGGCGCACGAACGACACCATATGCCGCTGAGCCATCGACCCATTTCGATGACTGGAACTTTGCTCGTTTGACGATGATCGCGCACGAGAGCGCATCGAGTTTCCGGTCGCCACTGCTTCGCTCCACGTCGCAATTCCGCACTGTGCCGTCCGGCAGGATGGTTGTTCTCGTGAGAATGAAACGATCGATTCCCGCTCTCTGCACATATGCGGGCATGTCATCTGGCGAAAACACGCGGTGCGCGTCTTCCACCCGAGGTCCGACAAGCTGCGCAGTGGCGGCAAGAGCGATCCAGAACATGCCAGAGTAGTTACAGCGGTTCGCGAGCTTGTCGAGCACGCGTCCGGATTGGCAGGTTGAGACTGGACACCTGACTCGTCCCTGCCTGCGGGATTTTCTGCGAACGGCGGAACAGTAGGTTGCGAGTATCGGCTCTGCCGTTAGGTTCGGGCGAATGGGCCTCGCGCCCGCGTCATATCTCGCGATCACCTTGAGGAGGGAAATAGTGAGCAAATTGCGTTGGTTGCTGGCCGCTGCAGCGGTCGTTCTCGTTCCGGAAGCGGCAATCGTCTCGGCGCAGCCGGCGCCGGTTGCCGCCACCGCCAAAACGGAAGACGCGCGGCTGACCGCGTTCCTCGACAAGGAATTCGATGCCCAGCTCAAGTTCCGGCCGCAGCTGGCGACGCGCCTCGGCCTCAAGCAAGGCGAGGACAAGCTCGACGACATCAGCGATGCCGCGGAACTCAGGGAACTCCAGGCGCTGCGTGACAGCGTCGCCCGGATGAAGGCGCAGTTCGACCGCGGCAAGCTCTCCTCCGCCGGACGCACCAATTACGACATTTACGAGACCCAGCTCGAACGGGCCGAGCTCCGCTACAAATACCGGAAATATCAGCCGCCCTTCTATTCCTTCCTCTATTCGTTTCACTCGCGGCTGCCCAACTTCATGATCAGCACGCATCAGGTGAAGGACGTGGGCGACATGAAGGCGTACAACGCCCGCATCCGCGCCATTCCGGCGGTGCTGGACACGGGGATCGCCGAATCGAAGGAATCCGACGCGGCCGGAATCCACGCGCCGAAGTTCGAGATCGAGCGGGTGATCAAAGGCAGCACCGACATCATCACCGGTGCGCCTTTCGACGGCGGGGCGGACTCGCCCTTATGGGCCGACGCGAAAAAGAAGGTCGGGAAGCTTCAGGCCGACGGCAAAGTGACCAAGGCGCAAGCGGATTCGCTGCTCGCGGACACGAAAGCCGCGCTGCTCGAGATGAAGCCTGGCTACGAGCGTGTCATCGCCTGGGCGAACGGCGAGCTTTCGACCGCGCCGAGCGGGCGGCTCGGAGCAATCTCGCTTCCGGGCGGCGCCGAATGGTACCAGGCCGCCCTGAAGCTCAACACGACGCTCGACCTGACCGCCGCGCAAATTCATCAGATCGGGATCGACCAGGTGAAGAAGATCGAGGCCGAGCAGGATGCGCTTGCCAAGCAGGCGGGGTTCGCTGACCGCGAGGCCTTCTATGCCGACCGGGCGAAGAAATTCCCGCCGCGGCCGTGGACCGACGCGCTACGCAAACAATATCTCGACCGGGCGAACGCGATCATCGCGCATAATCGCGAGCTTCTGCCCTCGCGGTTCAACAATTTCCCGAAATATAGAATCGAGGTGATCCGCGAGCCGTCGTTCAGCGAAGTCGCGGGGGGCGCCGCTCACGCCGCCGGGCCGAGCCCAGACGGAAGCCGTCCGGGCCGCGTCTATGTCCATCTTCTCGGCGATACCGAGGACCCGGCGGCGCTCACCGATCTCATGTGCCACGAAGGCGTTCCCGGGCATGTGATGGCGGGCGACATCCAGATCCGCCAGACCAACACGCCGAAGTTCCGCAAGGTCGGCGGCTACGTCGCGTTCAATGAAGGCTGGGCGCTCTATGCCGAGGAATTGTGCAAGGAGATGGGCGCCTATCCGGACGTCGCCGGCGATTTCATGCGCCTCGATTCGGAGCTGTTCCGCGCCGCGCGGCTGGTGGTCGACACCGGAATCCATTCGCTCGGATGGACCGAGGACCAGGCGGTCGATTACATGAAGAAGACCGCGCGGATGTCGGAAGACCATGCCCGGTCGGAGGTGCGGCGCTACATCACGCTCCCGGGCCAGGCGACGGGCTACAAGATCGGGCAGCTCGAGATTTTCGAGCTCCGCGACAAGGCCGAGAAGGCGCTTGGCCCGAAGTTCGACATCAAGGGCTTCGACGATCTGATCATCAGCGACGGCTCTCAGCCGCTGCCGGTGCTGGAGACGCGCGTCGACGAGTGGATCGCGTCGAAGAAGTGAGTCCGCTGGGGGAGCCGTCAGGGCGCTTGCCGGTCTGACGGCCCACCGCTATCCGCCGCCCCATGTCCGTTTCGAACGAACAGGTGCGCCATATCGCCAAGCTCGCGCGGATCGCGATGAGCGACGAGGAGATCGCGCGGCTGGCGCCCGAGCTCAACAACATCCTCGGCTGGGTCGAACAGCTGGGCGAGGTCAACACCGACGGCATCGAGCCGCTGACCGCCGTGATCGACCAGAAGATGCGGCTGCGCGACGACGTGGTGACCGAGGGAAACATCCGCGACGAGGTGCTCGCCAACGCCCCCGAAGCGCAGCACGGATTCTTCGCCGTGCCCAAGGTGATCGAATGAAATTTTTCACGCGAAGGCGCGAAGAAAAGAAGGGAAGGCGCGAAGAGCGCGGGCCATTCCTTCGCGCCTTGACTTTCTTCTTCGCGCCTTCGCGTGAAACAATCTGTGTCCCCGCTTTCGCGGGGATGACGAAGTAAATGTCGGAGCTGACATCCAGGACGATTGCCGAGCTTCGGGACGGCTTCCGCTCGGGCGACTTCACTGCTCGGGAGATTGCGGAGGGATTCAACTCGGCGGTGGCGGCGGCGCGCTCGCTCAACGCCTATACGGTCGAAACTCCCGACGACGCGCTCGCGGCGGCGGAAGCTGCGGACAAGGCCCGCGGTTCCGGCGAGCTTCCCTCGCTCGCGGGCATTCCGCTGGGGATCAAGGATTTGTTCGCCACGCGCGGCGTCGATACGACAGCCGGAAGCCGGATCCTCAAGGATTTCAAGCCGCCCTACGAAAGCACGGTAACCGCGAACCTGCGCAAGGCGGGCGCGGGGATGCTCGGCAAGCTCAATATGGACGAGTTCGCCATGGGCTCGTCGAACGAGACGAGCGCCTACGGGCCGGTGATCAGCCCGTGGCGGCGCAAGGGGAATAATGCCGGGCTGACCCCTGGCGGATCGTCGGGCGGGTCGGCCGCGGCGGTGGCGGCGGGCATCGCGCCGGGCGCGACAGGGACCGACACCGGCGGCTCCATCCGCCAGCCGGCGGCCTTTGCCGGCATTTGCGGGATCAAGCCGACCTACGGGCGCTGCTCGCGCTGGGGCGTGGTCGCCTTCGCGAGCTCGCTCGACCAGGCGGGGCCGATGGCGAAGAGCGTCCGCGATTGCGCGATTCTGCTCGAAGCGATGGCCGGGTTCGATCCGAAGGATTCGACTTCGCTCGACCTGCCGGTGCCGCAGTGGGAAGCGAACTTGTCGAGCGATCTCAAGAGCAAGCGCGTCGGCATTCCCAAAGAATATCGCATCGACGGTGTCCCCGGCGAGATCAATGCCTTGTGGGATCGCGGCATCGAATGGCTGAAAGACGCGGGCGCGACTCCGGTCGAGATCAGCCTTCCGCACACGAAGTACGCGCTTCCTACCTATTACATCATCGCGCCGGCGGAGGCTTCGTCGAACCTCGCGCGCTATGACGGCGTGCGTTATGGTCTCCGGGTCAGCGGAGACGACGGGCTGAACGGCATGTATTCGGCGACGCGGGCGGAAGGGTTCGGGGCGGAGGTCAAGCGCCGGATCATGATCGGCACCTATGTGCTGTCGGCGGGCTTCTACGACGCGTATTTCACCAAGGCGCAGAAGGTGCGCGCGCTGATCAAGCAGGACTTCCGCAAGGCGTTCGAGACTTGCGACGTGATCCTGACTCCGACCGCACCGTCGGCGGCGTTCGGGATCGGGGAGACTACCGATCCGCTGGCCATGTACCTCAACGACGTGTTCGCTGTGCCGGCGAGCCTCGCGGGGCTGCCGGCGATGAGCGTGCCGGGCGGGCTGGACGAACAGGGCCTGCCCCTCGGCCTGCACCTGATCGGCAACGAGCTCGACGAGCAGACGGTGCTGAACGCCGGCCTCGCGATCGAGGAACGCGCGGGCTTCACGGCGAGTCCGGATAAATGGTGGTGATCGCTCTTGACGTATTACGTAACGCGTAATACATGATCAGGAGTTTCGCCGACAAGGAAACAGAGCGCCTTTGGCGTACCCGCCGTTCAATTCGATTCGGCGCAATTGCGGTCAGGGCGCTGCGTTCTCTTTTTGCAGTCGATGTTGCAGCGAAGGTTGACGACTTGCGGTCACCGCCTGGCAACCGTCTGGAACGGCTTAGAGGCGACCGCGAGGGCCAATGGTCGATCAGGATAGATCGCCAGTGGCGCGTGTGCTTCATTTGGGAGAATGGCAATGCCGAGCAAGTCGAGATCGTCGATTACCATTGATCCCTTCGCTCCATCGGACTGGATCAAGCCGCACCCGGGAGAGATGCTCCGCGAGGAGTATCTTGAACCGCTTCGGATGTCCGCCAGCGAACTTGCACGTCATCTTGGCGTTCCGGCAAACCGGATTACTGCCATTTTGAATGAGCAGCGGAGCGTCACCGCCGACACCGCCTGGCGGCTCGGTCGCTATTGGGGCACCACCGCGCACTACTGGATGAATATGCAGCAGTCGCACGACCTGTCCAAAGCATGGGTCGAAAATGGAGCGCGAATCGCGAAAGAAGTGTCGCCGCGGAAGTCGGTCGAGGCAGCATGAGTGAGTTCCGAATCAAAGGGAAACGGGGAGCGGGAGGTCATCATGATGGTGACAATGCATAGAGCCATTGCGACGATCTTGTACGGTGCCACTTTGTTCGCACCGGCAGCTGCGGCGGCCCAGCAGGCGGGTGCGCCGGCCGTCGAGTGCGTCGACAATTCGGCGCCGGTCACGCGCACGCCGACGATGGAAATGCTCGTCTGGATGACCAGCTACAGCAACGGATGGAACCCCGCCGACGCCTTTTCGGTCGGCGGAGTGGGGGCGCTCGACCGGCTGTTCGACAGCAGCGGGCGCGCGGTTCATCCGAAGGAACTCGCCGCCATCATTGCGGCCTCGCCAAGCTTTGCCGGCAAGAAGAAGATCGATCTCGGCGTCAGCGACAGCGATTCCTATGCGAAGCAGCTCGGCGCCTTGCTGAAAGTCCAAACCGTCGGCTGCGCCGGTGACACTTATTATCTGAAGGACGGCGAGATGATGTGCGGCGAGAAGCCGGTCTATTCCGGCGCGCCCGATCGCGACATCGGCCGGTCGGCTCCGTCGGGATTTACCGTCGCTGGGGCCGCCAGGACCTTCTGCAGCAAGGAGAATCAGTCGGTTAGTCCGTCGAGCATGCTGTCCGCGGCGATGGAATTCGGCATGTTTAAAGACGAGGTCAGCGCGCTGACTGCAAAGGCCGCCACCGACAAGGACGCGGCGTTCCGGCTCTATCAATATTATTGGATTTCAAAGCGCGATCGCACGGAAGCGATGAAGTGGCTGAACAAGGCCGCCGAGCTGGGGAACGACGTCGCCCGGTACAATCTGGCTTACGAGGATTTGGAGGCCGGAGACACCGAGAAAGGCAATGCGCTGATGGCGGCGCTGATCGCCAAGAAATTCTCCGCTCCCGACCTGCGGAAATATTATGGCAAGTGAATCAACTTACCGGGTGAAGGGCGAAACCGGCGAGTGGGAGGTCGTCGTCGGCCTCGAAGTCCATGCGCAGATCACCGCTACCCAGTCCAAGCTCTTCTCCGGCGCGGCGACGGCGTTCGGGGCCGAGCCGAATACGCAGGTCAGCCTGGTCGACGCGGCAATGCCGGGGATGCTCCCGGTCCCGAACCGCGAGTGCATCCGCCAGGCGGTGCGGACCGGCATGGCGATCGAGGCGAAGATCAACAAATGGTCGCGCTTCGACCGGAAGAATTATTTCTACGCCGATTTGCCGCAGGGCTATCAGATCAGCCAGCTCTATCATCCGCTGGTCGGCGAGGGCGCACTCGAAGTTTTGGTCGACGAGAAAGACGAGGGCTCGGCGAAAACGATCGGCATCGAGCGGATCCACGTCGAGCAGGACGCGGGCAAGCTGATGCACGACCAGCATGCGACGATGAGCTACGTCGATTTGAACCGCTGCGGCGTCGCGCTGATGGAAATCGTGTCGCGGCCCGACATGCGTTCGCCAGCGGAAGCAGGGGCATATCTACGGAAGCTCAGATCGATTCTCCGCTACGTTGGTTCGTGCGACGGCAATATGGAGGAAGGCTCGATGCGCGCCGACGTCAATGTCAGCGTGCGCAAGCCGGACGGCGAGTTGGGCACCCGGACGGAGACGAAGAACGTCAATTCTGTGCGTTTCGTCATGGCCGTGGTCGAGCATGAGGCGAAGCGGCAGGTCGAGCTGATCGAAAGCGGCGGTTCGGTAGTGCAGGAAACGCGGCTGTTCGACCCCGACAAGGGCGTGACGCGGACGCTTCGGACCAAGGAAGACGCCCACGATTACCGCTACTTCCCCGATCCGGACCTGTTGCCGCTGGAGCTTGACGACGCGTTCCTGGAGGAATGCCGGTCCAGCCTGCCCGAGCTGCCGGCCGCGAAGCGCAAGCGCTACGAGGCGCTCGGCATAACGCCGTACAACGCCAGCGTTTTGACCGCGGACGTCGAGACCGCGCGCTGGTTCGATGGCTTGATCGAGGCGGGCGCGGAGCCGAAGCAGTCGTCGAACTGGGTCGTGGCCGAGCTGTTCGGCGCGCTGAATCGTCGCGGCGAGAGCATCGACCAGAGCCCGGTGTCGCCCAAAGCGGCGGCCGAGCTGCTTGGGCTGGTCGCCGACGGGACGATCAGCGGCACGATCGCCAAGCAGGTGTTCGAGATCATGCTCGACAGCGGCGAGGTCGCGGCGGCAATCGTCGAGAAACGCGGGCTCAAGCAGACCAGCGACACCGGCGCGATCGACGCCGCGGTGGAGAAGGTGCTCGCCGACAATGCCGACAAGGTAACGGACTACAAAGGCGGGAAGCAGCAGTTGTTCGGCTTCTTCGTCGGTCAGGTCATGAAGGCGATGGCCGGCAAAGCCAATCCGCAGATGGTCAATGAGCGGCTCCGGGCGAAGCTGGATTGACCGTCATTGCGAGGAGCGCAGCGACGCGGCAATCTAGTGTCGGCGAAGTAGCTCGATTGCTTCGCTTCGCTCGCAATGACGGAGTGGGACTTGCGTAAATTCATTCTCGGCGCCGCCGCGGCGCTTCTCGCTTCGCAAGCCATCGCCCAGGCGCCGCCGCCGCCGAAGTTGCTCGTCGTCTTCTCTGTCGACCAGTTCTCGGCCAATTTGTTCGACGAATATCGGCCCCATTTCACCTCGGGCCTCGCCAGGCTCGCTTCGGGGACGGTGTTCGACAAGGCCTATCAGAGCCACGCGAATACGGAGACGTGCCCCGGCCACTCGACCATCCTGACCGGCGATCATCCGGCGCGGACGGGGATCATCGGGAACACCTGGATGGACCAGTCGCTCGGGCGGAAGGACAAGTGGGTCTATTGCGCCGAGAACCCGAACGTCCCGGACTCCTCGCACATGGATTACAAGGTCTCTTCGATGCAGCTCCGCGTGCCGACGCTCGGCGACCTCATGAAGGCGCGCTGGCCTTCGAGCCGCAACGTCGCCGTATCCGGCAAGGACCGCGCGGCGGTGATGATGAGCGGGCACCACCCTGACCAGCGCTGGTATTGGGACGGTAAGGGGGGATTCACGACCGACCTCACCGGCGCCCCCGTTCCGCGCGTGGTGCCGAAGGTGAATGCGGCGATCACGGCCGCTTTGGCTCAACCCCGGCCGCCGCTCGAAGCACCGCCCTACTGCCGGACCAAGGCGCGGCCGATTCCCGTGGAGGGTGGCGGTACGCCCGTCGGCGCCGGGCGGCTGGCGCGCGCCGCGGGCGATGCCTCAGCCTTGCGCGCCTCGCCGGAAATCGACGGCGATACGCTGGCGCTCGCGGCGGGGCTGGTCGATGAGATGCAGCTCGGGCGGCGCGAGTCTCCCGATGTGATCGCGGTCAGCCTCTCGGGCACCGACTATGTTGGGCACAAATACGGCACCGAGGGCGAGGAAATGTGCCTCCAGCTGTTCGAGCTCGACCGCGAGATCGGCGATTTCCTGCGCGTGCTAGACAGCCGCGGGATCGACTATGCGGTGGCGCTCACGGCCGATCACGGCGGCAAGGACATTCCCGAGCGCGAGCGGCTCGCCGGTATCGCGGACGCGGCCCGGGTCGATGCGTCGCTCGGCGCCAGCGCGATGGGGCGGAAGCTGACGGCTGAGCTCGGGATCAAGGGACCGGGGCTCATCGGCGGCAGCTTCGGCGACATCTATGTCGACAAGAGCCTTTCGGCCCAGGACCAGAAGCGGCTGATTGACGCCGCGGTCGCGGCTTATCGGGCCGCGCCGCAGGTGGAGGCGGTGTTCACCGCGGCCCAAATCGCGGCGACTCCGCTGCCGACGGCCACGCCGGACAAGTGGAGCATCATCGAGCGGGTCCGCGAAAGCTTCGATCCGGAGCGGTCGGGCGATCTCTACGTGGTCCTGAAAAAGGACATCACGCCGATCGCCGACACCAGCCACGGCTTCGTTGCTACCCACGGCAGCGTGTGGGACTACGACCGGCGCGTGCCGATCCTGTTCTGGCGTCCGGGCTTCAGGGGCGCGACGGTCCTGACGCCCGTGGAGACGGTCGACATCATGCCGACGCTCGCCGCCTTGATCGAGCTTCCGCTCGCGCCCGGGTCGGTCGACGGCCATTGCCTCGACGGTACGCCGGCCGTTTGCCAGTCCCGCTAACTCTGCGGAAACGCGGCTTTTGTAAGTTCCCGCTTTAGGGCAAACTACTGCCGTAGAAGTGGGGAGGGTGCTTGCGTCCGCTCCGTGTAAAATTCGGGATGCGAAGCGCAGCGGCTCTGCTGGCGCTGGCGGGCGGGCTCGCGCTCGGTGGATGCGTGCAGACGCGGCAATATGCCGACCTCCAGTTCTCGCCGCCGCAGGGCGCGTACAAGCTGCTGGTGCTTCGCCCCGACGTCACCGTAGGCTCGCTGACCACCGGCGGCATGATCGAGCCGCGCGCCGACTGGACCGAGCAGGCGCGCTCCAGCATCGTCGCGGCGCTTCGGGCCCAACAGGCCGCGCGCGGCGGGCAGGTCACGGTCATCGAGCATCGCGACGAGCTGCCGGGAGTCAGCGTGCAGGAGCTTGCCGACATCGAGCGGCTGAATTTCGCGGTCGACCAGGCGATCGTGCAGCACAAATATCTCGGCGATTACCTGCCGACCAAGCGCGGCAAGGGGCTCGACTGGACGCTTGGCGCGGATGCCGTGAGACTGGGGCAGAAGACCGGCTACGATTATGCGCTGTTCCTCCATGCCGAGGACCAGGTCGCCTCGGGCGGCCGGATCGCGCTCGGCGTGCTCGGCTTCGCGGGCTGCTTCATCGGTTTTTGCGCGCCCACCGTGGGTGGCTCGGAGCAGCTCGATTATGCCTCGCTGGTCGATCTGAAGACCGGCGAGGTCGTGTGGTTCAACGTGGTCGATGCCGCGAGCCAGGTGCCGGGGATCAGATTCGGCGACTTGAGGACGCCCGAAGGCGCCGCGCAGATGGTCGAACGGCTGCTCGGCCGGATGAAACCCGGCGCTGCCGTTCGCGCGGCGCAGGCGAAGCGCTGATGTGCAGGCGGTGTTTCGAAATGAGCCGGCGTTCGCTGTTCTTTGCCGGGGCAGCCGCGATGTCCTGTGGCGTCGCTCAAGCTCGAATCCGTCCCGCCGACATGGTCCCGCTCGTCGGCGCGGGCTTCACGCCGACCGACCGCGACGAGATCGGCCTCTGGAAGGAAATGGACCGGGTCGAGGAGGAGATTGCCAGCTCCAACCTGCTCATCCGGGACCGGGAAATCACCGGTTATCTGAAGGACATCATCGGCACGGTCGGTGGTCCCGCCGCAAAGGATTTTCGAATCTACCTGGCGCGCATCCCCGATTTCAACGCGATGATGTTCCCGACCGGCTTCGCGGTCGTCTTCTCGGGACTTCTCCTTCGAATGCGGAACGAGGCTCAGCTCGCCGGCGTGATCGCGCACGAATCCGGGCATTTCCTCCGCCGCCATATGATCCGCTCGTGGCGCGACCAGCGGCGCAAGACCGACATTTTCTCGATCGGCGCCATGCTCGCCGGAATCGGCGGCGCGGGAGCGGGCGTTTACCTCGGCAACTACGTTCAGCTCGCGCAGCTCGGAACTATCCTCACATTGTTCCAATACAGTCGGGACATGGAGGCCGAGGCGGACGCGATGGGCGCGAAGCTCATCGCCGAGGCAGGCTACGACCCGATGGAGATGTCGACCATCTGGCAGCAATTGATCGGGGAGGAGCAGGCCAGCGCGCATTATCGCGGCAAGCGCCGCGATCGCGGCTACTCGCTCTTCGCGACCCACCCGGCGGACGAAGCCCGAATGGCCGACCTCAAGGCGGACGCGGTCGAGGTGCGCGTGCCGGGGAAGACCTACGACAACCGCCGCGACCGTTACCTGGCGACGATCGGGCCGATCCGGCCGATGCTGCTCGACGACCAGGTGAAGCTCAACGATCCGGGCGCGAGCCAGTATCTGATCGACACCCTGGCGCAGGACGGGTGGAATGGCCTGCTGCGCTTCTACGAGGGAGAGGTGTGGCGCCTCCGCAACCGGCACGCACTCGGCGACGACGTGCGCGCGGCGCAAAGCTATGCGGCGGCGGTGGTCTATCCCGACGCGCCGGCCGACGCCTGGCGGTGGCACGGAATCTCGCTTCTGAAGGAAGGGCGAACTGGCGAGGCGAAATCGGCCTTGTCCCACTATCTCAAGATGAAGCCCGACGCGCCCGACGCCGCCTGGGTGAGGCAGACGATCGGATGAGCCTGCATCTCAGGCCAGTCACGCTTCTTGCCGCCGTCGGGGGCCTCACCGCTTGCTCGAGCATCGGCGGCGAGGGGTTCGGTTTCAGTGACTATGCGCTCGTCCGCGTGGGAGACGTCAGTGTCGGCGACGGAAGCCTGGTCGTCGCGCCGCCACGGCCGTGGAACCGGCATCGGGCGGGCTTTTTCGACGACATCCGCGCGGTCGAGGATTGGACCCTCGATGGCCCCGTGCTCGACGGGATCAGCTTCGTCAGCGGTCTCGAAAGCGGCCATTATCTCGTCCGCCAGCGCAAGACCGCCGACCAGCAGGTGCCGAAGTTCCGCGCGGAAATGACTCCGCCAGACATCGCGGCGATGCTGGAGAGCCTGTACCGGGTGCGGGGCGGGGCGGTCGATTTCCGGACGATCTCGCTCCAGCCGCGGCCGTTCCTCGGCGCCAACGGCTTCCAGCTCGACTATGAACATCTCGACGACGACGAGCTATGGCGGCGCGGGCGGGTCGTCGGCGCGGTGATCGACAATCGCCTCTACCTCATCATGTTCGACGCGACGAAGCTGCATTATTACGACGCGACCTTGCCCGATTTCGAAGCGATCGTCGCATCGGCACGGCTACGGCGCTAGCCACGGTCCTTCGAGACGCGCCTTCGTCTTGCTTCTCTCGCTCAGTCGCTCCTCAGGATGAGCGCCAAAGATAAATCCGCTCATCCTGAGGAGAGACTGAGTAGCCCGAAGGGCGTATCGAAGGTTCGTCTCGAAGGACGCTCAACCCACCGGAGAGATCGGCCCAGGAGTCGGATCGGTGCCTGGCGACGGGGGCGCGGGAACGTCGATGTTCGGCGTACGCACCGGCTGCTCGGGGGGAGGCTGGCTCGGCTGGCCGGGCCGCGAAGGCTCGGGAGGTTGCTCGGGCGGCGTTTCTGGGACGGGCGGTTGCTGTTGCATGTCGGCTCTCCGTTGGCGGACCAACGAACGCTTGCCCGCCGGGTTGCCCAACGGGCCGCGCCTGTTATAGGCCGCGCCACCTACGGCGTCCGCGCGCGTGGCGGAATTGGTAGACGCGGCAGGTTTAGGTCCTGTTGTCGAAAGATGTGGGGGTTCGAGTCCCTCCGCGCGCACCAATTCCGGCACAGGACATCCGGGGGATGTCCGAGCACGGAATTCGCGCACAGGACATCCAGTGGATGTCCGAGTATGGAATTCCGCCCAGACATCATCGGGATTTGAGCAAGTGACCATCAAGACCGTCGAGACTCAGAACGAAGGCCTGAAGCGCGCCTTCATGCTGACCATCCCCGCCAAGGACATCGAGGCGCGGGTCGATACGGAGATCAAGCGGATCGCGCCGCAGGTGCGGATGCCCGGATTCCGCCCGGGCAAGGTGCCGCCCAACCTCATCAGGAAGATGCACGGCGACGCGCTTCAGCGCGACGCGCTCCAGGGTGCGGTGCAGGACGGCGTCCAGCAGCTGCTGCAGGAAAAAAATGTCCGCCCGGCGCTTCAGCCGGAAGTCGAGCTCGACGAGAAATATGCGCCCGGCGGAGATGCCGAAGTCCATGTCCGGCTGGAGGCGCTGCCCGACGTCCCCGCGCCGCAGATTGGCGATCTGAAGCTTGAGCGCCTGACCGTCGAGACCGATGAGAGCGCGGTCGACAACCAGCTCCAGCAGCTCGCAAGCCAGAGCAAGCGCTGGGAGGATCCAAAGAAGGGCCATGCGGCAGCGACCGGCGACCTGGTCGTGGTCGATTTCGCCGGCAAGGTCGGCGGCAAGCCGTTCGAAGGCGGCACGGGCGAAGATATGTCGGTCGAGCTGGGCTCCGGACGGCTGATCCCGGGCTTCGAGGACCAGCTCGTCGGCGCGAAAGCGGGCGAAGCGCGCAAAGTAAACGTAGTGTTCCCGGCCGATTATCCGGTTGCCGACCTCAAGGGAAAGGACGCGACCTTTGAGGTGAGCGTGAAGGCGGTGAAGACGCCCGGCGAGACCAAAGTCGACGAGGAGTTCGCCAAATCGCTCGGTCTCAAGGACCTCGAGCAGCTCAAAGGCCTGATCCGCGACCAGGTCGGCCAGGAGCTCAATGGTCTCACGCGCACGCACATGAAGCGTCAGTTGCTCGACCAGCTCGCTGCGCGGCACGATTTCCCGATCCCGGAATCGATGGCCGAGGCCGAATATCAGAACATCCTCAACCAGCTTCGGCACGAGGCGAGCCACGAGGATAATCCGAAGGAAGCGCTGGCCGAGATCGAGAAGGATGCGGCGGAGTACCGGCGGATCGCCGAGCGGCGCGTGCGGCTCGGTCTGCTGCTCTCGGAAATCGGCGCCGCCAACGGAGTCGAGATCAGCGAGCAGGAGATGAACCAGCTGATTGCCCAGGCCGCGTCGCAATACCAGGGCAAGGACCGCGAGAATTTCATCCGCTACGTCCAGCAGGAGCCGATGGCCGCCGCGCAGCTTCGGGCGCCTCTCTACGAGGACAAGGTCGTCGATTTCCTTTTCTCGAAGGCGGAAATTGCCGACCGGACCGCGACGCGCGAGCAGCTCGAAGCCGATCTCGAGAGCGAGGAAGGGCATGTCCACGGGCCGGGCTGCGGCCACGATCATTCCGAGGCCAAGCCGAAAAGCAAGAAAGCTGCGCCGAAGAAGGCCGAGGCCAGGGAGCCGATTCCGACCAAGGCGAAGGGCGGAGCGAAGAAGGCCGAACTGGTCGAGAAGGATTCGGCGCCCAAACCTGCGAAGCCCGTGAAGAGCGAGCCGGCGAACAAGAGCGCGGCCAAGGCGGCTGGGAAGGCGGAGAAGAAGCCCGCCGCGAAGCCCAAGAAGCCGGCCAAGAAGGGTTGAGCGAGCGCGAGATCGTCTGCGCGCATCTCATCCGCGCGATCGACGATCTCAAACGCGACGGCTTCCGGCTCGACGTCATTTATCCGGCCGATGAGCCGTACAGCGCGCTGCTGAGCCGCAGCGGTGAGCGGGTGCGGCTGACATCGCGGCCAGATGCTCCGCACATTCCCTCACGCCTGCCGCCGTTCGCTCCCGAATTCGTCCTGACTCACGCGGAGGGGGCGCCGGTGCAGGGCAGGGCGGGGATGCTGTACCGCGACCTCATCCCGGGCCGGCTCGGCGGCCGCTATATCGCATCCCACATCACCATCCCCGAAAGCGGGCCTGCCGCGGACTGGGTGCATTACCACCGCATCGCGCTGCAGATCATCTACGTCCGGCGCGGCTGGGTGCGGGTGGTGTACGAAGATCAGGGCGACCCGTTCGTGATGAACGCCGGCGATTTCGTACTCCAGCCCCCGCTGATCCGCCACCGAGTGCTCGAAAGCTCGGCCGGACTCGAGGTAATCGAGATCACGGCGCCCGCGCTTCACGAGACCTTCGCCGATCACGAAATGAAGCTGCCGAACGGCATCGATAACGCGCGGATGTTCGGCGGCCAGCGCTTCCTGCGCCACGTCGCGGCGGAGACGAAGTGGGGCGAATTCCGCGGGTGGGAAGCGCAGGAAACCGCGCTCGGCGAGGCGACGGGCGGCCTGGCCGAGCTTCGCACCGTCCGTCCGGGCGTCGGACATCCGCTCGAAGTTCCCGCGCATGTCGGCGAATTGGCGTTCGGCTTCGTCCTCGAAGGGTCGGTCACGCTCCATTGCGATGACGCGTACCCGCTCGAAGCTGGCGCGGCGTTTGCCATCCCGCCGGGAAAAGGCTGGAGCCTCTCCAATCCCTCGCCGGAGTTCAGGCTGCTCCATCTTACGACGGCCGCGCTGGACTAGCGCGGTTCGCCGCTATAGCCCTTCGGCGAAACCGAGGGGGATCAGCTTGGACCGCGCCACGCCCAGGATTGCCGTGCTTCTGCCCTGCTTCAATGAGGGAGCGGCGATTGGCGCGACGGTTCGTGGCTTCCGCGACGCGCTGCCGGATGCCACCATTTACGTTTACGACAACAACAGCCGCGACCGCACCCGCGAGATCGCCGCCGAAGCGGGCGCCGTCGTTCGCACCGAACGCCAACAGGGCAAGGGTAACGTGGTGCGCCGGATGTTCGCCGACGTCGACGCGGACATCTACGTCATGGCCGACGGCGACCTCACCTATGATCCGAAGTCGGCCCCCGCGATGGTCGAGATGCTGCTGGCCGACCAGCTCGACATGGTGGTGGGCACGCGGCGGCATGAGGAAAAGGAAGCGTATCGCGGCGGGCATGTGCTCGGGAACAAGGTCTTCACGGGGCTCCTGTCTGGCCTGTTCGGACACAGCTTCAGCGACATCTTCTCAGGGTATCGCGTGTTCTCGCGGCGGTTCGTGAAGAGCTTCCCCGTGCTGTCGGAAGGGTTCGAGATCGAGACCGAGATGAGCGTCCACGCGCTCGAATTGAGAATGCCGGTCGGGGAGGTCGAAACGGCCTATGCCGCGCGCCCCGAGGGCTCGCATTCGAAGCTCTCGACCTATGGTGATGGCTGGCGGATCCTGAAGACTATCGTGAACTTGTATCGCGTCGAGCGGCCCGTCTTGTTTTACGGCGCCATCGGCGCGTGGCTGACGGTCGCGGCCATCATTCTCGCCATGCCCCTTGCTCAGACCTACTTCCGGACAGGGCTGGTGCCGCGCTTTCCGACCGCGATCCTGGTGACAGGCATGGTCATCGTGGCGGTCCTCTGCTTCTTCGCTGGACTCATCCTGAACACCGTCACCCGCGGCCGCCGCGAGGTCCGGCGGCTCGCCTATCTCTCGCTCGAGGCTCCGGGCCGACTGTAGCTTTTGCGCATCAGCCGCGCCCAATTGTGTCGCATATGCGACAGTCCCCGCTTCCTACCTTCAAATAGGTAAGTTAGCTTCCCTGCACTCGAAGCAATGGCCCGCCGCGGCGGGTGCAGGGGGATTTATGACGAGCATCAATACGCTGATTCGCGCGAGCGTGGCTCTTGCGGCGCTAGCCGTGGCAAGCACTCAGGCACAGGCCCAGGACGCGCCGCAGGTCACGGCGGACCAGCCCGCTCCGCCAGTCACGACAAACCAGCCCGCTCCGGCGACCACGGCCAGCGAGCAGGACATCGTCATCACCGGCTCACGCATCCGCCGCAATCCGCTGGATCTCGATGCGCCGCGCGTCTTCGTCGACCAGGAGGATATCGCCAAGACCGGTCTCAACTCGATCAACGACGTTCTCCAGCGCCTGCCGAGCTCGGGCGGCGGCCTCAACTCCAAGTTCAACAACTCCGGCAACCTCGGCAATCCGCCCGACGGCGGAGGAGTCGGCGCCGGCGCGGCGGAGGTCGACCTTCGCTACCTCGGCTCGCGGCGCACGCTCGTCCTCGTCGACGGCCTGCGCTTCGTGAACGGCGCGTCGGCCAGCGGCGTGCCGGGCTCGGTCGACCTCAACGCCATTCCCGAAAGCATGATCGAGCGGGTTGAGGTGCTGCAGGACGGCGCCTCGGCGATCTACGGATCGGACGCGATCGCCGGCGTGGTCAACATCATCACCAAGAAGAGCCAGAAGGGTTTCGTCGGGTCGGCGCAGCTGAGCGGCTTCTGGGAAGAAGGCGACGGCTTCACGCAGAATTACCAGCTGAGCTGGGGCAATGGCGACAGCGGCCCGCTGCAAATCGTCGTCGGCGGCAATTACGTCAAGCAGAACGGGGTTGGCGCGAACGACCGTGCGATCTCGCGCTTCCCCAATCCGTATGGCAGCTCCTGCCTCGAGGGCGGTTGCTCGAGCTTTCTGCCGAACGGCCGCTATGCCGGATCGGCCTGGGATTTCGTCGGCGGCGATGCGACTTTGACGGCTCCGGTGATCCCGGGCCCGTCCGTCCCGGCGGACTTCCGCGCCTTCGCCGGGAATGCGGACCGCTTCAACTTCGCGCCGTTCAATTATTTCCAGATTCCGCTGAAGACCTACGGCGCGTTCGCCAACCTCAAGTACGAAGTGGCTGACAACGTCAATTTCTCGCTCAAGGGCCTGTGGAACCAGCGTAAGTCGAAGAACCAGGCGGCGCCTCTGCCGTTCGGGATCGGGCCGGACGCCGGAATCACGCCGGTGCTCGACGGCACGAGCATCGACGCGACCAACCCGTTCAACCCGTTCGGAGTCGACTTGGTCGGCGACGACCCCCTCACGGCCGCGCCGAACGATGGCAATCTCGACTTCATCCTCCGCCGCTTCGTCGAAGGCGGGCCGAGACGCTTCTCGCAGAAGGTGGACACGTTCTATGGGGTGGCGACGCTCGACGGCAATTTCGGATTCCTGAACCACGATTGGTACTGGGACGTGAACGGCGTCTACGGCCGCAACAAGGCCAAGCAGACGATGCTCGGCAACATCAATTCCGATCATCTGCGCACCGCGCTCGGTCCGCTCGCCACCTGCGATGCGACCCCCGGCTGCGTGCCGTTCAATTTCTTCGGCGGCGCCGGTTCGATCACGCAGGACATGATGGACTGGGTGACGTTCGTCCAGAACGACAGCAGCAAGCAGTCGCTGTGGGATTTCACGGCGAACCTGTCGGGCGCGCTGGCCGATCTGCCGGGCGGTCCGCTCGGCCTCGCGATGGGCGTCGAATACCGGCGCCTCAGCGGTCGCTTCGATCCCGATCCGGTCGTCGCCGCGGGCTTCAGCTCGGACATTCCGGCCGGCCCGACCAAAGGCCATTATTCGGTCAAGGAAGCCTATGCCGAGCTGAACGCGCCGCTGGTGAGGGACGTCCCCTTCGCCAATCTCATCGAGCTTAACGCCGCCGTCCGCGTTTCGGACTATACGACGTCGGGCTCTACGACGACGTTCAAGGGCGGCGCGAACTGGAAGCCGGTCAGGGACTTGAGGTTGCGCGGTTCCTATTCGGAGGGCTTCCGGGCTCCATCGATCGGCGAATTGTTCGGAACGCTGTCGCGCTTCGACCAGACAATCTTCGACCCGTGCTCGTCGGCCGCCGACAACATCGCGCCAAACCGTTTCCAGAATGATCCGGCCGTTCGTGCGAACTGTATCGCCATGGGCGTTCCCGCCGATGGCAGCTACGAGCAGGCCAATCCGCAGATTTCGGTTCTGGTCAGCGGCAATCCCGACCTGAAGCCGGAATCGTCGAAGAGCTGGGTGTTCGGCGCGGTCTACAGCCCGTCGTTCCTGCCGGGTTTCTCGATCGAGGCGAACCATTACAACATCCGGATCGGCGGCGCGATCCAGCCGGTCGACGCGTCGATTACGCTCAACAATTGCGTGGTCAACAACGACCCGGCGGCCTGCGCGCTGGTGACTCGCTCGTCGGGCAGCGGTCAGCTGACGTCGATCGATGGAACGCTCGGCAACATCGCCGGAATCAGGACCAAGGGGATCGACCTCAACATCGCCTACCGCACGCGCAAGACTCCCGCGGGCACGTTCGGATTCACCTGGAACAACACGTTCCTGAAGAATTACGACCTGATCCTGACCGGCTTTTCCGGAACGCAGGTGATCAGCCGCGAAGGCACCGAGCAGGGCAGCCCGTCGCAGGGCTTCCCGAAATGGAAGTCGATCGGAATCCTCGATTGGGATCTGGCCGACTTCGGCGCGACGCTCACCGGCCGCTACGTCTCGAAGCTTCGGGAGACCGGCGGCAATGTCATGAAGTCGCGCTTCTACACCGACCTGCAAGTCCGCTGGATGCCGTCATTCCTGCAGCAGCAGTTCGGCCTCGCGCTCGGCGTCAACAATCTGTTCAACACCAAGGCGCCGGGGTGCCAGACCTGCGATCTCAACAACTTCGACCCGACGATGTACGACATCCCCGGCCGCTACTACTACGCCCGCGCAAGCATCAAATACTAAAGGCGGGGGTTTAAAGGGGGAGGGCGGTCCGGCGCAACCGGGCCGCCCTTTTTTCATATAATCCTCCCCCCTTGTGGGGGAGGTTTGGAGGGGGGCGGCCGGCGTCTGCCGGCCGAAAAGATTCTTTGTGGCGTCATCTGCTCGCGCAGATGCCGCGCCCCCACCCAACCCTCCCCACGAGGGGGAGGGCTTTATGTCGGTGCCGCATCCCCCGCCTTGAACCTTCGCGAAATCGCGCCGATGTAAGCCACACAACAAAAGAGGACCCATTTCCCGTGATCGATCATCAGGACATCAACTCGCAGCTCGTCCCCATCGTCATCGAGCAATCCAACCGGGGCGAACGCAGCTTCGACATCTATTCGCGGCTGCTGCGCGAGCGGATCGTCTTCATCACGGGCCCGATCGAGGATCACATGGCCTCGCTCATCACCGCCCAGTTGCTCTTCCTCGAGTCCGAGAACCCGAAGAAGGACATCTTCATGTACATCAATTCGCCGGGCGGCGTGGTGACGGCCGGCCTCGCGATCCACGACACGATGCAATATATCCGACCCAAGGTCAGCACCGTGTGCATCGGTCAGGCCGCGTCGATGGGGAGTTTCCTCCTTGCCGCGGGCGAGCCCGGGATGCGCGTCGCGCTCACCAACAGCCGAATCATGATCCACCAGCCCTCGGGCGGCGCCCAGGGCATGGCCGCCGACATCGAGATCCAGGCCCGCGAGATTCTGAGGATGCGCCAGCGCCTCAACGAGCTCTACGCCAAATACACCGGCCAGCCGCTCGAGGAGATCGAAAAGTCGATGGACCGCGACAAATTCTTGGAATCCGACGAAGCCAAGGCGTTCGGGCTGATCGACGAGGTCTTCGACAAGCGTCCGGAGACGGGCGAGGATGCGGGCACGGGTGCTGGAGACGTCACACCGTCCTGACCTGTTCCCCGGCGCAGGCCGGGGTCCAGCCCGTTAGGAACACAAAGGGCCGCCTCGGCGGCCCTTCTCTTGCGCAGCGAGTTCCGCCTTCTGTCCAAGATCACCACGCGCAGCCTGTCCGGGGGATAGGTGAGCACGGTGATCGCGCGCCCGGTCGGCGGGGCGGCGACCCTAAAGAGAGCCGAACCCGCCCGACGCGGTCACGAGATTTACTCCCGTGACCTTCGTAGATTTGTGCACAAATAATATTGCACAAATCTAAAGCCGATGGCACTCGCTCTGTTAGGAAGGAGAGCGCCATGACTACCACGCAAACCCTAGCCAAAATCCGCGATGCTCTCGAACGCTCACCCCGCAACGCATACGTCGCTGAGCTACATCTTCAGGCAATCAAATACGCGGACCAGCTTGAAGGCATTACGGGGCGCGAGTTTTGTGAAGGGGTGGGGATTGGTCCGTCCTTCGGCACGGAGTTCGCAAAGATGCGAAAGATCGCACCCAGGCTGAAAGCAGCCGGACTCGACGTAACTCGCATTTAAAGGAAGAACTCGCGTAGTTCCAGTCTCCGACGTAATTAGCTACGAGACAATTCCTCTAGAGCATCTGGCTGATCGAAATAGCGGAGCAATTTCGTGATGTCTTGGATTGCATTGCTGGAGATCAGAATTTGACCAGTCCCGGCATTTCCGAGAGCGAGGAGGCTCTCGCCGACTACTTGCGTGAGATAGCTGTCCAGAGTGGAGTGACGGTGAGCCTCTTTCGGGACTAGCTAGCCAGCCGCCGGCGGAGTTGGGGGTCTCAACGTTGGCTCTCGGAGATGCAGCTCAGCGAGCAGAGATCTAAAGAAATCCGTGCCTCGCGTTTCAATGGCTTCGGTTTCCAGCACGCGCTGCCCTTCGGGTAACCTGCTATCAATCCGAATTAGCCAAACCCCCTCGATCAGGCCTTGATTCCAAATCGGTGCCCGCCTGATGGAAATCGCTCTGAGACGATCTTCGAAATAATCGATCCACGTGGCACCGGTCTTAGTGTGATGGGCGTTTCCCGCCTCATCGACAATAACAACGTACCCGACCACGATCTCGGGTGACAACTGTTGCACATTAGCTGCTTCGCCCATCAGGTTGTCGAGCCGGTTTGGAACAGTTCCTCTTATGTTGCTGAGGATCGACTTGAGCGAAACAAGAAGTCGCGGCTTGCCGGCCAATACGTAGGCTAGATCCCAGTCCTTGTTACGAGCCAAACCGCGAATACCGACCTCGTCTGCTTGGCCGCCGCGAACGCCAGGCAATCCGGCGCCTTCGAAGGCAGCTTTGCAGTAATCGGCCAACATGTTTAGCCGGCCCGGATCCTGCGTCGGGCGCCTCAGGAGATCATCGACTGCTTCGGACAAGGTAGGCAACGAACCGTTCCTAGCTCGCGGCACTCAGAGGAGCGTCGGAGCTCATGGCTGGCAGAATGCAGATGGATGTATGCATTGCTCCTGTCTCTTTTCGCTGACTTGCCGCACGACGGATGTTTCGTTCAGCCAGTTCCACATATTTCTGCTCAATGTCGAAACTCATTGAATTACGACCGGCCGCAATTGCCCCGACAGTAGTGCTGCCAGTCCCCCCGAACGGATCAAGAATCGTGTCACCAGCGAATGAGAACATCCGGATCAGTCGTTCCGCAAGAGCCGGGGGGTATGGGGCAGGATGTCCAGCGCGTGTCGAAGCGCCACGAATGTCTGTCCAGATGCTCCTCCACCAAGCTTGCATCTCGGACTTGGTGAGCATGGACAGTGCCTTCTGAAGTGGCTCGGTCGTTCGGTAATCACCACCCTTTCGCATAAACAAAATGTACTCGATGTCGTTCTTTACGACTGCTCCTGGCTGATAGGGTTTTCCATAGAAGCCTGCGCCGTTGCCTTCGACTTCGGTCACTCCATTCGCAATCTTGTGCCAAAGAATCGGGGTCAGCACGTCCAGATTTAGCTCTCGGGCTCTAACCTGGATATCCGCATGTAGAGGGACAACGAAGTGGCGTCCGATCCTTCGTCTCGGAATGCACACATCGCCCACCACGCAACAAATTCTACCTCCCGGAACCAGCACGCGCTCGCACTCGCGCCATACCTTGTCGAGCTCATCGAGGAACAGGTTGTAATCATCCAAATCCCCGAGTTGTCCATCGGAGCCTTCGTACTTCTTCAGGGTCCAATAGGGGGGAGAAGTCACCACCAAATGCACAGACTCGTCGGCGACAACGGAGCGCAGGTCCCGAGCATCCTTCACGCCTAAAATGTGACTTGTTCGATCGAAAGGTGGCGGCCATGCACATTGCCGAAATCGCTCGTTCGCGGCTCGCAACACCTTCAGCGATTCCGAAGTGTTGTCCCGCAAGGGAAGCGTTAGCGTACCGTCGTGCAACTGGATGACCTTGCCCATTCTTCCCTCCAGCGTGTTTGTGTAGCGCCCGCTCCGAGGCAGCGAAACGCGGGTCGTACAATTATTGTGGAAAACACAATGTTCCTATTATGTTCTGGATGCAAGACCATGCAGCTGCGTTCGGCATTTTGCGCTGTCCTACAGCCCCCGACATGCGATAAATGCTTCGCCTCCTTTTCCCTGGAGGCAAAATGGCAACATCCCCCAAACTCCCCGCAGACTTCGATCCCGTCCCGCTGCGTCCCCGCCACGACGGCTGGACCGCCGAGCGTCAGATCGCCTTTATCGAGAAGCTCGCCGACTGCGGCAGCGTCACCGCCGCCTGCGAACATGTCGGGATGAGCCGCGAGTCCGCCCGCAAGCTGCGCCGGCGCTGGTCCGCGCGCGATTTCCGCGATGCCTGGGACGTGGCGCTCGACTGCGGCTATGCCGAGGTCGAGGAATCGGCGATGGAGCGGTCGAAGAACGGCGTTGCGCGTCCGATCTTCCACAAGGGCGAGCAAGTCGGCGAGTGGCGCCATCATGACGAGCGGCTGACCATGTTCCTGCTGCGCTTCCGTCGCCGCCACCGCTTCGGCCCGGAGGCCGACGGCCTGCCGCTTCCGCCTGCGGACATTCCCGGCATCGATCCCGGGGAGCAAACGCCGTTCGATCCCGAAAGCGAGCTCGACGGCTGCTTCACGGCGCTGGAGTATGCGCTGGAGCGCGAGGATGATGAGGATGATGACGAGGATGATGACGAGGCGTTGCCCGAATGTGAGCCCGGCGAACGATGAAGCCCCTCGCACGCGTGCGTGTACTGCCAACTTTGGCAACTTCCGCAAAATATGTTCCTCTCTTGTTCTTATGGAACAAATAGGATACGACCCCAATTCCGCAGGCGGGCTCGGCCCCAAGGGATGCGGCCCTGATTGGTCTTGAATGGAGTGAGGGGACATGGCAGCGCAGTTGAAAGTCATCGGCAGCAATATGGAAACGCGCCACTTGGAAAATTCGGGCATGGATCGTCAGAAGGCCCTCGAGGCCGCGCTCGCGCAGATCGACCGCGCGTTCGGCAAGGGCTCGGCGATGAAGCTCGGCAGCCGCGAGAAGATGGAGATCGAGACGATCTCGACCGGCTCGCTCGGCCTCGACATCGCGCTCGGGGTCGGCGGGCTGCCGCGCGGGCGCGTGGTCGAGATTTACGGGCCGGAAAGCTCGGGCAAGACGACGCTCGCGCTGCACGCGATCGCCGAAGCGCAGAAGAATGGCGGGTCGGCGGCGTTCGTCGACGCCGAGCATGCGCTCGATCCCGTTTACGCGAAGAAACTGGGCGTCGACATCGACGAATTGATCGTGTCGCAGCCGGATACCGGCGAGCAGGCGCTGGAGATCGTCGACACGCTCGTGCGGTCGAATGCGATCGACGTGCTGGTGGTGGATTCGGTCGCGGCGCTGGTTCCGCGCGCGGAAATCGAGGGCGAGATGGGCGACAGCCACGTCGGTCTCCAGGCGCGCCTCATGTCGCAGGCGCTGCGCAAGCTCACCGGGTCGATCAGCCGCTCGCGCTGCACGGTCATCTTCATCAACCAGGTGCGGATGAAGATCGGCGTCATGTACGGCAATCCCGAGACGACGACCGGCGGCAACGCGCTCAAATTCTACGCCTCGGTGCGCCTCGACATCCGCCGCATCGGCCAGATCAAGGACCGCGACGACATCGTCGGCAACACCACCAAGGTGAAAGTGGTCAAGAACAAGGTCGCGCCGCCGTTCAAGCAGGTCGAATTCGACATCATGTACGGCGAGGGCGTGTCGAAGGTCGGCGAAATCCTCGACCTCGGGGTCAAGGCCGGGCTGATCGAGAAATCGGGCTCCTGGTTCAGCTACGACAGCGTGCGCATCGGCCAGGGCCGCGAGAACGCCAAGGCCTATCTCAAGGAAAATCCGGACGTCGCGCAGCGGATCGAGAATGCGATCCGCGGCCGGACGGAGGAGGTCGGCGAGGCGCTGATGGTCGGCGGCGGCGACGACGAGGCCGAAGCGGAATAATAGGCACCATTCCCCCTCTCCCGCTTGCGGGAGAGGGGCGGGGTGAGGGCTTAGGCTCTTCCTCCGGCACCGACCAACCTGGGTTTCAGAGCTCCCCAGCGGCGGGCGGATTCCACTCCTCCGCCCGCCGCACCCTTTGGGAAAGGGGCTAGATCACCTCTTCGGGGACGCTCGGAAGGATGGGATCGACTGGCCCCGCTTCGATCCGGGCGAACAGTCGGCGGGGCTCGGTTAGAGCGACCGCAATGAACCCGCCGAGCGCGCAGGCGGCGGTGCCGATCAGATAAGGCAGGACCGTGCCGTCGAACGCATGGCCGATGAGAAAACCGAGGACCGCCGCGCCGACGGTGCCGAGCATGCCCTGGACCGACGACGCCGTGCCCGCGATCGGCGCCATATGCTCCATCGCCAGTGTGCTGAGGTTCGAGGAGGTGAAGGCGAAGGCGCACATCGTCAGCGACTGGAGTAGGACGAACATGACCAGTGTCTCGTGCCCGCTCAGCGCCACGGCGACGTGGATAAGCGCGATGATTGCGAACGCCGCGCACGCCGTGTGCCCGACGCGGCGCAATCCGAACTTCCCGACCACGCGCGAATTGGTCCAGGAGGCGAGCGCCATCGGCGCGGCAATCGCCGCGAAGACGAGGCCGATGAGCCCAGGCTCGCGGAACGTCTCGAAGATGATTTGCTGGATCGAGGCGATGTAGGCGACCAGCGAGCCGAAGCTGATCGCGATCGCAACCGTATAGCCGCGCGACTGGGGCTCGGCCACGGTCCGCCAAACGGCACCGGCCATGTCGCCGAGGTGCAGCGAACGCCGATATTCGGGATGAAGCGTCTCCGGCAGCCGTGCCCACGACCAGACCAGCATCACGAGCGCGTAAGCGGCGAGCGCGCCGAAGATCGCTGGCCACGGCGCGAAGTGCAGGATGGCGAGGCCGATATTGGGCGCGAGCACCGGCATCAGCATGAAGACCATGAAGACGAGGCTCATCACGCGCGCCATCGCTTCCCGCTCGAACAGGTCGCGGACCATGGCGACGACGAGAACGCGAGTCACCGCGGCCGATGCGCCCATGGCGAAGCGCGACGCAATCAGCAGCGCGAAACTGCCGGAGAACGCGCAGAGGAGCGCGAACAGCCCGTAAAGACTGATCCCCGCCGCGAGGATGGGTTTCCGCCCGAACCGGTCGGCGAGCGGACCCCAGGCGAGCTGGGTCGATGCGAAGCCGAGGAAATAGGCGATCACGACCAGCTGCCGCTCATTCTCTTGTGCCACGCCGAGCGACTGGCCGATCTCGGGAAGCGCCGGGATCATCGCGTCGATGGCGAAGGAATTGAGTCCCATCAGCGCGGCGAGCATGACGGTCATCTCGCGCGTGCCGGGGCGCTTCACGCCGTCCTGAAAGGCCGAATCAAACATGGGAGCGCGCCTGCTGGCCGATTGGCTCCGGCCGTGCAACAGTGGCTTCCAAAAGGGGAGGAGACGACGATGATTCAACGGCGCAGCTTTTTGGCGGGCACAGGCGCGATTGCCGCGGCGATGGCGCTGCCGCTCAGCCGGGCGATGGCGGCCGCGGCCGAGGAGCTTAAGCCGATTACGATTCCCCCGCCGATCACGACTCAGGAGCGGCTTGGCCGGCTCGCCAAAGCCCGCACGCTGATGCAGCGGAACGGCATAGGCGCCATCGTCATCGAGCCGGGCGCGAGCCTCGATTATTTCACTGGGGTCCAATGGTGGCGCTCGGAACGCCTCACCGCCGCGGTCATCCCCGCGCAAGGCGACCCGATCATCGTCACGCCGTTCTTCGAGCGTCCGTCGGTCGCCGAGACACTGGCGATCCCGGCCGAAATCCGCACATGGAACGAGGACGAGGAACCGCTGAAGCTCGTCGGCGACTTTCTGAAAGAGCGCGGAATCGCCGGCCAGCCCGTCGGGTTCGAGGAAACCGACCGCTTCTTCATCTTCGACCGGCTGCGCAACCAGATCCCGGCGCTGAAGGCGGTCAACGCCAACCCGGTCGTTCGCGGCTGCCGGATGATCAAGACTACGGCGGAGCTTGCGCTGATGCAGGCCGCGAACGACATCACCATTGCCGCCTTCCGGTACGCTCATCCTCGCGTCCGCGAAGGCATGACTCCGGCCGATATGGACGCGCTGATCGGCACCGCGACCAAGGCGCTCGGCGGCGGCTATGACGGCGGGCTCGTGCTGGTCGGGGAGGGCACGGCCTATCCGCACGGCAGCAAGCAGCCGCAGAAGGTCGAGCGCGGCTCGGTCGTGCTGTTCGACTGTGGTTGCTCGGTTCACGGCTATCAGTCGGACATTTCCCGAACCTTCATTCACGGCGCACCCCCGACCGCGGAGCAGCGAAAGGTCTGGGACCAGGTGCACCGCGGCCAGCAGATCGCGATCGAAGCGGCGAAGATCGGCGTTCCCGCCGGAAGCGTCGACGACGCGGTGCGCCGTGCCTACGAAAGCTGGGGCTACGGACCCGGCTACAAGCTCCCCGGCCTGTCGCACCGCACCGGCCACGGAATCGGCATGGAAGGGCACGAGCCGGTCAACCTCGTCCACGGCGAGACGACGCCGCTCGCGCCCGGCATGTGCTTTTCCGATGAGCCGGGAATCTACATTCCCGGCAAATTCGGGATGCGGCTCGAGGATTGCTGGCACATGACCGAATCCGGGCCGGAATTCTTCACCCAGCCGCCACCGTCGATCGACAACCCGTTCGGATAGTCTTCTTGACCCGCGCGCCGGCAGCGGCAAAGCGGCCCGCTACAAAAAAGGAGCTCGAATGACCGAACGCAGGGGCTTCGGCCTGCAATGGCAAATGCTTGCCGGTTTCCTGGTGGGACTGGTCGCCGGGCTAATCGTCTATAGCACGCAGCATGAGGCGGCGTGGCTCGACGCAGTCACGACCTATGTCACCCAGCCGATCGGGCAGGTGTTTCTGCGCCTGCTGTTCATGCTGGTCATACCGCTGCTGTTTTCCGCCCTCGTCGTCGGGATATCGGAGATGGGCGAGATTCGTTCGCTCAGACGGGTGGGGCTGAGGACCCTCGGCTATACGGTCGTAGTGTCGTCCATCGCGGTCGTAGTCAGCCTCGCGGTCGTCAACCTGCTGCAACCGGGGGCGGGCGTCGACCGCGCGGCCGCGGCCGAATTGCTCGCCGCTCAGGCCGATCGCGCAGGAGCTATTGTGCGCACCGGAATTGAGCAGCCATCGGGAATCGATGCCTTTATCAACATCGTCCCCAATAACCTCGTCCAGGCGATGGGCTCGAACAGCGCTATTCTGTCGGTGATGTTCTTCGCGCTGTTCTTCGGGATCGGACTGCTCCTCACCGACACGCCGGGCGCACGCACGCTCCAGCGTGGTTTCGAAGGTGTGTTCGACGTAACCATGCGCCTCATCCTGATCGTGATCAAAATGGCGCCGCTCGCCGTCGCGTGCTTCATGTTCAATCTCGCCGCGCTGTTCGGATGGGACCTGCTGGTCCGGCTGTCGGCCTATGTCGGCGTGGTTCTGCTGGCGCTCGGTATCCAGATGTTCATCGTCTATCCGATTTTGCTCGCGACCCTCGGTCGGAAAAACCCGCTCGCGTTCTTCCGGGAGACGCAGGAGGCGAGCGTGATGGCTTTTTCCACGGCTTCGTCGAATGCGACCCTTCCGACGTCGCTTCGCGTCGCCGACGAGCAGCTGAAGCTGCCGCCCCGGGTCGCCCGCTTCGTCCTCACGATCGGCGCCACCGCCAACCAGAACGGGACGGCGATGTTCGAGGGCGTGACCGTCATTTTTCTTGCGCAATTCTTTGGGATCGAGCTGTCGCTGTGGCAGCAGCTGATGGTGATGCTGGTTTGCATCCTTGGCGGGATCGGCACCGCCGGCGTTCCGGCCGGTTCGCTGCCGGTCGTTGCGCTGATTCTCGCGATGGTCGGGATCCGGCCAGAAGCCATCGCGCTTGTGCTCGGCGTGGACCGTTTCCTCGACATGTGCCGGACAACATTGAACGTGGTCGGCGACCTCGTCGCGGCTCAGGTCATTTCCGCCGGCGAGCCGAAGGAGTTCGCGGCTGATTCCCCGGCCTCGGCGCAGGCGGCGTGATGGACGAACCGCCCGAGGATTGCGGCGTTGTCGTCTTTGGGCGTGAGATCCTCCACGATGAGGCGCGGGCGCTGGATGCGCTGGCGGACAGCCTCAATGGAGATTTCGAGCGCGCGGTCGAGCTGATCCTCGGCTGCAGCGGCAAGCTGATCGTCAGCGGGCTCGGCAAGTCGGGCCATGTCGCGCGGAAGATCGCGGCGACCTTCGCCTCCACCGGAACGACGGCGACCTTCCTGCACCTGGCGGAGGCGATTCACGGCGATCTCGGCATGGCCGCAAAGGGCGATGCAGCAATCTTGATCTCGCAAAGCGGCGAAACGGCCGAGCTCGAGCCAGTCATCGATCATTTCCAGCAGGCTGGAATTCCCATCATCGCGATCACCGGCAATGCTACTTCCATGCTCGCCGCCGCAGCGACCGCCGCGCTGGTGCTGCCGCGCTGGGCAGAAGTCGGGCCGGAAGCGGTCGCTCCGACGACATCGACGACCATGACCCTGGCGCTGGGCGATGCGCTGGCGATGACGGTGATGCGGCAAAAAGGCTTCTCCCGGACCGACTTCGGCCGGCTGCATCCGGGCGGTGCGCTCGGCGCAAGGCTCAGGCCGGTGAGCCGCCTGATGCACTCGGGTGGCGAGTTGCCGCTAACGCGGGATAGTGCATCCATGCACGAGGCGGTGGTCGAGATGTCGGCCGGGCGTCTCGGCATAATCGGCGTGGTCGACGATCGCGGCTATCTGGTCGGGGCGATCACCGACGGCGATCTCAGGCGGCATATCGAGCAGGGACTCGACCACAGCGCCTCCGAGTTCATGACCGGCGACCCCAAAACCCTCGCGCCCGATGCGCTGATCGACGATGCGCTAGCCTTGTTCGAGGAGAACAAGATCACCGCCTTGTTCGTGGTCGAGGAGGACGGAACGGGGAAGAAGCCGCTCGGCGTGGTTCACATCCACGATTGCCCGCCTCCCAGATGAACACAGTGATCCTGATCCCGGCGCGTTATCAATCGTCGCGCTATCCGGGAAAGCCGCTTGTCGAACTCAAGGGAGCGAGCGGGACGGCCAAGTCCCTCATTCACCGAAGCGTGGAGGCTGCCCGGCGAGTGAGGGGAGTTTCGGGTGTGTTCGTCGTGACCGACGACGAGCGGATCGCCGAGGCGTGCGGTCCGGCGAAAGTCGGCGTCATCATGACCTCGCCTGAATGCCGCAACGGCACGGAGCGATGTGCCGAGGCCTTGGCAGAATTGCACGAACCAGACCTCGTGATCAACTTCCAGGGCGATGCATTGCTGACTCCCCCAGGCTTCGTCGAGGCGTTGATTGCGCGGATGGATGACGACCGCGATGCACTCGTCGCCACGCCGGCGATGCGGCTGAGGAGCGAAGAAGTGCGGTCGCTACAGGCGGAGGAGGCCGCGGGGCGAGTCGGCGGCACGGCGGTTGTGACGGGCGCGCATGGCCGCGCGCTCTACTTCTCGAAGCGGCTGATCCCGCATTTGCCGGTCGGTGCCCTCGATGCGGAGATGTCGCCCGTCCGGCTGCATGTCGGCGTTTACGCGTACCGGCCAGAAGCGCTCGAACGCTATGTCGCGACGCCTGTCAGCGAACTCGAGGCGCTCGAGGGACTCGAACAGCTTCGCTTCCTCGCCACCGGAATGCCAGTTGCTGTCGTCGACGTCGAAACGCCGCCCTACGCTCTCCGTGAGCTCAACAACCCCGAAGATGTCGCGCCGATCGAGCAGGCGCTGGCTGAGGCGGGACTGGAATGAACTATTGGGACACGCTCGATCCCAAATACCGGTTGATCCTGTGCGACGTCTGGGGCGTGGTTCATGACGGCGTGCGGCTCTATCCTGGAGCAGCGGAGCGGCTGAAGCAGTGGCGCGAAGAGGGGCGATGCGTGGAGCTACTCACCAATGCACCCCGAACGGCCGAAGCGGTGGAGCGGCAGCTCGCCCGCATCGGCCTATCGCGCGAAGTTTATGATTTCGTCGTGACCAGCGGCGAGGCGGGAATCGAAGCGCTGCTGGCGCTTGGCCAGCCGGTCGGATTTGTCGGCACGGCCGGCGACCGCCAAGTGCTGGAAGGGCGAGGAGTCCGGATCGCCGAGGGCGAAGATTTCGCGGAGCTCGCTTGCACCGGAACCGAAGAGGGGCGACCGGACCCTCGGCAATATCGCCCGGACCTCGACCGCTGGGTCGAGCGAGACGTGCACATGCATTGCCTCAATCCCGACCGGATGGTTGTGCGAGGTGGCGTGCCCGAAGCTTGCGCGGGGGCGATCGCGGAGATTTACCAGATGCTCGGCGGCCGTGTGACCTGGTACGGAAAGCCGTTTCCTGCGATCTACACGCATGCGCTGCGACTCGCCGGCGATCCGCCCGTGAACAAAGTGCTTGCGGTCGGGGACGGTCTTCAGACGGATATTTTGGGCGCCGCGCGGATGAGCTTCGATACTGTGTTCGTCACCGGCGGAATCCACGCAGGCGAGCCGTTCCCCGACGATTTCACCGCGCAATATGGGCTTGGCGACTGGCGGCCGGTGGCGGTCGTGGACGGGCTCGCCTAGATAGCCTCCATGAACCTGCTTGGACGCCCGGTCGGGATCGACCAGCCGATCTTCCTTATCGCCGGACCCTGTGTGGTCGAGAGCGAGGAACTGCAGCTTCGGACTGCCGAGCTCCTCAAAGCGATCACCGACAAGCTCGGCCTTTTCTTCATTTTCAAATCGAGCTTCGACAAGGCCAACCGCTCGTCGGACCAAAGCTATCGCGGGCCCGGAATGGACGAGGGGCTGCGCATCCTCGAGAAGGTGAAAGCCGAGCTTGAAGTCCCCGTCCTGACCGACGTCCACGACATCCCGCAGATCGCGCCCGTGGCGGAGGTGGTCGATGTACTCCAAACGCCAGCCTTTCTCGCGCGGCAGACGGATTTCATCCATGCGGTCGCGGCATCGGGCAAGCCCGTGAACGTGAAGAAGGCGCAGTTCATGGCACCTGGCGACATGAAGAATGTCGTAGAGAAGGCGAAGAACGCGGCCCAGGCGGCGGGGGTCAACGAAGAGACGATCATGGTGTGCGAGCGGGGCGCTTCGTTCGGCTACAACAATCTCGTTTCCGACATGCGCAGCCTTGCGATCATGCGCGAGACCGGCTGCCCAGTGGTGTTCGATGCCACCCACAGCGTGCAGCTTCCGGGCGGGCAGGGGACCAGCTCGGGCGGTCAACGGGAGTTCGTGCCGGTCCTCGCCCGCGCGGCGGTCGCCTCCGGCATTTCCGGCCTGTTCATGGAGACCCACCCCGACCCGGCGAACGCGAAATCCGACGGGCCGAACGCCTGGCCGCTCGACCGGATGGAAAGCCTGCTGACCACGCTGGTGGAGCTGGACAGGCTGGTGAAGGCGCGCGGCTTCGAGGAGTCGGCGCTTTAGGAGGAACGTGCGCCGCGCACCCGGCGGTGCTCGCCGCGCAGCTGCCACATCATCGCGCCGACCGTCGTCACCGTGCCAATGACGAAGGCGATGGCCGCTCCGTCGACTCCGAGGCTCCAGGCTAAAGGCGCAATCGTCACGAAGAAGATGAGTGTGCCCGCGAGGCGCGCCTTCAGCGGCCCATCCGGACGATCGAGCGCGTAGAGCATCGGCGACAGCGGGAAGCTGAAGACGCTGAAGAACGGGACGAGCATCAGGATGACGAGCGCCCCATAGGCGTCGATGAAATCCTTGCCGAACAGCAAGGCGACGAGCGCCTTGCCGCTCAAAAGCAAGGTGACGATGGCGATCAGAGCAACGCCGCCGGCGAGCGCGGTTCCGCGAAGCATGAGCTTCCACGGCTTTTTTGTGGTGAGGTCCATGCGCACGACCTCCGGATAAAAGGCTTTCGCGAGAAGGTCCGCCGGTTTGGCCGCGGCGTCGGACAGACTGGATGCGACCCGGAACAAGGCGGCGCCGGCGGGCCCGAGCAAGCCGCCGACGACAAGGCGGGCGATGGGCCCCCAGCCGGCCTGCACGCTCGCGGTGAGATTGACGTGAATGGCGAAGCGCCAAGCGCCGGGCAGACGTTCGGGCTTCAGTGTCGGGCGGATGCCCTGCATCAGCCCGCGACGCCGAAGCTCGCGCCAGCCGAGGAACCACAGGAACAGGTCGCCCCCAAGATCGGTCACATACCAGACGGCGACATAGGCGCCGAACGGCGCGCCGACCGAATAGGCGATCGCGACGAGGATCACGCGCGCAATCGGGTTGGCGGTGCTCTGCCAGCTGATGAGGTCGAACCGGTCGAGCGCCCGAAGAACTCCGCTTGGGGTTGCCGCGCCCATCGTCGGCAGCAGGGTGCAATAGAGCATGGCGAGCCACAGCTGATCGGGTTCGATGCCCACCCAGGGCGCGATGAAGGGCAGGATCGCGACCGCAACGAGCATCCCGCCGACGCCGCTCAGCGCATCCAGCGTGAAGGCAAAGCCGGTGGATGCCTTGAAATCATCGAGCTCACCCTGGAGTGCGCGTCCGCCGTAGCGCACGATCAGCTGCCACGACTGGAACTTGGCGATTCCGCTGACCGCCTTGGCGTAGCTGGTGATGAGGATCAGCGCGCCGAACAGCATGAGGCCGAGGCCGTGGGCGGCGAGCGAGACAGTCGCGAGGCCCGCGATCGCCGCCACGATCCGCGACGCGGCGAGATAGCCGCTGTTCTTCAGCAGCGACCGGAAATGCTGGTCGCGGAACCAGTGCTTCATGGGCGTGGATTAGGGGATGACACGCGTACCGCCAACAGAAAGCCTCCCCCCTTGTGGGGCTGGTCTGGGGGGGGGGCGGCGTCCGCCGGCCAAGAGAATCTTTTGCGGCGTCATCCGCTGTCGCGGATGCCGCGCCCCATCCCCCCCTCCCCACAAGGGGGAGGGCTAGCCAATTTTACGCCGGTTCGGGGATCTTCAGCTGGATTACCTTGTCGGCCAGCGGGCCATTCAGCTCGGCCAAATGGTCGAACTCCGCCTCGTACGTCGCCAATCCCTGGCTTTGCGACCGTAACTCCGCCTCCAAACCCGACAGCTCGGCTTCGGGAATCAACGCGTCGATCCGGTCCCAACCTGCCCAGCCGTCGCGCGGGCCCATTCCCAGCATCTGGCCGCGGCGGCCGGCGATCGCCGAGGTGATCCGGCTGGTCGCGTTCGACGGGCTAACGACGGTCAGCTTGTGCATCGGTTCGAGGAGGTGGGGCTGCGCGCTGGACAAGGCTTCCTGCATCGCGATCCGCCCCGCGAGCCGAAAGGCGAGTTCGGAACTGTCGACGCTATGATAGCTCCCGTCGATCAGCGATACCGAGCAATCGACCACCTGGAAGCCGAGCGGGCCCTTCACCATCGCCTCGCGGACACCCTCCTCGACGGCCGGAATCCATTGCTTCGGCACCGAGCCGCCGTGGATTCGCTCCTCGAACAGGAAACCGGAACCGCGCGGCAGCGGTTTCACTTCGATGATCACGTCGCCGAACTGGCCGTGGCCGCCGGACTGCTTCTTGTGCCGGCCCTTCTGAGTCACGTGCTTGCGGATGGATTCGCGATAGCCGACCGCAGGCGGGTGGCTCTTCACCTCGACCCCGAAGCGGCGCTTCAGCCGCCCGAGCACGGTGTTGAGATGCTCGTCGTTGACTCCGCGCAGGCGAATCTCGTGGTTGGCGTCGTCATGCTCGATGACCAGCGACGCATCTTCCTCGCCCAGCCGCTGCAGCGCGCCCGAGAGCTTGACGTCGTCCTTGCGGTCCGCCGGCTCGATCGCGATCGCACAATTGCGCGCCGGAATGTCGATCTCGACGGGCGGGGGGAGCTTGCCGGTGCCGAGCCATTCGCCCGCGCTTACCGAATCTACCTTGGCGACGGCGAGCACATCGCCATCGCGCCCCTCGGCGACTTTCTGAGTCTTCTCGCCCTGGACCTTGAACAGCGACCCCACCCGGGCGTGCTCGCCGTCCGCCGTTTTCGCATCGGAGCCTTCGGCAATCCGGCCGCCCAAGACCCGGGACATGGCGAGACGTCCGATCGAGCCGTGGACGACCTTGAACACGTACATGGCGGGATCGGTCACGCTCAGGCGCTTCGCGGCTTCGGTCGGCGACGGCGCCTCGTGGCGCATCGCCTTCAACAGCCGGCGGACACCCCACGAGCTGCCGGCTGAGCCGAACAGCACGGAGACGCCGAGGCTTTCGCCGGTTTCCCGCGCGAGGTCCTGAAGCACTTTCTCGCGGGTCGGTGCCTGATCCATCAGCAGCTGCTCGAGAAGCTCGTCGTCGTGATCGGCCAGCTGTTCGAGCATTTGCGTGCGGGCTTCATGCTCGCGGTCCTGGAGGTCCTCCGGGATGTCGATCCGCTCGGACGGCTTTCCCGGCTGGTATTTGAACGCATATTCGAGCGCGAGGTCGACGAACCCGCTGACCCTTTCGCCGTCGCGAATGGGAATCTGGCGAGCGATGAGCGGCGAGACGCTCGTTGGCTGAAGCGCCGAAAGCAGATCGCGGATTCGCCCGTGCGCCTGGTCGACACGGTTCACGAAGATCAGGTGCGGAATTCCAAGCTCATCGAGGGCACGGAGGGCGGGAGCGGCGAGCGGCGCTCGGGCGGGGTCCGGATCGACCACGACGATCGCGACATCGGCGATGGCCAGCGCCCGCGCCCCATCGGCTGCGAAACCCACCGATCCGGGAATGTCGATGACCGCGAACTGATCGCCCAGATAGTCGAAATTGTAGAGGTTGAGCTCGGTCGAACCGCCGCGCTGCCGCGCCTCCGGGCTCGAGTCGCCGATGCTGGAGCCGTTGGCCGTCGACCCCAATCGGTCGGTGGCGCCGGCTGCGAACAGCATCGCTTCGGCAAGGCTGGTTTTTCCCGCGCCGGCGGGTCCCACCAGCGCGATCACTCGGGTGCCTTTGGATTCTCCAGCCATGCGACTCTCCCTTCGTCCGTTTGCCGGGCGCGCGAGTCGCATGATCGAGGCGCTCGGGCGCCTGTTTCAGAAGCCCTTACCGTCCGCCTGTTTTGAGCGCTTGGCAAGGGGGTTTGCGCACCCAAACGGGGTCAACTTGACGGCTAGCGGGCTGACGCGCCTATTTCCTGCGCCGGATCGATACAGTCTGGGAGCGCGTCTCGTGATCCTTGTGCCTTTGCTCTTCGGCGCCGCTGTTTCGATGGCGACCGCTGACGTTCCGGATCGTCCAGCACCTTCGTCCGCTGGTGAAATCTCGAAATGCGAAAAATGGATTCGCGAACGGCCGTATCATTCCAAAACCCCGTCAAGGATGCTGGCCATCTCGGCGAATGCCGCCTGTTTCGACGGACAGATTTCAAGGGAATCCGTCAAGCCGATCCTGATGTGGCTGTCGTGGCACCGCTCTCCGAAGTCTCGTCCCTTGCTTGCGGTTCGTTCAGGCGGCGGCGAGGCGGATGCCGGGATCGACGTCATGGACAAGCTGCAGTCCACGAACGTCGCGGTCCACGTCGTCGACCTCTGCGCGTCATCCTGTGCGAATTACTTTTTCGCCGGCGCGAAACTTCGGAGCGTCAGCTACGGCGCGCTGCTCCTGTTCCACGGCGGTTACTCAAGAGCGAGCCGCGAAAGCATCATCGCGCAGATGGAAAAATATCGGAAGTCCGGAACAGCGCCCTCAGCGGTGAATTGGGACGAAACGCGGCGAACCATGCTTGCCGATTTCGATCGCAACATGGCCCGGCAGGATGCGCTTTATGCGCGGATCGGCGTGAATGACGCGATCGTTCACGGTATCGATGGCGTTGATTTAGATGCGTTAGACGACGCTGATTGCGATCCGGGCCGCGCGGTCCCGCGGGAAGGGCTGTTCTTCACCGTCTCGCAGTTGGCCGCTCTGGGTATCCGCATCGATCATGGGCGACCCGCCACCGAACCCCGCGAGGTAAATCACGTGATTGTCCAGATGGGCAAGGAAATCGAATTCTGTGGCGTTCCCGACCCGATCTTCGAGCGCTTCAGGCGCGCTTCGTCGCGTTAAGCCGCGGGCAGCAGCCTTTTCTCTCCCGCCAACCGCAGCAGCGCCGCCTGGAGTTTCTCGAATGCCCGCACTTCGATCTGGCGGATTCGTTCGCGGCTGACGCCGTAGACCTGGCTCAGCTCCTCAAGCGTCTTCGGCTCGTCGGCGAGGCGGCGCTCCATCAATATGTGCTTTTCGCGGTCGTTCAGGCTTTCGAGTGCCGTCACCAGCAAATCGTGACGCACCTGTGTTTCCTCGTCCTCGGCCAGCAACTCGTCCTGGAGCGGACCGGTGTCGACGAGAAAGTCCTGCCACTGGCTCTCGCTGCCCTCGTCGCCCTTCAGGGAGACGTTGAGGCTGGTGTCGCCGCCCATCGCCATCCGGCGGTTCATCGACACGACTTCGTCCTCGGTCACGCCGAGGTCGGTCGCGATCTTGGTCACGTCGGCGGGCTTCAGATCGCCTTCTTCGAACGCGTCGATCTGGTTCTTCATCCGCCGCAGGTTGAAGAACAATTTCTTCTGCGCCGCGGTGGTGCCCATCTTCACGAGGCTCCAGCTGCGCAAAATGAATTCCTGGATCGAGGCCCTGATCCACCACATAGCGTAAGTGGCGAGGCGGAACCCGCGGTCGGGCTCGAACTTCTTCACGCCCTGCATCAGGCCGATATTGCCTTCGCTGATCAGCTCGCTGACCGGCAGGCCGTAACCGCGGTAGCCCATGGCGATCTTGGCCACGAGGCGGAGGTGCGAATTGACCAGCTTCGCCGCGGCATCGGTGTCGCCATGCTCGCGCCAGCGCTTGGCGAGCATATATTCCTCCTCCGGCGAGAGGATCGGGAATTTCTTGATTTCCGCGAGATAGCGGTTGAGTCCGGCCTCCCCACCGGACGCGGGGAGTGAGACGATTTTTTTTCGTTCAGCCATTTTCCTCGTCTTCTCCGTTTTGCGAGGGCGTTTCGCGCAGCCCTAGCCCGTTAACTATTATACACCAAGCGCCCGCATCAGTTCCTGCATGTCGGGCGGCATGGCACTTGAAAACGCCGGCCTGCTCTTCGTCACCGGATGGGTGAAGCCGAGCTCGGCTGCGTGGAGCGCCTGGCGGTGAAAGCCAAGCTCCTTGAGTAGCTTGCCGTGCGTCTTTCCCGAACGGCCATAAACCGGATCGCCGAGCAAAGGATGGCCGATCGAGGCCATATGGACGCGAACCTGGTGTGTGCGTCCGGTTTCGAGCCGGCATTCGACGAGCGCGGCCTCGTTCAGGATTTCGAGGCGCTTCCAGTGAGTCACGGCGCGCTTGCCGCGATGTCCCTCGACCACGGCGATCTTCTTGCGGTTGGCCGCCGAGCGCGCGAGCGGCGCATCGACGATGCCAGAAGCCGCCTTCGGTACACCCGAGACGATCGCCAGATAGCGCCGGTCGATCGAATGGGCCGCAAACTGCTTCGCCAGCCCTTCGTGCGCGACGTCTGTCTTGGCGACGACCAGCAGGCCCGACGTGTCCTTGTCGATCCGGTGCACGATGCCCGGCCGCGCGACTCCGCCGATGCCCGAAAGCTTGCCCGCGCAATGGTGGAGCAAGGCGTTCACCAAGGTTCCGTCGAGGTTGCCGGCCGCCGGGTGAACCACCAGGCCCGCCGGCTTGTCGACCACGAGCAAATGGTCGTCCTCGAAGGCGATGTTCAGCGGAATGTCCTGCGGCTCGTTATGCGCGGGCCTGGGCTCAGGGATGGTCACCTGGAAGCATTCGTCGCCCTTCACCTTCATCGCCGGATCGCGGATAGGCACGCCACCGCTTTCCACCGCACCGCCGCGGATCAGCGCTTTCAGCCGTTCGCGCGAGAGGGTCGGCACCGCCGCGGCGAGCGCACGGTCGAGCCGCCACCCCCCATGGGCGGGTTCCAGGCGCACCTCGATCATCCGATGACCCCCCATCATCATTGGATATGGGTTGAGGCCGCGACCGTTCAATGTCCTTCGGGACGGGCCTTCGACCGGCTTCGCCTGCTCAGGCCCTCCTCAGGATGAGCGGTGATGGCTTTTCCCGCTCATCCTGAGGAGCCGCTGAGCGAAGTCGAAGCGGCGTCTCGAAGGACCGAATCCTTGCCTAACGTTAAAGTCTGACGCATTCAGCGCTTGTGAACGCGGTCGACCTCGCCAGCCTGCTCTGCTCGAGGCTTTGCCACGACCTCATGTCGCCGGTCGGCGCGCTCAACAACGGGATCGAGCTGCTCGCCGACGAAACCGATCCAGAAATGCGCGAGAAATGCATCGAGCTCCTCGGCGACAGTGCGCGGGCGTCGGCGAACAAGCTTAAATTCTTCCGCCTCGCGTTCGGTGCCGGGGGAGGTTTCGGCGACGCGATCGATACGCACGAAGCGAAGGTCGCGCTGGAGGGGCTGTTCGGGGCCGAGCGGCGTGTCGAATTCGGCTGGGTCGTCACCGAAGAGAAGCTTCCCAAGGGTGCGATCAGGCTGCTGCTCAACCTGGCGCTGCTCGGCGGCGATGCGCTGGTGCGCGGCGGCCGGCTCGATGTGGGCGCGGAGACGCGCGACGGCCAGATCGAGCTGGCGGTGCGCGCGGAGGGCCCGCGAATCCTCCTCGACCCGGCGCTTCGAGAAATGCTCGCAACGGGCGGAAACGGCAGTCCGATAGAACCGCGCGCGGCGGGCGCCTGGCTGGCGCACAACCTTGCGGCCGAGGGTGGAGGGTCGATCCAGCTGTCGGACGCGTCCAGCCCGGTCCTGATGATTGGCGCCACGCTCCCCGCTTGAAAGGGAATTCAGGCCCTTCGACCGCGCTCAGGACAGGGATAACGACGCGTTAACTCCTGCCCGGCATAAGGCTCGCGCAACGCAGCGCTGAGGGGCTCACCCGTCGATGGACGATTTGATTGCCGATTTCGTCGCCGAATGCCGCGAAATGCTCGAAGCCCTTGGCGGGGAAATCGTCGCCTGGGAAGCCGAGCCCGACGATCGCGCGCGCCTCGATAGCATCTTCCGCTTCGTCCACACGGTGAAGGGCAATTGCGGCTTCTTCGACTTTCCGAGGTTGGAGGCGCTGAGCCATGCCGCCGAGGACGCCCTCGCGGACGTTCGGGCCGGCCGCAGGCAGGCCGACGCTGCCCTCGTGAGCGCCGTGCTTGCGGTTATCGACCGAATTTCCGAGATGGTCGCCGCCATCGAAGCGGGCGAGGACATGCCAGCCGGCGATGACAGTGCATTGATCGATGCTCTCGCCGAAGGGGCCGAAGTCGCGGCCGCGCCTGTTGCCGCGGCCTTCGTCGAAGCGCAGGGAAGGGCAGCGGCTCCGCGAACGATCCGTCTTTCCGTCGAGTTGCTCGACCGTGTGATGAGCACCGTCTCCGACATGGTTCTCGCGCGCAATGAGCTGGCGCGGCGGCTGCGCGAATCTTCGGCCGACGTGCCTGTAGACGGCGCTTTCGAACGCCTCTCCTCGATCATCGCGGAAATGCGCGACGCGATCACGCGCACGCGCATGCAGCGGATCGAGAATCTGTTCGTCGGCTTGCCACGCATGATCCGCGATCTGTCGGCCGAACTCGGCAAGCAGGTGCTGGTCGATATCGAAGGAGGCGACGTCGAGCTCGATCGCGAAATGATCGAAATGATCCGCGATCCGCTGACTCACATCATCCGCAACGCCGTCGATCACGGGATCGAAAAGCCGGCGGAGCGGCTCAAGGCCGGCAAGCGCGAGATCGGAATCCTGTCCGTCGCTGCGCGCCAGTCGGGCAATCAGATCCTCATCGACATCCACGACGATGGCCGCGGAATCGACGGCAAGAAGCTGGTCGAGAAGGCTATCGCCAACGGAGTCATCGATAAATCGGACGCAGCCCAGCTAAGCCCGCGCGAGCAGCTCGCCTTGATCTTCGAAGCGGGCCTTTCGACAGCGAGCGAAGTCACCGCCATTTCGGGCCGCGGGGTCGGCATGGACGTGGTCCGCTCGAACATCGAGCGGATCGGCGGAATCGTCGAAGTCGACAGCACGATCGGCGAGGGCACGCGGATGACGCTGCGCGTTCCTCTGACGCTGACCATCATCCCGGCGCTGACCGTGTCGATTGCCGGTCAGAGCTTCGCGATTCCCCGCTCGGCGATCGAGGAAATCGTTCGCGCGACTGGCGAGGCCGTGACGCTCGAACATCTCGGCGGCGCCGGTGTCGCGACCATCCGCGGGCGCCGGGTGCCCGAAGTTTCGCTCGCCGACATTCTCGGGATCGCCAGCGAAGTGGACGAGAAGGATCGCAACCTCGTCGTTCTTCGCCCGGCGGGCGGCGACGTTTACGCTCTGTCGGTCGATCGAATCCACGACCACGAGGAACTGGTGGTGAAACCGGCCGCTCCGGCGGTCATGGCGACCGGCCTCTATGCGGGAACTACGCTCGCCGACGACGGCAGCCCGATCCTCCTGTTCGACCCGGCCGGTCTCGCCGAAGTCGGCGGCGTGAAGCTGGAGGCGCAGGAGCGGGCCGCGCGGATTGCCGAATCATCGGGTCCGGCCGCGTCGAAGGCAACCGGAGTGCTTCTGTTCCGCGGCCTGGACGGCAGCCGGCGAGCGCTGAGCCTCGCCGTCGTCGACCGGATCGAGGAGGTTCCCGCAAGCGCCATCCGCCCGGCGGCCGGACAGCTCAGGGTCCAGCTCGGCGACGCCATTCTCACGCTCGCGGGGGTTTCGGGCGCCGAGCTCGGCGAGGGCAAAGTGCGCCTGTTCCGTCTCAACGACGGCGCGCATGAAATCGGCTACGCCTTCGCCGAGGTCATCGACTTCGCGACAGTCGAGGGCGAAGTCATTCACGCGGAGCAGGCGGGCGAGATTTCCGGCGTTTCGCTGATCAACGGCGAGCCGGCCGAGCTGGTCGACGCGCATTGGCTCTTCGCCAATCACGTTGGAACCGCCGCCCGAAGCAGCGACCAATTGGTCTGCCGGCTTCCGAGCGACGATCCCTGGATGCAGAACATGCTCCGCCCGATCGTCGAGGCGGCGGGATATCGCGTGGTCGGTGACGAGCATGACGGCGATGCCGACCTGGTGATTGCGTCCCAAGGTGCCGACGTCGGCCAGGATGCGGCGAAAAAGACGATCTGGCTACGCGCCGCTCCAGAAGCATCGGGCAAGAAGGACGAGAGCATCTACCGCTATGATCGCGCCGGACTGCTGATGGCGCTCAAATCGGCCGGTTCGGGGAGGGGCAAGTGAACGAGCTTCTGCTGGTCGTGACGATTGCCGGGGAGCGCGTCGCGCTGCCCGCGGCGTCGGTCGAATCCGTGGTCGAGCTGGATACGCTGATCCCGGTCCCGCGCGCCGCGCCGCATGTCGCCGGGCTCTCGGCCCTGCGCAGCCGCGTATTGACCGTCATCGACTGCATGCGCTCGCTCGAGCTCGGCGAGGCCGATTGCTCGGACGGGATTCGCGAAGCGGCGGTGGTGGATTTCGATGGCCATCATTACGCACTCATCGTCGACCTCGTCGAAGACGTGGTCGAGGCGCTGTCCGATCCCGCTCCGATGCGCGCGGCGATGGGCCCTGGCTGGGAGCGCGTGTCGCAAGGCATGGTGGACACGGAGAGCGGGCCGCTGCTGCTGGTCGACGTCGCCGCGCTGATTGCCGGCGCCGCCGAGGTGAAGGCTGCTTAAGCTCTTCGTTACCCTTAGCGATTAATGACTGCCGGACCTGAATCGGGATGCCCAAAAGATGAAGAGCTGCTTGATCGTCGACGACTCCAAGGTGATCCGCAAAGTCGCGCGGCATATCCTCGAGACTCTCGAGTTCGAGGTCGAGGAGGCCGGTGACGGTCAGGAGGCCTTGTCCCGCTGCGAAGCGAAGATGCCCGACGTAGTTCTGCTCGACTGGAACATGCCGGTGATGAGCGGCATGGAATTCCTTCGCCTGCTTCGCCAGCGCGGCCACAGCGACCAGCCGAAGGTCGTGTTCTGCACGACGGAGAACGACATGGCGCATATCCGCGCGGCGCTCGAGGCGGGTGCCGACGAATATGTGATGAAACCGTTCGATCGGGAAACGCTTCACATCAAACTCCAGCTCGTCGGCGTAGCCTGAGCTTCTGATTATGGAGCGGGTGCTCGCCAGATCGCGGGACCGCCAGGAAGGCCCGCGCCAAGGCTCATCGGCGCCGCGGCGGCGCATCCGCCTGATGATCGTCGACGATTCGAACGTCGCGCGCGCGGTGCTGTCGCGGATGGTGGAGAGCGACCCTGCGTTCGAAATCACCGCGGTCGCTGGCACGGCCGAAGCCGCCATCGAGGCGCTTGCTGAATGTCGCGTCGACGTGGTCGTGCTCGACCTCGAAATGCCGGGCGACGGCGGGCTCAAGTCGATTCCAAGGATCATCGCCGCCGGGGCAGGCGCGAAGGTGATGATCGTCTCCTCGCTTGCCGACGAAGGCGCGGAGGAAACCGTGGCCGCGCTGGCGCTCGGTGCGGCGGACACCATGCCAAAGCCCGGCACGGGGCGCTTCAACGGCAAATTCTCGGAAATCCTGCTGAGCAAGCTGAAGGCGCTCGGTTACGCTTCCAGGGTTCCGATGGACCCGACGCCGGCCAGGCCGGTGGGGTCCAAGCCCTCGCTCCGGGCAATGCCCACCGATCCCATCGACCTGCTCGCGATCGGCGCCTCGACCGGCGGCATCCACGCGCTCGGCGTGCTGTTCCGGGAGCTGCCGCGGCGGATCGGGGTACCGATCCTCGTCACGCAGCATTTGCCGATGCCCTTCATGCCCGTGTTCGCGCGCCAGCTCGGGACGATCGCGCATCGCTCGGCGGTGGTTGCCGAAGACCACATGCCGCTTCGGCCTGACGAGATCCTGCTTGCACCGGGCGATGCCCATCTGACGCTCGAGCCCTCGAAGCGCGGCGCAATCGTGCGGTTGACGCACGGGCGTAGCCAAAGCGGTTGCATGCCGTCGGTCGACCCGATGTTCGCGTCGGCCGGATCGATTTTCGGGTCGGGGGCGATGGGCGTCATCCTGACCGGCATGGGTCGCGACGGAGTCGAGGGCGCCGCGCGTCTCGTCGCCTGCGGTGGTTGCGTCGTCGCGCAGGACGAAGCGAGTTCCGCCGTCTGGGGAATGCCGCGCGCGATCCTCGACGCCGGCCTCGCGTGCGCGGTCCTTCCGCCGGACAAGATCGCGCGCCGGATCGTTTCGCGCACCGAGGAGCAGCGCGAATGCAAATAAGCGACAGCTCCATTCGAATCCTCGCCGGCCTTCTGGAGGCCCGGACCGGGCAACAGCTGACGATGAGCCGCAGGTGGCGGATCGAGACGGCGCTCTCGGCGCTCCTCCGCGAGCGCGGGATCGCCTCGCTCGACGAGCTCATCACCATTCTCGTGATGGGCAAGGAGCCGAACCTTTCGCAGATGGTGGTCGAAGCCTTGCTCAATAACGAGACCTATTTTTTCCGCGACCGCGCGCCGTTCGATGTGCTTCAGCGCCACGCCTTGCCTGAACTCGCGCAGAAGCGGGCCAATTCGAAACGGCTGCGTATCTGGTCGGCCGGCTGCTCCACGGGTCAAGAGGTCTATTCCCTGTCGATGCTGTTCGCCGAGGAAGCGGAGAAGTGGCGCGGCTGGACCGTCGACATCCTGGGCACCGACGTTTCATCGTCCTGCATCGATCGGGCGAGATGCGGCAGTTACAGCCAGTTCGAGGTCCAGCGCGGGCTCGGCATCAACCAGATGATTAAGTGGTTCGAAGAATGCGCCGACGGCTGGCGCGCGGTCGAGGAGCTGCGCCGCCCCGTGCGTTTCCAGGTGCACAATTTGCTCGAGGCCGCGCCGCATCCTGGCGGGTTCGACATCGTCCTTTGCAGGAATGTGCTCCTTTATCTCAACCCCGAGAAGAAAGCGGTCAGCTTCGAGCGGCTTGCGGGCGCGATGGCCGAAGACGGCTGGCTGATGTTGGGGGCGGGGGAGACCGTCATTGGCCAGACGAGCAAACTCGGGGCCGACATCAATGCGCGTGGTCTATACCGACTGATGGGTGACGGCAGCCGAGTCGAGAAGCGCCAGGGCGACCGGCGCGCTTCTACGGGGGCTTGACCGCCAGACCATAGCTGTGCGCCATTGCGGCGCCATGAATTGCATCGACAGGCCTTCGCCCAATTTCGACGAGCGGGCGCTCCCGGTTTCGATGATCGTGCTTCACTATACCGGCATGCCGGACATCGAGAGTGCGCTCGGCCGGCTGACCTCGCCCGAGGCGAAGGTCTCGTGTCACTATCTCGTCGATGAGGACGGCAGCATTTACCGGCTCGTCGATGAATCGAAACGCGCCTGGCACGCGGGCAAGTCGCGCTGGCGCGGGGTCACCGACGTCAACTCCGCGAGCATCGGGATCGAGATCGTCAATCCCGGCCATGAGTTCGGTTACCGTCCGTTCCCGGACGAGCAAATCGCCGCGCTCATCCCGCTCGTCGCCGACATCAAGGAGCGACACGGCATCGGCCGCGGCGATGTCGTCGGGCATTCCGACGTCGCCCCGGCGCGCAAGGACGATCCCGGCGAGCTGTTCCCATGGGGAGCGCTCGCCAAGCGACGCCTGGCGCTGCCGAGCCCGACTCGCGATCTCATCGATCCCTATTGGACCGACGCGGGGTTTCTGCTTGCGCTCGAACGCTTCGGCTATGACGTCACGGACGCGCAGAAGGCGGTGATCGCCTTCCAGCGGCGCTTTCGCCCGGACTGCATCGACGGGATCATCGACGGTGAATGCCGGGCGAAGTTGCTCGCGCTGTTGCTGCCGAGACCGCAGTAATGAGGGACAATCCCTCGCTGAGGGGCTGTCCCTGCGTGCGCGGAGCCCCTATATCGGCGCAGCCAGAGGGCCGGGCGGCCGCGGCTCGCGCAAGCGAGGCGAGGAAAGTCCGGGCTCCACGGAACTCACGGTGCCGGGTAACGCCCGGCGGTGCGCCGAAGCCTTGGCGGAGGTGTATCAGGGACAGTGCCACAGAAAGCATATCGCCCGCCTTCGGACGGGTAAGATCGAAAGGGTGCGGCAAGAGCGCACCGCGGCCCTGGCAACGGGGCCGGCACGGTAAACCCCACCGGGTGCAAGACCGAATAGGGGCGCCACATGAGCCTGGTTCCGGCTCGGCGCCCGGGTTGGTTGCTTGAGGGGCGGGGCAACCCGTCTCCTAGAGGAATGGCCGCACAGTCGCACAGCGATGCGCGATGGACAGAACCCGGCTTACAGGCCCTCTGGCATTTCATTCTGTCGCGTCATTGCGGGGAGCGCAGCGACGCGGCAATCCACGAACGGCAGCGGGTGGATTGCTTCGCTGTGCTCGCAATGACTAGTGGGAAGAGCATGCCGAAGCAGAAGAGATCGAACGACTGGGGATTTCCGCGCTGGCGGCCGTACGGCACCAAGGGGACGGGCGCCGCGAAGGTGCGGCTGTGCGATCGTGAGGGGTGCGGCGATGTCGGCGACCGCCCCGCGCCCAAGGCGCCGAACAGCCGCGAGCGCTGGTACTTCTGCGAAGCGCACGCCGCCGAATACAACCGGAACTGGAATTATTTCGCCGGCCTCAGCCCCGAAGAAGCCGCTCGCCGCGCCGCCGAGGAGGAAACGGGAGCGAAGGGTTTCCGCCAGTCGGCGCAATGGAAATGGGCGGGGCCGGGCGACGGCAGCCGCAGCCGCGACGAAATGCGCGCGCTGGACGCGCTGGAACTCGACGGCGACGCGGACTTCAAGACAATCAAGGCGTCCCATCGCCGCCTCGTCAAGGAAACGCACCCGGATGCCAATCCCGGTGACGCCGAAGCCGCGAAGCGGTTCAAGCAGGTTCAGGCGGCCTATGACGTGCTGAAAAGGACCGAAGAGCGGAAGAACGGCAAGGCGGCTTAAGCCGCGGAAGCGTAGCGCTCCGCCGTCTGCTTCACGAGCGCGATCATGTTGGGCACGCCCTGCGTGCGGTTGGCGCTGAGATGTTTCCGGAGTTCAAAGGGTGCGAGGACCTCGGCGACGTCCATCTCCGCGACTTCGGCGGCGGGCTTGTCCTGCACCGCCGACAGGATCAGCGCGACGATGCCCTTGGTGATCGCCGCGTTGCTGTCGGCGAGGAAATGCAGCCGACCCTCGGACGCCGTCGGATAGACCCAGACGGACGCCGAGCACCCGCGCACTTTCGTCGCGTCGGTCTTCAGCGCATCGGGCATGGGCTCCAGTTGGCGCCCGAGATCGATCAGCAGCCGGTAGCGGTCCTCGGCCTCGACCAGCTGATATTCTTCGAGGATGTCGTCGATTGCGGGAAGGCCGGCCATGCGGCGCGAGTATCACCACTCTCCTCTCCCTTCTAGGGAGGGGAATCAGCGATCGCGCAACTCTTCGATCTGGCGAGACAGGCTGTTTTCCTTGTCGACGGTGATCCGCTCGAGGACCTTGATCCGTTCCTTGAGCTCCTTGACCTCGTCGCGAAGGCGGAGGTTTTCCGCATGTTCCTGCGGCGCGATTTCGCTCCTGTCGCGCCGGCCATGCCGGCCGAACCGGCCGTAGCCGTATTTGGCCCTGACGATCGATGCGATCATGACGATCGCCACGATCAGAACAGCCGTGAGTTGCCCACCGTCCATCAGGCTTCGTCCTCCGCTCCGACGTTATCGCGCTCCCGGAGCGCCTCGATCTGTGCCGCGGTTTGGACACCGCGATCCGTGACAATCCGCTCGAGCGTGTTGATTCGCTGCTGCAGCACCGTGACTTGCTGCCGCAGCCGCTGATTCTCGCTATCGGCCTGGCTTGGCGGGTTCTTCCCCAGCTCCATCCGCCTGATGAATATCGTTGCGACCATCACGATCGCGACGATGAGCACCACCATTTCGAGCGGATTCATTGGAAATTGTCTCCTGCTTTCTCTTTCGGTTTCTCGCGAAGCGCCTCGATCTGCGCCGCCGTCTGGGCGCCGCCGTCAGTGACGATCTGCTCCAGCACGCGCACGCGTTGCTCCAGCTCCGTCGAACGGGACGCATATTGTGCGGCTTTTTCCGCTGCCAAGCCTGCCTCGACCTCCAGCTTCCTCTCACGCAGGCGGAAGAAGCGGTTGGCGATGATCATCAGGAGGATGACGGGCAGCCCGATGACGATCAGCGCAACGAAGACTTCGGCCGGGCCCATCAGGCGCGTCCGCCTTTGTCGATCGCCAGCGCGTCGATCTCATGGCTGAGCTTCGACGGGCTGTCGGTGACGATCCGCTCAATCGTCTCGAGCCGGTCCTTGACCGATCCGAGCTCCGCGCGAAGCTGCGCGTTCTCGCCGGTCAGAAGCTTGATGCGCTCAGCGGACTCCTGGTCGGTCTTGGGATGGATCGGAAAGCCCCAGCTGTTTTGCAGCGGATAGCCGTTCTTGATCTTGAGCCAGGTTGACAGAAGCGACCCGCCAACCCCGAGCGCGACGATGATCGCGACATAGGGGAGGACACCGAGGGTCATGCTGATGATTCGAAAGACGTCCGGGTCCATTGAGTATTTCCTTCGCTTCCTAGCGTAGCTTTTCGATTTCGCGCGCGGTGCGTTCCGCTGGATCGGTGGCAATCCGCTCGAGCGTGGCGATCCGCTCCTCGAGCTTCGAGATTTGCCCCGTCAGCCGTTCGTTCTCCTTCGTCAGAAGCGCGACCTTGCTTGCCGACGCGGCCCTGTCGCCCTTGTGGGACATGCCGCACCATTCATTCTCGATCGGATAGCCATGCCGGGCGCGGATCCAGGTCGAGATCAGCCAGCCCATCGTCGATATGGCGACGATCGCAATGACGAATCCAGGTCCTCCCCACGACATGCTTTTTGCCCCTTCCTGAAGCTCAACGAAGCTGGTCGATCTCGCGTGCGAGCGTGCGGTTTTCGGTCGTCACATAGCTTTCGATGTCGGCCAGGCGCCGGTCGATATCCTTGAAGCGCGAGCGGATGTCGCGCGCCGTCCGCGCCGGCGAGGCCCGCACGCCCTGCCAGAACTGGCGGTCCTCGCTGTTCGAATATTCGAGCTCGCGGGGCTTGGTCGGCGTGATCATTGCCGCAATGAAATAGAAGGGCAGGACCGAGCCGCCGCTGAGGAACATCGCGGCGAGGAAGCACACGCGCACGAGACTGACGTCGAAGCCCGTGTAATCGGCGATGCCGGCGCAAACGCCGAACAGCTTGCCGTTGCGCTTGTCGCGGTAGAAGCGGGTGTGGCTCGCCGGCTGCTCGCTCACATATTGCGGCCGGTTGGAGCGTTGCTCCGGCGGCGGGTAGCGGTCGTAGGCCATCATTCACCGTCCGCCAGCAAGCGCTGGCTCGGATCGCGGCCCGGCATGCATTGCTGGCGCCAGTCCGGATTTTCGGCCGTCATGATCCGCTCGATCGTGCACAGCCGGTCGTCGAGGCGGCGTGCAGCGTCGTGGAGTTCGTCGAGCAATTTCTCGTCGCCCGACGTGAGCGTCGCCGCCTGCTTCCATTTGGTCACGTAATGGAAGATCAGCCACGGCAGGCCGATGAACAGCATCCCGACGATCAGGACGGGAATGAGGATGTCTTCCATCGATTATTTCCCCTTGGCCTTCATCGCGGCCTTCATCGCTTCCAGTTCCTTGTCGACCGATTCCGCGGCCTTCAGCTCGGCAATCTCTTCCTCGAGGCTCTTCGGACCAGTCATGCCGAGTGCGTCGGCGCGCCCTTCGGCGAAATCGGCGCGTCGCTCAAGCAGCTCGAACTTGGAAAAGGCATCTTCGGTGCGGTTGCCATTGACGAGCTCGCGCGCCCTGGCGCGCGTGACCGCGCTCTCGAACCTGGTATTGATGGCATTCTGACGCGCCCGAGCTTCGCGCAGCTTGTTCTGCAGCTTGGCGATATCGCCTTCGTAGCCCTTGAGCGTGTCGTCGATCGTCTTGATTTCGTCGCGGAGGCCCTCGCCCATGTCGGCGGCCTTCTGGCGCTCGATCAGCGCGGCCTTGGCGAGGTCTTCGCGGTCCTTGCTGAGTGCCAGCTCAGCCTTCTCGGTCCAGTTATTCTGAAGCTCGTCCAGCCGCGCGAGCGCGCGACGCATCTCCTTGGCGTCGGCAATGCAGCGTGCGGCGGACGCGCGCACGTCGACCAGCGTCTCCTCCATCTCGAGGATGACCATCCGGATCATTTTCGCCGGGTCTTCCGAGCGGTCGAGCATCTCGGTGATGTTCGCCGCGAAGATGTCCCTTGTTCGGGAAAAGATACTCATCCAATCACTCCGAATTCCAAAATCAGGGCCCTGAACCTGCTCATAACCATACAAAAGTCATGCCATAGCGTCGGAAAGCCCATGTTTGAGGGGAAATCGCTATTTTGCGCGTGAAACCAAAGCGAAAATCCTTGCCAAATGGTGGGATTTGCCACCAACAGTCGGTCAAATTTCTGATTGAGAAAATATGGAGCGGACGGACCAGTTCATCGGCCAGAGCCTGGCCTTTCTCGACGCGGTCGAGCGGGCGAGCCGTGCCGCGCCGCTCAACCGCCCCGTGCTGGTCATCGGCGAGCGCGGAACGGGCAAGGAGCTGATCGCCGAACGCCTCCATCACCTCTCTACTCGCTGGGCCGGGCCGCTAATTATCATGAACTGCGCGGCATTGCCCGAGAACCTGATCGAGGCCGAGCTGTTCGGCCACGAGGCGGGCAGCTTCACCGGCGCCGCCAAGACACGGCACGGCCGCTTCGAGGAGGCGGACGGCGGGACTTTGTTCCTGGACGAGCTCGGCACCTTGTCGATGCCGGCGCAGGATCGGCTGCTGCGGGCCACCGAATATGGGGAGATTACGCGCATCGGTGCGTCCAAGCCGATCTCGGTCGACGTGAGGATCGTCGCTGCCACAAATGAGAGTCTTCCGGCGCAGGTCGAGAAGGGCAAGTTTCGCGCCGATCTTCTCGACCGGCTCTCGTTCGAGGTGATCACGCTGCCGCCGCTGAAGGCGCGCGACGGCGATGTTCCTTTGCTCGCCGACCATTTCGGGCGCCGGATGGCGGCCGAGCTCGAATGGACCAACTGGCCCGGGTTCACGCCGCGCGCCATGGCCGAGCTGGAGGCCTACGCCTGGCCCGGCAACGTGCGCGAGCTGAGGAACGTGGTTGAGCGCGCCGTCTACCAGCACGAAGATCCCGAACGCCCGATCGACGAGATGACCTTCAATCCGTTTCGTTCGCCTTGGGCGCCCGCGGCTGCCGGCTCGGCCCAAGCTCAGACCGAGACCAGCGCCGATAGCTCGACGCCCGCGGCGCAGGAGTTTGCTTCCACTGAGCATCTGCCGGTCTCGACCGATGATTTTCGCGGTGCGGTATCGGCCTACGAGCGGCAGCTGCTGGAGGACGGGTTGAAGCGCAACCGCTTCAACCAGCGGGCGACCGCGGCGGCGCTGGGCCTCAGCTACGACCAGCTCCGCCATGCGCTCAAGCGCCACAAGCTCCAGGACGCGTCCTAAGGCGCTTCGCCCGTTCGTCGATTCGCGCGTGAAGCAGCCTTCGCATAGGCGTATGGCGCACATGCTTGTGGAAAGGAGGCTTGAGATGAAAAGCCTGACTTTGGCCGTGGGCATCGCATCGCTGGCGATCCCGCTTTCCGCCGCTCACAGCGCCGTCATCACCGTCGGTGGCCCTCTGTCGCGGCTTTGCTACCAATCCGCGCTTTCGCAGGACGATCGGAGGTCGGCCGTCGACGGATGCACGCGTGCGCTCGAGGAGGAGGGGTTGTCGCCATCCGACAGGGCGGCGACCTACGTCAATCGGGGAATCGTCAGGATGGTCCGCGGCAGTGAAGCCGGTGCCGATGCCGACTTCAACGCGGCGCTGGCGCTCGATCGGAACCTCGCGGACGCCTGGCTCAACAAGGGCTTCCTCCGCTTGCGCAGCGGACAGGGCCGCGAGGCGCTGCCCTTCCTGCAGGAAGGAATCAGCCGGAACCCCGATCGGGAGGCGCTGGCGATCTTCGCACGCGGCGTGGCGTACGAGCAGATGGGTGACTTTCAATCCGCCTATGCGGACCTCAAGCGCGCGCACGAGCTCGAGCCGCGATGGAGGCTGCCGAAGCAATATCTGGCGGACTATCGAGTCGTCGCTCAATAGCGTCAGCCTGAAGGATCGCGCGCCTCCCATGTCGGACGCGGATTAGCGCCCCATCCGTCGCAAACGGCCGTTTTGCGGTCGCGTCGGGGTTGAAAATTGCCGTCCCGAGGTCAATTCGGGTAACAGGGGCGGGGAAGAACAAAGGGGAATAAGCGGTCCTTCCGCTAATATCCCGAGAGTCCAAGGAGTTGCCCTGATCATGCCCTTCCAGCTGCCCGATCTACCTTATGCCAAGGACGCGCTCGCGCCGCACATGTCGGCCGAAACGCTCGACTATCACTACGGCAAGCACCACAAAGCGTACGTCAACAAGACGAACGAGCTGGTGGAAGGGGATAGCAGCCTCGGCGGCGCGTCGCTGTTGCAAGTCGTTCGCGAGGCGAAACGCGCCGGCAATGGAAAGCTTTTCAACAACAGCGCTCAGCTGTGGAACCACAGCTTCTTCTGGCAGTGCCTCGCGCCGGCCAAGGGCCAGCAGCCGGGTGGCAAGCTCGCCAAGTTGATCGAGGATGGGTTCGGCAACACCGAAACCATGCTCCAGAAGCTGCACGAGGAGGGCGTCAATCACTTCGCAAGCGGCTGGGCCTGGCTGGTCCTCGACCGCGGCGCGCTGCGGATCACGTCGCTTCACGACGCGGACACGCCGATCGTCCATGACGGGATGGTGCCGCTCTTCACGCTCGATGTGTGGGAGCACGCTTATTACATCGACTATCGCAACGAGCGGCCGAAGTTCGCGACCGCGGTGCTCCAGAACATCGTCAACTGGGACTTCGTCGACCAGAATCTCGACGGTAACGGGTTCGAGCGCGCCAACCAGCAGGGTTCCAAGACTGCGGAGTTGACGGCCTAGCGCAGCGTCCGGCCTATTGCTTGAGCCGGTAGCCGGTCCTGAACATCCAGGCGATCACCGCCATGCAGACAGCGATGATCGCCAGAGTCACGAGAACGCTCGACCATAACGGCACATCGGTCACGGAATAGAAGCTCCAGCGGAAGCCGCTGATCACGTGGACGATCGGGTTGAACAGGGTGATCGTTCGGAACGGATCCTGAAGCGACTTCACCGAGTAGAAAGCGCCGCCGAGGAAGGTCAGCGGCGTGATGATCAGCATCGGGATGATCTGCAGCTGTTCGAAATTCTGGGCCCAGATGCCGATGGCGAAGCCGAAAAGGCAAAAACCGGTGCTGATCCCGACCAGGAACAGGACCATCGCCAGCGGGTGCTCGACCCGCACGTCGACAAACAGCAGAGCGGTCGCGAGCGTGACCAGCGCGAGGATGACGGACTTGGTGACCGCCGCGCCGACATAGGCGAGAACCGCCTCGAAGCTCGAGATCGGAGCTGAGAGCAATTCATAGATTGTGCCAGTAAACTTCGGAAAATAAATGCCGAAACTTGCATTGAAGATCGACTGCATAAAAACGGCGAGGAGGGTCAGCCCGGGGACAATGAAAGCGCCGTAGCTGACTCCGTCCATCGCCGTCATGCGGCTGCCGAGCGCCGAACCGAACACCACGAAATAGAGCGCTGTCGTGATCACCGGCGTGATCAGGCTCTGCCACAGCGTTCGCTTCCAGCGTGCCATCTCGAAGCGGTAGATGGCGGCGATGCCGTGGCGGTTCATTTCGCGCCTCCCGCAGGGAGGGACAGTCCCTCTCGAGGGACTGTCCCCGGGCCATTGCCGTGCACAAGCTCAACGAAGATGTCTTCGAGGCTCGACTGGTGCGTCGACAAGTCCTTGTAGGCGACTCCGAGGTCGGCCAGGCGGCGCATCAGCGAGGCGATTCCGGTGCGCTCCGCATGACTGTCGAACTGATAGCGGAGCATGTGGCCCTCGTCGTTGAGCTGTAGGTTCCACTCAGCGAGCTCCGGTGGGATTGCCGGCAGGGGGTCGGCAAGAACGATGTCGAGCGTCTTGCGGCCCATCTTCGCCATGAGATCGCTTTTCTCGTCGACCGCGACCAGCTCGCCGCGGCTGATCACGCCGACCCGATCGGCCATCTCTTCGGCTTCCTCAATATAATGGGTGGTGAGGATGATCGTCGTGCCGTCGGAGCGGAGCTTGCGGACCAGCTCCCACATGTCGCGGCGGAGCTCGACGTCGACGCCGGCGGTCGGTTCGTCGAGGAACAGGATCGCCGGCTCGTGGCTCAGGGCCTTGGCGATCATCACCCGGCGCTTCATGCCGCCGGAAAGGTGCATCATGATCGTCTTTTTCTTGTCCCACAGCGACAGGCGCTTCAGCAGATCTTCGACATGGGCATTGTCGCGCGACTTTCCGTAGAGGCCTCGCGAAAAGCTCACCGTATTCCAGACGCTTTCGAAAGCCTCGGTCGTAAGTTCCTGCGGAACAAGACCGATTCGTTCGCGCGCGTAGCGGAAGTTCGACTGCCAGTCCTTGCCGTCGACGAGCACTTCGCCGCTCGTCGGCGTGACGATTCCGCAGACGATATTGATGAGCGTCGTCTTGCCCGCGCCGTTGGGCCCCAGAAGCGCGAAAATCTCGCCCCGGCGGATGTCGAGGTCCACCGATTTCAGCGCGTCCACACCTGTCCCGTAGGTCTTTCGCAGCTTGCGGATCGAAAGGATCGGATCGCTCATTCGATCGGTCCCGGTTTAGTGGGCGTCGCCTCTTCCTTCATCAGGCCGTGCTTCAGCAGCATCGGCACATTCGCGGCGGCGAAGAGGAAGGTCAGCGGGATTGCGCCCCAAAGCTTGAACCCGATCCAGAAGTCCCAGGAAGTATTGCGCCACACGGCCTCGTTGAGGACGGCCATGAAGGCGAAGAAAATCGCCCAATTGCGCGTCAGCTTGCGCCAGCCTTCTTCGCTGAGCCCCGGATAGGCGCTCCCCAGCACCTGCTGGAGAAGCGGTCGGCCGGTAACGAATCCAAAAGCGAGGAGGCCGGCGACGAGTGCGTAATAGATGGTCGGCTTCATCTGGATGAAGGTCCGGTCGTGAAGCCAGATGGTGAGGCCGCCGAGGATCACGACCATCACGCCCGAGAACCAGAGCAAGGGCGAGATACGGCGATAGCGCATCGCCGAGAAAATCATGGCGACGACCATCGCGACCATGAAGGCGCCGGTTGCGACGAAAATCTTCAGCACCGCGGGAACCGGCGCGAAGAAGTTGACCAGGAAGAAGATCAGCAGCGGGCCAAGGTCGATGAGGAGCTTGGCGCCGCCCTGCGGCTCGGCTTTGCTGCTCATTCGGGCGGCAGTCCGGCAATGGCGCGGGCGACGGCGCGTGGGTCGAAGGGGCGAAGGTCGTCGGCCTTCTCGCCGACGCCGATGGCGTGGATCGGAAGGCCGAACTTCTCGGCTGCCGCGACGAGGATTCCGCCGCGCGCCGTCCCGTCCAGCTTGGTCATGATGAGCCCGGTCACGCCCGCGCTCTCGCGGAAGACCTCGACCTGGGCAAGCGCGTTTTGCCCGGTGGTGGCATCGAGGACCAGGAGGATGTCCTGCGGCGCCTCGGGATTGAGGCGCCCGAGCACGCGGCGGATCTTCGACAGCTCGTCCATCAGATGCGCCTTGTTCTGCAGGCGTCCGGCCGTGTCGACGATCAGCACGTCGATCCCCTGGGCGGTTGCCTGCTTGACTCCGTCGAAGACGATTCCGGCCGCGTCGCCGCCTTCCTTGCCCGAGATCACCGGTGCGCCGATGCGCTCCCCCCAGATCCTGAGCTGCTCGATTGCCGCGGCGCGGAAGGTGTCGCCGGCGGCGAGCAGGACGCCATAATCCTCTTCCTTCAGCCAGTGGCCGAGCTTCCCGATGGTCGTGGTTTTGCCCGAGCCGTTGACGCCGATCATGAGGATCACGTGGGGGCGGGGAAATCCCCAGATTTCCAGCGGCTTGGCGACCGGAGCGAGAATCTTTTCGATTTCCTCAGCGAGGATCGTCCGAAGGCCGCGCTCGTCCAGCCGTTCGAACTTCTGGCGCGCGATTGCCTCGCGGATGCGGTGCGATGCTTCGGGTCCGAGATCGGAGGCGATCAGCGCTTCCTCGATATCGTCGAGCGTCGCCGTATCGAGCGCAGCGCGACTGGTGAGACCAGTCAGATTGTCGGCGACTCGCTCGGCGGTCTTGGAAAACCCGCCGCGCAGGCGGTCGAGCCAGCTCATGCCCACACCGCCGTCAGGTGATCGCCGTCGCGGCCAGTGATGCGCGCGTTCGCACATTGCCCGCGTTCGGCGCCCTCCACCACAACAGGGGCGAAATTGTCTGCATGACCCCTGCCGTCACCCTCGATCAGGACCGGCTGGATGCTCCCTGCCAGTCTGTCGAGCCATCGGATGCGACGAGCCGCGGCGGCTTTGCGAAGGCGCGCGGCGCGGGCTTTCACTGCCTCGCGCGGCAATTGCGGCATCCGCGCGGCCGGCGTGTCCGGGCGCGGCGAAAAGGGAAAGACGTGGGGGGCAATGATGTCGCAATCGTCCAGCAGTTTCAGGCTATTGAGTGCCATTTCTTCGGTTTCAGTGGGAAATCCCGCAATCAGGTCCGCGCCGATCGTCGCGTTCGCCCGCGCTGCCTTGATGCGCTCAACGGTCCGCACCGCATCGGCGCGGCTGTGTCGGCGCTTCATCCGCTTGAGGATCATGTCGTCGCCGGCCTGGAGTGAGAGATGGAAATGCGGCATCAACCGCGGCTCGCCCGAGATCATCTCGAACAAGGCTTCATCGATCTCGATGCTGTCGAGCGACGAGAGCCGCAGACGCTTCAGGCGCGGCTCGGCGGAGAAGAGCCGCTGGCACAGCAGGCCAAGGCCGCCGTCGTAATCGGTCATGTCCACGCCTGTCAGCACGATCTCCTTGGCGCCGCGGTCGAGCTCCAGCGCGACGGCATCCCGCACCAGCTCGAACGGCAGCGAGCAGCTCGGTCCGCGCGCCTGCCAGATCGAGCAGAAGGTGCAGCGGTGATCGCAGCCGGTCTGGACCGCGACGAAGCTTCTGACATGCCCGTGGAAGCCGGACGGCGCGATGCTACGAGGGGGACAGTCTCTCGCCGAGGGACTGTCCCCGGAAGCTGGCGCCATGACGTCATTCACCGCCAGGCTGTTGAGCTTGTTCCTATTTCCGACGACGCGCGAAACCTCCGGCATGGCCGAGAATGAGGACGGGTCGAGCTCCGCCGCGCAGCCGGTCACGAGGATTTTCGCGTCCGGACGTTGCCGGTGCGCACGCCTTATCGCCTGACGGGTCTGGCGCACCGCCTCGTTGGTGACGGCGCAGCTGTTGACGACGATCCAGTCCGCGCCCGGCGGTGCCGTGCGAGCGATCGTGTCGCTTTCCGCGAAATTGAGGCGGCAGCCGAGCGTGATGGTCTCGACGCTCATTGCAGCGCCTCCAGATCGAGCTCGCCCTCGAACACATGGGTCGCGCCGCCGCGCATGCGGATGGGCTGGCCAGGCTCCCAGGCGATGGTCAGCGAACCGCCCGGCATGGTTACCTTCACCGGGGATGCCACCCGCTTGCTGCGGATCGCCGCGACGGCCGTCGCGCAGGCGCCGGTGCCGCAGGCGAGGGTCAGGCCCGCGCCGCGCTCCCAGGTCCGAAGCCTGATTCCACCGTCCGTAATCTCGTAGATGTTGACGTTGATGCGTTCCGGAAAAGCAGGGTCGTGCTCAATCCTGTGCCCGAGATGATCCAAAGGCACGCCATCGATGCTCTCGACGAAGAAGACCAGATGCGGATTGCCGACGCTGAGCGCCTGCGCGTGATCGAGGCCTTCCCACGCCATAGGCAGGTCGGACGTATCCATGGGGTAGGCTAGCGGAACCTCGTCCCAGCCGAAGTGGGGCTCACCGATGCCGATTTCGACCTCATCGCCGAGATCCTGACCTTCCAGGAGACCGCCGGCGGTCTCGATCAGGCGTAATCCGGTGAGTTGAAGCACACAGCGGGCCGCGTTGCCGCAGCTTTCAACCTCGCCTCCGTCCGCATTCCAGATGCGCATTCGGAGGTCCGCGACATCGCTCGGCTCGAGCAGGATCAGCTGGTCGCAACCTATGCCGGTGCGCCGGTTGGCGATGGCGTGAGCGAGCTGCGGCGTGACCTCGAACGGCCGCTCGCGCGCGTCGACGATCACGAAATCATTGCCCAACCCATGCATCTTGTGGAAGTGCCGGCGCATCGGCCGCGACTTAGGGAGGGGCCACAGCCGAGTCTAGCGAGGGACCAATGGCGAGAGCCGCGAACGACGTTATGCAATCGATCATCTTCTCGGCCGTGCTCGACGCGCTCGCCGCGCTGAAGCGCGCGTCGGGTGGCCTGCCGAACCAGCTTCTGCGCGACGTCCAGGCGATCCACCCGAACGTGACTTTCGCCGATTTGCCCAAGGAGCTTCAGGATCAGATCGCGGAGAGCACGCGGACCGCGTTCACCCAGTTGCTCAAGGAAGGCTATGCCATCGGCCCGCGCCAGCAGATGCAGCAATCGCGGCCGATGGACCGGGTGCCGGAGCGCCAGCGGCCCAGCGACCGTCGAGGCCCGCCGCGCGGCCCGCGGAGAGGTCCGCCGAACGGCGGCGGGCCTGACAAGTCGGGCGGAGGGCCGGGTGGCCCATCGCGCCGTCGCAAGCCCAAGGGCAAGCCGCGGCTGTCTTGAACTTGCGGCGATGAGCGGGTAAGCGCCGCCGCGTCTCAAGGGACATACATCGATGCTCAGTGCCTGAGGGCGCACGCCGGCTGACGAGGTTTCGTCCGCCGGCGTATTTTGCGTTCGGGTGGTGGTCCGAGGGACAGTCCCTCACGAGGGACTGTCCCTGCAATGGAGTGAGTGAATGTTCGACACGTTGAGCGATCGGCTCGGCAGCGTATTCGACCGGCTTCGCGGGCGCGGCGCGCTCACGGAAGCGGACGTGCGCGCGGCCATGCGCGAAGTGCGCGTCGCTCTTCTGGAAGCGGATGTCGCGCTGCCGGTCGCGCGCGACTTCGTCGACCAGGTCACGGAAAAAGCGGTCGGCCAGGAAGCGCTACGCTCGGTCACGCCGGGGCAGATGGTCGTCAAGATCGTCAACGACGCGCTGGTCGAGACGCTGGGCGCCGAGACGGCGGAGCTGAACCTCAACGTCACGCCGCCCGCCGTCATCATGATGGTCGGACTCCAGGGCTCCGGTAAGACGACGACCACGGCTAAGCTCGCCAAGCGGCTCACCGAGCGCGAGCGCAAGCGCGTGCTGATGGCCTCGCTCGACGTCGCCCGTCCGGCGGCGCAGGAACAGCTGGCGGTGCTCGGCCGCCAGACGAACGTCGACACGCTGCCGATCGTCGCCGGTCAACAACCGGTCGAGATCGCCAAACGCGCGCTCCAATCGGCGAAGCTGCAGGGCTATGACGTCGTGCTGCTCGATACTGCCGGGCGCCTTCACGTCGACGACCAGTTGATGGGCGAGATGAAGGCGGTTGCGGCTGCGTCCAGCCCTGCCGAGACCCTGCTCGTCGTCGATGCGCTGACCGGCCAGGACGCGGTTAATGTCGCCAAGGGATTCGCCAGCGAAGTCGATCTCTCGGGCGTGATTCTGACCCGAATGGACGGCGATGCGCGCGGCGGCGCCGCGCTCTCGATGCGCGCGGTCACCGGCAAGCCGATCAAGTTCGCCGGCGTCGGCGAGGCGCTCGACAAGCTCGAGGCCTTCCACCCGGACCGCGTGGCCGGGCGGATCCTCGGCATGGGCGACGTCGTCAGCCTGGTCGAGCGCGCCGCCGAGACGATCCAGGTCGAGGAGGCCGAGAAGCTCGCGGCCAAGATGGCCAGGGGCAAGTTCGACCTCGACGATCTCTGGGCTCACCTGAGGCAGATGCAGCGCATGGGCGGCCTTGGCGCGCTCGCGAACATGATGCCCGGGATGAAAGGCATGAAAGGCGCGATGGACAAGGCGCAGGACAGCAAGGCGCTCGTCCATATGGAGGCGATGCTTTCCTCGATGACCGCGAAGGAGCGGTCTAAGCCGGATATCATCAACGCCAAGCGCAAGATCCGCGTCGCCAAGGGCTCCGGAACGACCGTTCAGGAGATCAACAAGCTCCTGAAGATGCACCAGGAAATGTCGACCGCGATGAAGCGCCTCAAGAAGATGGGCGGCCTCGGGAAGCTGGCGGCGATGTTCAGCAAGGGCGGTTTGGAAGGCGCGCTCGGCGGACTTGCCCCCCCGGGCGCCCTTCCTTCCGGCGGCGGCGCTCCTCCGGCACTTCCCGGACTCGGCGGGTCGGCGCCGTTCAACCTGCCGCATGGATTCGATAAATTTTCAAAGAAATAGACAGAAGACACTGAAAGGAAAACGTAAATGGCTCTAGCAATTCGCCTCTCGCGCGGTGGCGCCAAGAAGCGGCCCTATTACCGGATCGTGGTCGCCGACAGCCGCTCTCCCCGCGACGGGCGGTTCATCGAGAAGCTCGGCACCTACAATCCGCTGCTGGCGAAGGATTCGCCCGACCGCGTGAAGATCGACGCCGAGCGTATCCAGCATTGGCTGGGCGTCGGCGCGCGGCCGTCCGACCGTGTCCTGCGCTTCCTCGATGCCGCCGGAATCCGTGAGCGGCCGGTGCGCAACAATCCGCAGAAGGCGGAGCCGGGCGAGAAGGCGAAGGAGCGCGTGGAAGCTCGCGCCGCGAAGGAGGCCGAGGCCGCAGAAGCCGCCGCCGCTCCGCAGGAGGAAGCGGAGGCGGTGATCGCGGCCGAGGTCGAGGAAGCTACGGCCGAGCCGACTGCGGAAGCCGAACAGGTCGTCGAGGAAATCGCCGAGCAGACTCCGCCCGTCGCCGAGGAAGAGGTGGCAACGCCCGACACGGCCGAAGCACCTGCCGAAGAAGCGGCTGCCGACCAGCCCGACGCGACGGACATCGGCGAATCCGCCGAGGCACCGGTTGAGGGCGCGGACGACGTCGTTCCGCCCACCGAGGATTCGCCCCAGGCCGAATCCGAAGAGAAGGCGGAGTAATGCTCATTTCCTCCCCTGCATTTGCAGGGGAGGGGAACCATTCGCCGAAGAGCGAATGGTGGAGGGGGCTTCTCGAACGCTGTAAGACCCCTCTACCATCCTTCGGACGGTCCCCCTCCCCTCGGAATCGAGGGGAGGAGAATGGCTGACAAACACATAGTCCTCGCCGCGGTGGCCGGCGCGCACGGGGTAAAGGGCGAATTGCGCCTCAAGCTCTTCGCAGACGGCATCGAGAGCCTCTCCCGGCATGACAGCCTCGTTGTTGGCGGCGTCGAGCGTCGCCTTCTCTCTATCCGGGACGGCAAAAGCCCGGTTGCTCGGTTCGAAGGAATCGACAACCGTTCGGCAGCTGAGGCCCTGCGCGGCGCGGTCGTCGAGATCGACCGCGCCATGCTGCCGTCCCTCGACGAGGGCGAATATTATCACGCCGACCTCATTGGGCTTCCGTGCGTCGATCGCGAGGGCAAGCCGATCGGCAGCGTTGTCGCGGTCGAGAATTATGGCGCGGGTGATTTGGTGGAAATCGAGCTGAAAGACGCCAGGCGATCATTGATTCCATTCAGGGAGGGCATCGCTGACTTGCAGGACGGTCAAATCGTCCTCGATCCCGACTTTCTGGCTTGAGCTGTCATCCTGAACTCGTTTCCATGATCCAGGCCGTCAATCCCGATGGATTGTGATGGCGGCGGTTCCCGTCTAGCCCGCCGCCATGGACACGACCCTGTTGTTGATCGGCTTCGCAATCGCGGTGTTGATGGGCGCCGGTCTCGTTTCACTCCTGACGACAGTGCGCCCAAAATGGTCCCCGCGTCGGCGGCAGCTGACGGCGGCATCGGTGCTGCCGGCGATCACGATCGTGGCGACGCTGCTCGGGATTCTGTTCATTTCCACCGCCGACCACGGTGCAAGCGCTGAAATGGAGGAGCTGGCTATCGCCGCTTTGGCGACAATCGGGGGAATACTGACGCTTCTGTCGCTCGCGGGCAGTCTGATCGGAGCGGTGCTGGCCGGCCGAAGGCGCGGCTGATGCCGTTCCGGGCCACCGTCCTGACGCTCTATCCCGAGATGTTCCCTGGCCCGCTCGGGCACAGCCTGGCGGGGCGCGCGCTCGAAGAAGGCATCTGGAGCCTCGACGCGACCCACATCCGCGATTTCGCTGCCGACAAGCACCGCAGCGTGGACGACACGCCGGCCGGCGGAGGGGCGGGCATGGTGCTTCGTGCCGACGTGCTCGCGGCGGCGCTCGACAGCGTCGCCGACGGGCGGCCGATGCTCGCACTGACGCCTCGCGGTGCTCCGCTCACCCAGAAGCGCGTGCGGGAGGTGGCGGCGGGCGAGGGGGCGATTCTGCTTTGTGGACGGTTCGAAGGTTTCGACGAGCGAATCTTCGAGGCTCGGCCGCTGGAACCTGTCTCCGTTGGCGACTTTGTCCTCTCGGGCGGCGAGCTCGGAGCGATGGCGATCCTCGATGCTTGCGTAAGGCTGCTCCCCGGGGTAATGGGCGCGGCCTCCAGCGGAGAGGATGAGAGCTTCGAACAGGGACTTCTCGAATATCCGCACTATACCCGGCCTGTCACATGGGAAGGGCGCACGATCCCCGAGGTGCTGCGGTCGGGGGATCATGCGAAGATCGCCGCGTGGAGACACGCAAGAGCGGTCGAGGATACACGGCTATGGCGGCCGGACCTGATCGAGCGCCACGGGGGCGCATCGCAGGCACCGCCCTCTGGCGCGCGGCGAAGTGATACGAAGGCCAAGAAGAAATGAACCTGATCGAGACCCTGGAGCGCGAAGCGATCGACGCGCTGACCAAGGAAAAGCCCGTTCCTGAATTCCGCCCCGGCGACACGCTGCGCGTCGGCGTGAAAGTCATCGAGGGCGATCGTACCCGCGTCCAGGCGTTCGAGGGCGTGTGCATCGCCCGCGCCAACAAAGGCGTCGGCTCCAGCTTCACGGTGCGCAAGATCAGCTTTGGCGAGGGTGTCGAGCGCGTCTTCCCGCTCTATTCGCCGATCATCGACAAGATCGAGGTCGTCCGCCGCGGCGACGTCCGCCGCGCCAAGCTCTATTATCTTCGCGGTCGCACCGGCAAGGCGGCGCGTATCGCCGAGCGCCGCGACATCCGCCGCGAGGTTCCGAGCGGGCAGGGCGCCGAGCTCGAAGCGACCCGCGCCGAGAACGCTTCGGAGGCGTAATCCTTCGAGACGCGGCTTCGACAGGCTCAGCCGCTCCTCAGGATGAGCGGTTCTCCTTTCCGCTCATGCTGAGGAGGCACTGAGTAAGCGCAGCGCATCGAAGTGCCGTCTCGAAGCACGCTCGTCTTGCGCGTACGTCCACGGCAGCTAACAACAGCGGCATGCGTTTTCTTATGCTGGCGGCCGTGCCGCTTCTCGTCGCGGCCGCTCCGCCTCCCGGAGTCCCGCAGAAGCAACTGACGATCGAGCGGATCTTCGCGAGTCCGCCGATCTCCGGTCCGACGCCGCGCCAGCTCAAGCTCTCGCCGGATGGGCACTACGCCAGCTTGCTGCTGCCGCGAGCGACGGACCGCGACCGGTACGACCTCTGGGCAATCGACACATCGACGGGCGCAAAGCGGATGCTCGTCGATTCGACCAAAATCGGCGGCGGTGAAATCTCCGAAGCCGAGAAGATGCGGCGCGAGCGCGCGCGGGTCGGCGGCACCAAGGGCATCGTCGAATATGAATGGGCGCCGGACGGCGATTCGGTCCTCGTGCCGGTCGACGGCGACCTCTACCTGGCCGACGTTTCGACCGGCGCCATCCAGCGGCTGACCAACACGCCCGAAACCGAAATCGACGCGCATGTTTCAGAAGGCGGACGGTACGTGAGCTTCGTTCGCGGCCAAAACCTCTACGCCATCGACCTTTCGAGCAGCGTGGAACGCGCTCTGACGACGGAAGGGAAGAGCGCAATCACCTGCGGCACAGCCGAATTCGTTGCGCAGGAGGAAATGGGACGGCGCACCGGCACCTGGTGGTCGCCGAACGACCGCCGCGTCGCGATCGAGTGCTTCGACGAGGCCAGTGTCAAGGTCGTGACCCGCGCGGCGATCGGCGCGAACGGGACGAAGACGTTCGACCAGCGCTATCCCGCCGCGGGAACGCCCAACGTGGCGGTCACCTTGTGGCTGAAGGACGTGGACAGCCGCAATCCGGTGAAAGTGGATCTCGGCAGCAACCCCGACATCTATCTCGCCCGGGTCGATTGGTCGAAGGACGGACAGACGCTCTACGTCCAGCGGGAAAGCCGCGACCAGAAACGGCTGGACATGCTCGCGGTCGATCCGGTGACGGGAAAAAGCCGCATCCTGTTCAGCGAAACGTCGCCGACCTGGGTCAACCTCAACGAGGATTTCCGCCCGCTGAAGGACGGCAGCCTGATCTGGGGATCGGAACGGAGCGGGTTCCACCACCTCTATCGCTGGGTGAACGGCCAATGGACCACGCTCACCCATGGCGACTGGACGATGATGGGCCTGATCGGAGTCGACGAGGCCAGCCATCGCGTCTTCTTCAACGCGAACAAGGACGGGGTGCTCGAAAGCCAGGTCTATTGGGTCGATTATCTAGACCCCGGCGAACCGCGGCGTTTGACCGAGGCGGGCTATTGGAACGACGGTGTGATGGACAAGGCGGGCACCCACCTTCTCGTATCGCGCTCTTCGCCCGATCAGCCGCCGCAGGTCTATCTCGCCGACACGTCGGGAAAGCGCGTCGCGTGGATCGAGGAGAACGCGCTCGATGCAAGCCATCCCTACGCGCCTTATCTGGCCGCGCACCGGCCGGTGAAGTTCGGCACGCTGGAGGCCGCCGACGGGAGCATACTCAATTGGGAAATGATCACGCCGCCGCTGAAGCCCGGCCATAAATATCCGGTCTTCTTCGAACATTATGGCGGGCCGGGGTCGCAGCAGGTGAAACGCGCCTGGATGAACCCGATGGCGCAATATTGGGTCAGCAAGGGCTGGATCTATTTCCAGATCGACAACCGCGGTTCGCCCAATCGCGGGCGCGCCTTCGAGGATCAAATCTATCATGCGATGGGCTCGGTCGAGGTCGAGGACCAGGCGACCGCGGCGCGCTGGCTTCAGCAGCAACCCTATGTCGACCCGAAGAAGATCGCGATCTCGGGCTGGTCCTACGGCGGCTACATGAGCCTCAAAATGCTCGAGAAGGCCCCGAAGGGACTGTACGCGGCTGGCGTTGTCGGGGCGCCCGTCACCAAGTGGGAACTGTACGACACGCATTATACCGAGCGGTACCTCGGAAACCCGGCGGTCGACTCGAAGCCGTATCAGCAGTCGGACGCGCTCGTGGACGCGGTGACGATCACCGAGCCGTTCCTGCTCCTCCACGGCATGAGCGACGACAACGTCGTGTTCGAGAACTCATCGATGCTCGCCGACGAGCTTCAGCAGGCGGATCGTCCGTTCAGCATGATGTTCTACGTCGGCCAGACACACCGTATCGCGGGTGATGGCCGGCAGGCGCACGTTCAGAACACGATCGAGCAGTTCCTGGACGAACAAGTGCTCGGGAAGAGCGACTAAGCAGGGACAGTCCCCCAAATTGGAGGGACTGTCCCTTATTCCATCAATCGCGCCGCTTCTTTCGCACAGGGATGGCCTCGCGGTCGATCAGCCGCGTGTAGAGGTGCCAGGTCGAATAGCCGAGCCACGGCAGGACGAAGGCGAGGCCGACGAACAGCGGGATCGAGCCGACCACGAGCAGGCCGACCACGATCAGGCCCCAGCGCACCATTTCCGGCTTGTTGGCATGGGCCGCCCGCCAGGAGGCGGAGACGGCATCGGCGGCGCTGACGTCGGAATCGACCAGCATCGGCAGCGAGGCCACGCTGAGCGACAGAACGACCCAGCCGAAGATCGCCCCGACGATCGCTCCGGCGACGATCAGCACCCATCCCGGAACCGTCCCGAACACCATGCCCAGAAACTGGCCAACCGAGGTCGGCGTCGTCCATCCGAACAGCAGGGCATAGAGGATTCCGGCGGCGATCAACCACAGAAAGAAAATCGCGAGCAGCAGCCCCGCGACGATTCCGAGATCGTCGACCGACGGTCGTTTGCGCAGATCGAAAAAATGCCTCCAGCCGGATGGAAGGCCGAGCTCGCGCCGCCGCGCCAGCTCGTAGAAGCCGATCGCGGTCACGGGGCCGAACAGCGCCACCCCGGCGACGACCGGGAAGAAGAAGGGCATCAGCGGCGCGCTAGTCGTCATCACCACCGCGGCGACGCCGATGAAGGTGTAAATGAGCCCGGCAAAGACCAGGTCGCCGCGCATCGCCTGGAAATCCCCGAGCCCGCGTCTCAGCGACAGGCGGAGGTCCTCGTTCGTGATTTTCTTTACCGGAATCGGCTTTCTGCGAGTTGAGCCTCGAACGGCCATCGACTCGGTCGCCATGACATCTCCCTTGAGCTGGTGTCATCCGGCGCGAAGCGGCGCCGGCCGCCTGAAGCAGGCCATAGCACAGGCGATGCGTGTCGGTCAGACCTTGATGCGGCTGATCGCGACCGTTTCATCCGGCACGTATTGCGGACGGGCGAGTTCCGGGCGGCCCCCGAGCAGCGGTGCGGCGCTCGCCGGCAAGCCGTTGCGCGCGCCGACGACAGTGATGACCACGGGCCGGGCGCTGTTGAGATCGATCGTCAGCTCGGCCCCGTCGCAGCTTCGGCCTGTGCACGAGATAGTGAATCGACCAGCCGAATCCGCGCTGCCGATGGGCCGGACGAATCCCCCGACGCCCGCGCTTCGGAGATGCGCTTCGGGCGGAGCGATCAGCGCGATGCGTTCTGCGCCGTTCGAATGGAGGCGCATCCTGATCCTGCGCTCGGTGCCGCTGCGCAGGAATTCGAGTGTCTGGATTGACGGCGGCTCGAGGCCGGGCACCGGAGGAGCCGGGGCGAGCCAGCGCTTGCGCTCGGAGAAAGGCAGCTTGCCGCGGTGCCAGCGACCGACGCTCGAATAAGCGGCGGGCAATGGTGTGCCGTCGTTCAGGATCGACCAGAAGCTTTTTCCCGACGGAAATTCGGTCAGATGCTCGATCGTGAAGCGCTGCTGGCGATCGCGGGAATAAGCTGGCGCGATGCCGGCAACCGCCCACACGATCAGCGCGACGATCGCCGTTCCGGAGAGGAGGATGCGGCGGCTCGCACCCGCGAACAGGCGGTGCGCCTCAATGAGCGCCGGCATGATCATAAGCGCCGCGACGGGCGCCACGACCCACAAAGGTCCCGGGCTGAAAATCTCTTCCAATTGAGCGAGCATCTCGCCCCAGCTGATATACAGCAGCAGCAGCGCGACGAGGGCGCCAACCGTCTCTGCCGGGCGATACCAGCGCGTGGCCGCCATCCCGATCAGCACTGCGACCGGCGGGAAAAGGAAATAGATGATGCCGCCCGGCGCAGCGAGCGCCAGGAGGCCGCCGAGCAGCAAGAAGACGAGCCAGTAAGCTGCGCGCAGCTTTTGCATTGGGACATGGGCGCCGAACATTCGCAAAACCGCCAGTTCCGCAAGCAGCACGGTCGCGTAGATTCCAAGGAAGGCGATTTCGGGATGCGCGCGCCAGTAGGTTCCCGCACGCAACGCGCCCATGATCGTCACCGCGAGCCAAGAGAGGCCGATGGCGAGCAGATATCCGCCGAGGACGACGGCCGGCGGACGGACCCGCGCGCCGCGCTTCCAGGCGATTCCGGCGAACAGGACAAGGAGGGCGACGAAGAATCCGGCGCCGAGCGCGAGCGGCATCTGGATGAACCCTCTGCCGAGTATGTCGGTGAAGATCCGCTCGCCCTCCGCCTTCGGTGTGCCCGCAGAGAGCGTGGATGCGAGTGCCAGCGCCTGATCGCCCATATGCTGCAAGGTGCGAAGATCGAGCGCTGCAAGATCGTCCCCCGGGCTATGGTAGCGCGTCTCGTTGCCGACCATGGCGAAGTTGAGCGTGGTCCAGCCACGCTCCTTGTAGACGGTTACGTCGGTATCGTTGGGGATCAGGCGAGCAATGTCGGTGGACAGGCTGCTCGCGATCGGGCGATCAACCGAGGTGGAGAAAGCCGCGACGGCCGCGCCGTTGGGCTGATTGGTCTCGAACATCGTGACCGGCCCGGTGACGCCGCGCGCCTCGAAGTTGAGCATGCTGTCGACGTTGCGGCTGAGCGGATCGGCGAGAAAGGCGCGCGCGCCAATGAGGCCGAGCTCCTCGCCTTCATTGAACAGCAGAATCACGGGCCGTGTGAGGGGTCTATCCTTCATGATCGACCCGACCTCGAGCAGCGTCGCGACACCAACGCCATCGTCGCCGGCGCCGGGACCCACCGGGACGCTGTCATAATGCGCGCTGAGGAGGAGTGCCTTCCCGTTCGGCGGTCCGAGCACGGCAATGACGTTCCGGACCCGCGCGCAGGCAACGAGGCGCGCCTTCTGGAAGCCGTTGCACGCGAACTGGTCGCGAACGATCGGCGTCAGCCCCATCTGCTGGAGGCTCGTGACCAGCCGCGCTCGAACGGCATCGCCCGCTGTGCTGTCCGCCGGGTGCGGGCGCTGGTCGCCGAGGATGAACGCGAGGCGCGCTTTCGCTTTTGCAGCGTCGAATTCGCCAGCCTGATCGTGCTCGCGCGCGGGCGGCACCGAGACCAGCATCGACTTGGCCGCCATTGCAGCGAGCACGAGTATGACGACAGCAAAGGCAAACAGGCTGTTGCGCCGCATGATCCCCCCTTGGACAGCGCGAAGGCGAGAGCCATATCGCTTTCATAGCGGCCTTGCGATAGGCGGGCCGCGAAAGCTTCAGGAGCAGTCTAATGGGTTACCGGGTCGCGGTCGTCGGGGCGACGGGCAATGTCGGGCGCGAGATGCTGAACATCCTCGCCGAACGGCAATTTCCACTCGACGAAGTGGCCGCGCTCGCCTCTTCGCGATCGACCGGTGACGTGATCGACTTCGGCGAGAACGGCGAGGAGCTGAAGGTCAGGAACCTCGAGCATTTCGACTTCGCCGGATGGGATATCGCGTTGTTCGCGGCCGGGTCCGAGGTGTCTAAAGTCTATGCTCCGAAGGCTGCCGCGGCGGGCTGCACGGTAATCGACAACAGCTCCTTCTTCCGGATGGACCCGGACGTGCCGCTGATCGTGCCGGAGGTGAACCCCGAAGCGATCGCCGGCTATGCCAAGAAGAACATCATCGCCAATCCGAATTGTTCGACCGCGCAATTGGTCGTGGCGCTGAAGCCGCTGCACGACGCAGCGAAGATCACGCGTGTCGTGGTCGCGACCTATCAGTCGGTCTCCGGCGCCGGGAAGCGCGGCATGGACGAGCTGTTCGAGCAATCACGCAACATCTTCGTCGGCGACACCAACGAGCCTGAATTCTTCCCCAAGCAGATCGCCTTCAACGTCATTCCGCACATCGATAGCTTCCTCGACGACGGATCGACCAAGGAGGAATGGAAGATGGTCGTCGAGACGAAGAAGATCCTCGATCCGTCCATCAAGCTGACTGCGACCTGTGTCCGAGTTCCGGTGTTCGTCGGCCATTCGGAAGCGGTGAACATCGAGTTCGAGAACGAGATTTCCGCCGACGAGGCGCGCGACATCCTGCGCGAGGCGCCCGGCGTCATGGTCGTCGATAAGCGCGAGGACGGTGGCTATGTGACTCCGGTCGAGGCGGTCGGCGAATATGCGACCTACATCAGCCGCATCCGCGACGATCCGACCGTGGAGAATGGCCTCAATCTGTGGGTGGTCAGCGACAACCTCCGTAAGGGCGCCGCGCTCAACGCCGTCCAGATCGCCGAGCTTCTGGGCCGGAAGCATTTGCAGAAGGCGGCTTAGCGTTCCTGCCGAGTTACGGCATCTCGCCCCAATAACGCAGCAGGTTCGCCTGGATCAGCTGCAGGCGGCTGAAATTTTCGGGACTGATGTTGTTGCCCTCCAACGCGGCGAGCTCGTTCAGCTCGAAGATCATGCTTCGATGGAACGGGTCGGGGACTCGGCTCTGGATGAAGGTGATCGCCACGAGCCGCTCGCCCTTTGTGACCGGCTCGACCTCATGCAACGTGTTCGACGGATAGAGGATCGCCTGCCCGGGGTTCAGCTTGAAACGGAGGTCCGCGTCACCGAGTCTGATGTGCAGCGACCCGCCTTCGTAGGTCTCGGGTTCGTTCAGGAATACGGTGCAGCTAATGTCGCTGCGCAGCGTGCCGCCGGGAAGGGGCAAATAGGCGGCGTCAGCGTGTGCGCCGTAGCGCATGCCGGGACGGTAGCGGGTGAGAAGCGGCGGTGCGATCTGGGCCGGAAACGCGAACTCGAGGAACTCGGCGCTCCGGCCCATCGCATCGACGATGACCTTCGCGCTGCGCTGATAGGCGGTTTGCTCGTGTAGCTGCTCGTTCTGCTTGGCCTTGTTGTGCGGGTTGCTGACCTTGCCGTCGACGAAGGTCGCCGCTGCCGCGATTTCGCGGCACTGCGCCACTTCCTGCGACGAAAGTAAGTCGACGATGCGGTACATTCAGCTCTCCGAACGCGCGATGGCCCGCGCCAGCAAAGGCGACTTTTCGGCTGCCCGGCGAAGCATGGCAAGCGCGGTTTCGATGGCGCTCCGGTGGCGGGCTTCGGCTTCCGCGATCAGGTCGCGGCGCAGGGCTGGCGAATATTCATATTCCGTCGCCTTCGAATAGCGAGTCATCAGGGGGCCCGTGGCGATCTCAGTCAATTGCGCTTCGTCCGCTGCGAAGCCGAAATGATCCGCTGCCCCGGCGAGCGCCTCTAGGACGTCGGCGAGCATCCGATCGAAATCCAGCCACTCGATCATTCGGTCCGCCATCCGCTCGGCCGCGCTTTCCAGGGAAGTCATTTCGCAAGCCCATGCGACCGCTGCGAGCTGGGCGTTGGTGCCCTGTGCCATTGGGCCACTCACTCGCTCTGCCATCCGGCCTGCGCGAACCGCCGCAAGCATGCGAAGCTCTTTCATGCTGTTCTCGCCGGCGAGGATGCTCGCAATGTAATTGCCGGGCGTTGCGTACATGAACAATGCGCGTTTGCCAGGCGGCACAAGCTCGGGCGCGATTTCGCTGACGAAGCTCGTCGCCTTGACGCAGGCGAGCTCGTCGTCCGCGAAGTTCCGCGACATCAGCTTCGATGCAGGCTCGAAATAGGGGTGGCGCAAATCTTCCGGCATCGCGGCGAGGTCGCGGAGGAATCGCGGTTCGCGGATCGGCAGCACGCCGGGAATCTCTCCCAGCAGCCGGGAGAGCAAAGTCGAGCCGACGTGGCCGATGTGGAAGATCCAGCGCGCGTCCGTCCGAAGTTCGCCGTTCATCGCCGCCTGGACCTGCGGCCAGGGAACGACCTGCGCATCGACTGGCTGCTGGAGCATCCTGTCGTCGAGGAAGCTCGCGGCTCGGTAGCTTTCGCGGTCCATGGCAATCAGCCGCACCAGCCCCGCGGCGGGATCGAGTGCCTGAGCCAGCCAGCTGGCGTCGCGGGCGATTTCCTCGGGCGTCGGTGCGCTGGACATGCCGCCCCTTAGCCGCGCAAGAGGCGCGCGACCAAGGGAGGAGTTGATGCCTGAGCAAATGACCGGCGGCTGCGCCTGCGGACGGGTGCGCTACACTGCCGACATCGACGACGATGAAGCCTATCTGTGCCACTGCCGCATGTGCCAGCGGGCGACGGGTTCCGTCTCCATCGCGTTCAAGAATGTGAAGCAGGCGGACGTCGCCTGGGAACATCAGCCCGACTGGTACGAAAGCTCGCCAATCGCTTCGAGGCCCTATTGCCGCGAGTGCGGGACATCGCTTGGCTTCAAGTTCAAGGAGGGCAGCGAGAACTTGGACCTGACGGTCGCCAGCTTCGACGATCCCTCGCGGTTCAGACCGAAACATCATTTCGGCGCGGAGAGCATGCACCGCGCCTGGGTCAACACCGAAGGCCTGCCCGAGTATCGCACCGACCAGTATCAAAAGTTGGTCGACAAATGGATCAAGGCGACAGGAAAGCTGCCGGCGTGACAGAGGCCGCCACGCACTTCTGGACCGCGTCCGACGGCGTCGAGCTTGCCTGGCACGAGCTGGGGCAGGGGAAACCGGTGATCTTGCTTCACGGCCTGTTCTCCGATGCAGTAACGAACTGGATCAAGTTCGGAACGGCGGAGCGGATTGCGGCGGAGGGGTTCAGAGTCATTATGCCCGACCTTCGGGCGCATGGTCAGAGCGCCAAGCCGCACGGCGCGGAATTTTATCCGTGTGGAATTCTCGCCCGCGACCTCAGGCAGTTGGTGGCGCATCTCGGGCTCACGGACTTCGATCTCGGCGGCTTCTCGCTCGGCGCCAGGACGACGGTCGAGGCGGTCGGCGAGGGGATGCGTCCGCGCCGCGCGATACTCGGGGGCGCCGGGCTCGATGGACTACGCAACTGGAAGCGGCGGAAGAACTTTTTCATCGACGCGATCACGCTTTTCGACACGGTAAAAAGGGGCGATCCGCACTGGCTGTCGATCCAGTTCATGAAGAGCCAGAAGGTCGATCGGACGGCCGCGGCGCAGCTGCTCGACAGCTTCGAGGACGCCTTCATGGACTGGCTTCAGGCCTTCACCATGCCCACCCTCGTGGTGTGCGGCAGCGAGGACGAGGACAACGGCTCGGCCGAGGAGCTAGCCAACATCCTCCCCAATGCCGTGTTCGAGGAAATCCCCGGCACGCACATGAGTTCGGTCACGAAGCCCGAGCTGGGCGAAGCGATCGCGGATTTCCTGTCGGGCCGGCCGTGAACGTCAGGCGGTCGCCAGCTGGTCCAGCATGGTTTCGGCGCTCGACGCGCGATATTCGCCCGGCTCCTCGACGTTGAGCTGCTCGACCACGCCGTCGTCGACGATCATCGAATAACGCTGAGAGCGGGTGCCGAGCCCGAACTTGCTGCCGTCCATCGTCAGGCCGATCGCTTCCGCGAACGCGCCGTTGCCGTCCGCGAGCATGACGATGTCCTTCGACCCGTCGCGTTCGCCCCAGGCGGCCATGACGAACGGATCATTGACAGAGATGCAGGCGATCTCGTCGATGCCCTTGCCCTTCAGCTCCCCGGCCTTATCGACATAGGACGGCAGGTGCCGCGCCGAGCAGGTCGGCGTGAACGCCCCGGGCACGGCGAACAGCGCGACCTTCTTGTCCTTGAAATATTCGCCGCTGGTCGTCGGCTTTGGGCCGTCGGACGTGGCTAGCGTCAGCGGAACGTCGGGCAGCCGGTCGCCCACCTGGATTGTCATGGTCGCATCTCCTTCTGGTCGTCGAAGCGGCAGATAGGCTCGCCGTAAGGGGCTCTCAAGCCTTGCCCGCCGGAACTCGGCGGCTCATTGTTGGCGATATGTCCGAACAACCGAACTTTCTCTCCGGCAGGCTGTTGCTGGCGATGCCGGGAATGGCCGACCCGCGCTTCGAGCGCGCGGTCATCGCCATGTGCGTGCACGACGAGAATGGCGCCGTCGGCATCGGCATCGGCAAGAAGCGCGCGGGCATTACCTTCCGCGGGCTGCTCGAGCAGCTCGACATCGACCCCGGCGAGGCGCCCGACCGCGCCGTTCATCACGGCGGGCCGGTCGAGCCGGGGCGGGGTTTCGTCCTTCACTCGGCCGACTGGGACAACGAGGACTCGCTCCACGTCAAGGGCGACAAGGGCGAGATTTTCGTGATGAGCGGCACCATCGATGTGTTGAAGGCGATCGCGGAAGGGCGCGGACCATCGCAATGGATCGCCGCGCTGGGGTACGCCGGCTGGGGCGAAGGGCAGCTCGACGAAGAGATGACGCGACATGGTTGGTTCGCGGCGGCGGGCGACCCGCACATCTTGTTCGACACGCCGACCGACGCGCGCTGGGCCGCGGCGTTCAAGGCCGAAGGCATCGACCCCCGCCTGCTGACGAGCGAGACGGGCGCGGCCTGACGAGGAATGAAAGCGGCCGAAATCCGCGAATCCGACAGGTAGGATTCGTAGATTCGGGGGTTGTCGGATGTGTCGGAATCCAACAGCTCCGGGCGCGGGTCTTGAGCTTTCAACAGTGAAATCGAGCCGGGCGCGCCCATCCGGCAGGATAAGGCACAAAATGGGTGCTGTAGGAAAGAATTGACCTTGGCCCTTCGCGCCTTCGCGTGAAAACCGGGGACTGTCCCGGCACTTGCGGAGTGTCTTGCGCCGCGGACGCGGCGCGCCCCCTCCCAACCCTCCCCACAAGGGGGAGGGCTTCCGCCGGGGCGTCATATAAAGCTTTCCTTATATGTCTCCGCGCGCTAGGGGCGGCGCGTTCACGCGGCTGAGCCGCGCACCTTACAATTGGAGAATCCCGACGTGGCGACGCAGGCTGAAACCCGTTTTGACGACTTTGTCGTGAAGGACCCCGGCCTCGCCGACTTCGGCCGCAAGGAAATCGAGATCGCCGAGACCGAGATGCCGGGGCTGATGGCGCTGCGCGAGGAATTCGGGGCGTCGAAGCCGCTGAAGGGCGCGCGGATCACCGGGTCGCTGCACATGACGATCCAGACCGCGGTGCTGATCGAGACTTTGGTCGAGCTCGGCGCTGAGGTGCGCTGGGCGAGCTGCAACATCTTTTCGACGCAGGACCATGCCGCCGCAGCGATTGCCGCGCGCCACATTCCGGTGTTCGCGGTGAAGGGTGAAACGCTTGAGGATTATTGGAACTACGTCTGCCGCATCTTCGACTGGGGGCCGAATACGACGGCCAACATGATCCTCGACGACGGCGGCGACGCGACCATGTTCGCTTTGTGGGGCTATCGGGTCGAGAAAGGCGAGGCGCTGTTCACGCCGTCGAACGAGGAAGAGGAAATCTTCGTCGCCACGCTGAAGCGCTTTCTCGCCGAGCGGCCGGGCTATCTCACCAAGTCGGTCGAGACGATCAAGGGCGTGTCGGAAGAGACCACGACCGGGGTCCACCGGCTCTACGATCTCGCCAAGCAGGGCAAGCTCCCGTTCCCGGCGATCAACGTCAACGATAGCGTCACCAAGTCCAAGTTCGACAACCTCTACGGCTGCCGCGAGAGCCTGGTCGACGCGATCCGCCGGGCGACCGACGTGATGCTCGCCGGCAAGGTCGCCTGCGTCGCGGGCTTCGGCGACGTCGGCAAGGGATCGGCCCAGTCGCTCAGGAACGGCGGCGCGCGCGTGATCGTGACCGAGGTCGACCCGATCTGCGCGCTCCAGGCGGCGATGGAAGGCTTTGAGGTCGTGACGATGGAGGAGGCGGTGAAGCGCGCCGACATCTTCGTCACCGCGACGGGCAACATGGACGTCATCACGCTCGACCACATGCGGGCGATGAAGAACATGGCGATCGTCTGCAACATCGGCCACTTCGACAGCGAGATCCAGATCGGCGCGCTTGCCAATATGAAATGGACCGAGATCAAGCCGCAGGTCGACGAGGTCGAATTCCCGGACGGGAAGAAGATCATCGTGCTTTCGAAGGGGCGGCTGGTGAACCTCGGCAACGCCACCGGGCATCCGAGCTTCGTGATGAGCTCAAGCTTCACCAACCAGGTGCTGGCGCAGATCGAGTTGTGGACCGGCGCCGAGAAGTACAAGAACGAGGTCTATGTGCTGCCCAAGCATCTCGACGAGAAGGTCGCGCGGCTGCACCTCGACAAGCTGGGCGTGAAGCTGACGCAACTCAGCGACAAGCAAGCGGCCTATATCGGAGTCGCGCCGGAGGGGCCGTTCAAGCCGGATCATTACCGCTATTGATTTTCGATGAATCGCCGTGGTGCATCTGCGAACGGCGAATCACCATGAGAGCAATGCAAGCTGAATGTTGTATTAATGTGACAGCCACCGGAAACCGGTAGGCGGACGGCGCCGCATTTATTGCCAGCCTTTGAGCCACCGTTATGTTCCCCGCCATAAATTACGGAGGGGAATCCGACATCATGATCAAGCTGAACGCTCCGCGACTGGCGCTGACCGCGTCGGTTATCGCCATGACAGCAGCTTTCGCCGCGCCCGCATACGCGCAAGACGCGCCGGCCGCTCAGCCGCCCGCGCCGGACTGCACGGCCGATCCGAGCAATCCGGCTTGCGCGCCGGCGCCGACGACCGCGGGCGAGCCCGCAGCGCCGAGCGGCGGAGCGATCATCGTCACCGGTTCGCGCATCCGGCGTCCGAACCTTGATTCGCCGGTTCCGATCACCTCGATCACCCAGGACGAGCTGACCAACCAGGGTCAGGTCAGCGTCGGCGACGCCCTCAACGACCTTCCGGCGTTGCGTTCGACGTTCAGCCAGCAGAACTCGGGCCGCTTCATCGGTACCGCCGGCAACAACTTCCTCGATCTTCGCGGTCTCGGCACGAACCGCACGCTGGTGCTGGTCAACGGCCGGCGCATGATCAACGCCTCGCCCGGATCGTTCGACGTCGACGTGGACAATATCCCGCAGGATCTGATCGACCGGATCGACGTCGTGACCGGCGGCGAATCGGCGATTTACGGTTCGGACGCGGTCGCCGGCGTCGTCAACTTCGTCCTCAAGAAGGATTATGACGGATTCCGCATCAAGGGACAGGCCGGCATCTCCAAATATGGCGACCGGCCGGTCGACTTCGTATCGACGACGTTCGGCCGCAATTTCGCCGACGGCCGCGGTAATATCGCGGTCAACCTCGAATATACGCACGCGGGCGAGCTGTTCTTCCGCGACCGGCCTGCGGGCCGCGATGCTTGCGGGTTCCAACCGAATCCGGCGGACAGCGGCGGTGACAACGACCCGACCACGGCTGGCGGCGACAGTACGAATGGCGTTCCCGACAACATTTTCGTTTGCGGACTGCGTAATCCGTTCGTCACCAACGGCGGCGCGATTGGCCTTTTGGATGTCGACGGAACGAACCTGGCGTTCGATCCAAGCGGGACTCTGGTCATTACGCCGCCCTGCGACACATCCTTCATTGCGCTCGGCGGGACGTGCATAAGCGACGATACGATCGCCGGTTCGACCCTGCGTGAAACCGGCGACCTGGCGGTCGGCCGCGACCGCTACATGGCGAACGTGATCGGGCATTTCGATGTGACGGACTGGTTCAAGCCGTTCGTAGAAGGCATGTTCGTCCACCAGAAGGTGTATCAGGAAGGGCAGCCGAGCTTCTTCCAGGGACGCTTCGCCAACTTCTTCGGCCGCAATCCGAACACGGGACTGCCGTTTGTTCCGAGTTTGAAGTGCACCAATGCGTTCCTCACGCCGCAGAACCTCGGTCTGCTGCAAGCCGTTGGCCTTTGCGCGAATCCGGCTACGGGGACGATCCCGCTCAACCGATTCAATGTCGATTGGGGCGCACGCAAGGAAGTCGACACGCGCGACACCTTCCGAATCGTCACGGGCTTCACCGGCGATTTCAACGAGGACTGGCATTATGAGCTGTCGGTCAACTACGGCCACCACTCAGCCGACAACAAGGAACGCAATGACCTGCAGATTGCAGATCAGTTCCTCAACCCAGCGGGTTTCGCGCTCGCGGTTGATGCCGTTCGCGATGCCAACGGAAATATCGTCTGCGGAGTGAACGCCGACGCCGACCCGACGAACGACGCGCCGGGCTGCGTACCGATCAACCCGTTCGGCGAAGGGCGCGCAAGTCCCGCCGCCATCGACTACGTCAACACGACATCGCACTTGTTCCAGGCGGCGTCGCAACTCGATTTCCTCGGCTTCATGGCCGGCGACACGTCGCAATGGTTCAACCTGCAGGGCGGGCCGATCGGATTCTCAATCGGCGCCGAGTACCGCAGGGAAACCGCCGAATTGCATGCCGACCCCGTGAGCGCCGCCGGCGGCACCTTCTTCAACGCATTCACGCGGTTCGATCCGCCGCCGTTTACCGTGGCCGAGGTCTTCGGCGAGATTAACGTGCCGATCCTCAAGGATCTGCCGTTCGCCCATGAGTTGACGATTTCCGGTGCGGCGCGGCGTTCGCACTACAACACTTCGGCCGGCAATACCTTTACGTGGAACGCCAACGCAATCTGGGCGCCGATTTCCGATCTCCGGCTTCGCGGCAATTATTCGAAATCCGTCCGCGTGCCGACCCTTGGCGACCTTTTCTCGCCGCCGTCGGTTAACTTTTCTTTCGTCACCGACCCATGCGATCAGTTCAACATCAACGATAATCCGAACCGCGCCGCCAATTGCGCCGCACTCGGCGTTCCCACTACGGTGCTTCCGGGCTCGCCATGCATCAGCGCGCAAAACCCCGTCGGAAGCCCGTTCCACAACTGCGTCTCGAATACGCAGACCATCCAAATTTCGTCGCAGGGCAATCCTTTCCTGAAGCCGGAAACGGGCAAGAGCATTACGCTCGGCGGTGTGTTCACGCCCAGGTTCCTCCCGGGCTTCAGCTTCAGCGCGGATTATTTCGACATCAAAATCGAAAAGGTGATTGCCACGCTCGGCGCTCAGACGATCGTTGATCTTTGCGTCGATCAGCCGTCGACGACCAACCAGTTCTGTCCGTTGATCTTCCCGCGCGACCAGTTCGGTCTTTTTGCTGTACCTGCGCTGATTTCAGGCGGCGTGAATTTTGCCAAGCGTGTCGCGAGAGGCATCGATTTCGATCTCAACTATCGGCATCGCTTCGCCAACGGCAATCTGGTGAGCCTGCGCGGATTTGCGACTTACACGCTTAAGCGCACAAACTTCACCGATCCGACGAATCCGAAAGTCGGCGACCGGATTTTGAGCGAGCTTGGTGATCCGGTTTTCGCCGGAACCGCGATCGCCGGATATACGATGGGTAAGTTCGATCTCCGATATACGCTTCGCTACATCGGATCGCAGACCGACTTCGATTATGAGGACACGCACACCAACCCGGAGGCGTGCACTCCAAGTGGATGTCCGCCGTTCAATTCCGACGTGGCGGCGCATGTCCGGACTGGCGAGGTGTGGTATCACGACATCCGCCTCGGCTACACGCTCAATGACAAATATAACTTCTATCTCGGCGTCGATAACATCTTCAACAAGCTGCCTCCGCTCGGTTTGACCGGCGCGGGCGCGGGGTCGGGCATTTACAGCAATCTCGGCCGCTTCTTCTATGCGGGCGCGACGCTCGACCTGAAGTAGTTGGCTCATCGGCCGTCCTTCGGAACGGCCGTGGGGTTGAGTAAAGCGGGGCGGGAGGCGGAAGCTTCCCGCCCTTTGTGTTGGGCTCTCCTTGACTTATGAACGCCTGGAGGGGGGCGGCGCACGGGCACATGAGCGCCTTATCGGGACCGGTTCTGGCGATTGTCGCGCTGGCGTTGCTGTGGCTCGCCCTCGGCGTGCTGCTCGCGATGACGGCCGCGCGGCGGCTGCGGCTGGCCGAATCCATTCTCGGCGCGGCGCGGTCGAACGCCGCCTTGCTCGAAATTTCGCCGGCGCGGCCGCTCGTGGTCCATCCGGACGGAAGCATCGAATGCGATCCACTGCTCCTCCGTGATCTCGGCGTCCAGCGAGAGCCGAAGGGGCTGCCTGACCTGGTGGGCAATGACAGCGGCATCGCGGGCGACGATCTCCAATCGCTGAGCGCCGACATCGAAGCCGCACGCGCCTCCGGCGGCCGGGTGGAGCGCAAGGTGCGGGTGAGCGGCTCCGCGCGGATATTCGACGTGCGCGGCGGCCCGGCGCCGGCGCCCGAGGCTCCCGGCACGATGCTGCTGTGGTTCCTGGACATGAGCAGCGGGGAGGAGGAGCGGGCGAAGCTCGCGCTGCGGCTCCGCCAAACCGAGGCGGCGCTCAATTCACTCACGCACCTCATCGAAGCCGCGCCCTTCCCGATGTGGTATCGCGGTTCCGATCTCAAGCTCGGTCTCGTCAACAGCGCTTTCGTCCGCGCCGTGGAAGGAAAGGATGCCGCCGAGGTCATCGAGCGCTCCGCCGAGCTGATCGACGCGGAAGGCGCGGCCAGCCCGCTGGCGAGCGCGCGGCAGGCGCGGGAGAGCGAGCAGATCGTCTCGCGGATGCAGCCCGCGATCATCCGCGGCGAGCGCCGGATGCTGCGCATCGTCAACGTCCCGCTGTCCACGGGTGCCGTCGCGGGCTTCGCGGTGGACGTGCAGGATTTGGAGGACGCGCGGTCCGAGCTTGCCCGGCATATCGAATCGCAGCGCGAGCTGGCGGATCGAATGACCGCGGGGACGGCGCAGTTCGACGCCGACCGCAGCCTCAGCTTCTTCAACCGGCCGTTCGCGATGATGAGCCAGATCGATCCCGACTGGCTCGCCGAAAAGCCCGAATTCGACCGGCTGCTGGAGCGGATGCGCGACAGCCAGCGGCTCCCCGAGGCGCGCGACTTCCCGGCATGGAAGGAGGAGCGGCGCGCCTGGTTCACCAGTGCCAACGAGGTGATCGAGGAAGAATGGATGCTGCCCAACGGCGATCATTTGCGGGTGGTCGCGCAGCCGCTCCCGGATGGCGGGCTGAGGCTGTTCCTGGAGGATCGCACGGAGCAGCTTCGTCTCGCGTCGGCGCGCGACACCTTGCTTCGCGTGCGCGCGGCCACCTTTGACAATCTGTTCGAGGCGATCAGCGTTTTCGCGAGCGATGGCCGGCTCTATCTGTGGAACCGGCGCTTTCTCGACGATTGGGATCTAGACGAGGAGTGGCTGGCGACCCATCCACGCGTCGACGAGCTGGTGCCGGCGATGGCGCGCAAGCTGGTCAATCCGACGGCCGCGGCGCAAATCCGCGAAATCATCAGACAGACCACCAACGAACGCCAATCCGCCAATGGCCCTATCTCGATGACCGACGGCCGGCATTTCCAGTTCGCCGCCGTTCCGCTGCCCGACGGCAACGCGCTCTTCACGATGGTCGATGTGACCGCCTCGACCCGGATCGAATCCGCGCTTCGCGAGCGGGCGACGGCGCTCGAGGAAGCCGACCGGGTGAAGACCGACTTCGTCGCCAACATGAGCTACGAACTGAGGACCCCGCTGACTTCGATCGGCGGTTTCGCCGAGCTGCTGGGCGGCGGATATGCGGGGCAGCTTGGGCCGAAGGCGAAGGATTATGTCGCCGCTATTCTCGAATCGGTGGAGCGGCTGTCGAAGTTGATCAACGACGTGCTCGACCTCACCACTGGCGACGTGCGCGGAGTCCTCCTCGAAAAGGAGCGCGTCGACATCGCGGGGCTATGCCGCGCGGCGATCGACACCGCGCGACCGCGCGCCGCCGAGAAGAACCAGAAGCTCGATGCCGATATCTCTCCGTCGGCTGGCCATGTCTTTGGCGATGCGCGGCGGCTGCGCGAATCCGTCGAGCACGTGCTGCAGAACGCGATCGCCTACACCGATCGGAAGGGGAAGATCGTGCTGACCGCGGAAGGCGACGAAGGCCAGGCGGTCATCCGCATCCGCGACAATGGCTCGGGCATGGCCGCCAGAGATATTCCGCGCGCGTTCAACCGCTTCGACCGGGTGGTCGAGGCCGGCGTGGGCGGCGAAGCGGCGCTGGGCCTCGGGCTCCCGCTGACACGACAGTTCGTCGAGGCGCACAGCGGGACGGTGGAGCTGCAGTCTAAGAAGGGCAAAGGGACGATTGTCACGCTCACCATCCCGCGTGGCTCGCGATGACATTCGAGGACGAGCGAGCGACCGCGGCATTCGGCGCCGGCCTGGCGCGTCTGGCGAAGTCCGGCGACGTGATCACGCTGTCGGGGCCGCTCGGCGTCGGGAAAACCGCGCTGGTGCGAGGGTTCATCGCCGCCTTGGGACACGGGGGCGAGGTGCCCAGTCCCAGTTTCGCGATCGTTCAGCCCTACGAGGAGCTGGACCCGGCGGTCTGGCACGTCGACCTCTATCGCGTGGAGAATGCGGCGGAGATCGAGGAACTTGGGCTGGATTCCGCAGCCGATTCGGTCCTGCTCGTCGAATGGCCGGAGCGCGCGGGAGAGGGAGCGTGGCCGGCCGCGCTCGCTTTGTCGCTCGATTTCGCGCCGGACGGCTCGCGAATCTTGACAGCGGGAGTGCCCCCGTCATGGGAAGGGCGATGGCCTCCACGATGAACCCGCCGGCCCATGCCGCCGAATTCCTTGCATCCTGCGGCTGGGGCGGAGCGCAAATCCTGCCGCTCGCCGGAGACGCCTCGTTCCGGCGATATTTCAGGGTGGTGGATGGCGAACGCACGGCGGTGCTGATGGATGCCCCGCCGCCGCACGAGGACCCGCGGCCGTTCATCGCGGTAGCAGAATGGCTGTTGTCGCGCGGGCTTAGCGCGCCGGAGATTCTCGCCCGCGACCTCGACAGGGGGCTGCTCCTGCTCGGCGATTTCGGTAATGTGAGGCTGCGCGAGACGCTCGACGCGAATGCGCATCGCGAACGCGAGCTGTACGAGCTGGCGACCGACGTGCTCGTCCAACTTCATGGCCACCCGCCGATGGAAGGACTTCGTCCGCACGGGCTGGACCAGTGGCTCGACGAGCTGATGCTGTTCACCGAATGGTATTGCCCGGCGGTGGGCGCGGCCGTGGACGAAGCCGCCTATCGCGCGGCGTGGACCGAGGTGCTTGCGCCGGTCGCCGGCGATGGCTTGGGACCGGTTACGGTGCTTCGCGATTATCATGCCGAGAACATCATGCTGGTCGAAGCGCGCGAGGGCGTAGGGCATTTCGGGCTGCTCGATTTCCAGGACGCGGTCTCGGGACATCCCGCCTACGATCTTGCCTCGGTGCTCGAAGATGCCCGGCGCGACGTTCCGCCGTGGATCGAGCAGGCGATGATCGAGCGCTATCTGGGCGCGACCGGGCAGGGCGAGGGGTTCCGGCGCGCTTATTGGGCGCTGGCGGCGCAACGGAATACGCGGATCCTGGGCGTTTTCACGCGGCTGTGGAAGCGCGACGGCAAGCCGCACTATCGGCGATTCCAGCCGCGGATGTGGGGCCTGCTGGAGCGTGACCTCGAACAGCCGCACCTCGCGCCGGTGCGCGCCTGGTTCGATACCAACATCGCGCCCGCGCATCGCCGCGAACCGTGGAAGCAGGCCGCGTGAGCCAGTCGAAGCGCGCGCTCCATCTTCGCGCCGAAGTGCCGGCGGAGGTTCCGCACACGGCGATGATCATGGCCGCGGGGCTGGGGAAACGGATGCGCCCGCTGACCGCGACCCGGCCCAAGCCGCTGATCGAGGTCGGCGGCAAGGCGCTGCTCGACCATGTGCTGGAGAAGCTCCGCGCGGCGGGCGTCCGGAAGGTCGTCGTCAACGTCCATTATCTCGCCGGGGCGCTGGAGGCGCATCTCGCGAGCCGGGGCCACGGCCTCGACGTCGTCATCTCCGATGAACGGGAGCTTCTGATGGAAACGGGCGGCGGTCTGGTGAAGGCCGCTCCGCTGATCGACTGCGACCCGTTCCTCGCGCTCAACAGCGACAATCTGTGGATCGACGGGCCGGCCGACACGCTGAAGCTGCTCGCCTCGCAATGGGACGATTCGAAGATGGACGCGTTGCTGCTGCTCGTCCCGCAGGCGCGCGCGCTCAATCACGAAGGCATGGGCGATTTTCACATGGACCGTTCCGGACGCGTGCGCCGGCGCGAGAAGAGCCATGTCGCGCCATTCGTGTTTACCGGCATCCAGATGGCGTCCAAGCGCCTGCTCCGCGACGCGCCCGAGGGCCCGTTCTCGACCAACATCCTGTGGGACCGGGCGATCGAGGAAGGCCGCTGCTTCGGCGCGGTTCACCAGGGGCTTTGGTTCGATGTCGGTACCCCGCAATCGATCCAGATGACGGAAGCGGTGCTGGAGAATGTCTGACGCCGCCGTTCGGCCGGCGGTCTATACGATTCCGACCCACCATGCCTTCGCGGACGCGCTGGTCGCCGGCTTGATGCGGCGGTTCGGGAAAGAGCCCCTGGGGCTCGCGTCCGGGCGCATCCTGCTCCCGAACAATCGCGCGGTGCGGGCGGTCAGCGACGCGTTCGTGCGCGCAAGCGGCGGCGGGCTGCTGCTTCCGAGGCTGATTCCGGTGGGCGATCCCGAGCTGGACGAGCGGATCGGCGGTGCGCTGGACCGGATCGACGAGGATGAGCCCATCGCACCGGCGATCGATCCGATGGAGCGTCTGCTCGAGCTCGCGGGCATCGTGCGCGGCGGCGCGTCGTCGGCGGAGGCGCTCCGGCTCGCCGCCGATTTGGCGAGGGCGCTCGATGCGTTGCTGATCGAGGAAATCGAACCTTCGGCATTGAGAACCGTGGCGAGCGAGACGGAGGAGCTGGCGCAGCATTGGGCGAAGTCGCTGGCGAAGCTCGAAGCGATCTATGACCTTTGGCCCAAGCTGCTGCGCGACCGCGGCCTGACCGATCTCTCCGAGCGTCGGAACCACCTGCTTCGCGCCATCGCGAAAAGGTGGGAGGCTGAGCCACTGAAGGGCTTTACCGTCGCAGCCGGAATCACGACTGCCGCACCGGCGGTCGCTTCGCTGGCTGCCCGCGTCGCACGGATGCCGGAAGGCATGGTCGTGCTCCCCGGTTTGTGGCTGGCGGGGCAATTCCCGGACGAGGAATGGGAAGCGCTCGGCCCCGACGAGAAGGGGCGCGGCGAGGCCACCCATCCGCAATATCATCTGAAGCTTCTGCTCGACCGGATCGGCGTCGCGCGCGGCGAAGTACGACGTTGGCGTTCTTCGGGCGGCGCAGCGTCATCGCCTGTGCGAGCGCGTTCGGTCGCCAACGCGATGGCCGCGTCGGATTTTTCGCACAAATGGGGTGGCCTTCAGCCGCGCGAGCGCAGACTGAGCGGCATTCGCCTGGCCGAATTGCCCGATGGCGCGGCAGAAGCACAGGCGATCGCCCTGGCGCTCCGTCACGCGATCGAAACGCCGGGAAAGACGGCGGCGCTGGTCACGCCGAACCGCGAGCTTGCAACCCGGGTCTCGGCGCTCCTCGCGCGCTGGGGAATCGCGGCGGACGACAGCGCGGGCAAGCCACTGTCGGAAACCCCGGCTGGGACATTACTCCTCGGGATCGCAGCCGTGGCGGCGGAGGAGCTTGCGCCCGTGTCGCTGCTCGCCTTGCTCAAGCACCCGCTCGCGGGTGGTGAAGGCGAGGAGCGGCTGCGCTGGCTGGAGGCCGTTCGCGAGCTCGACCTCAAGCTGCGCGGGCCGCGGCCGGCAGCCGGTCTCGCGGGGCTCGACGCGTGGTTCGCGGACAAGGGCGGAATGGACGCGTGGCACGCCGTTCGGGACAGAGTGGCGGGGCTCGACGCGATGCTGCGCGAGCCGGTGCCGCTGTCACGCTTTGCGCAGGCGATCGGCGAATGCGCGCAGGCGCTGGCCGGAGACCTGGCGTGGCGCGGTTCCGAGGGGAGGATGGCGGCCGAGCTGCTTGCCGAACTGCAAGTCTCGCCCACTGCCGCGCAGCTGCCGGTGAGCGCGGCGGATGCACCGGCATTGTTACGCCAACTGCTCGAAAGTCGGTCTGTAAGGCCGCCTTATGGCGGGCATCCGAGGATCTTTATCTGGGGTCTGCTCGAAGCGCGATTGCAGCGCGCGGACCTACTTGTTCTGGGCGGTCTCAACGAAAGCGTGTGGCCGGCGCTGCCCGCTCCGGACCCGTGGCTTCCGCCCAAGGTCCGCGCGAACCTCGACATGCCGACGCTCGAATTCCGCATCGGCCTTGCGGCGCACGATTTCGCGAGCGCGCTCGGGGCGCCGGAGGTTCTCCTGACCCGGGCGAAACGCGATGGCCGATCGCCCACCGTCGCGTCCCGATTCCTCCTGCGGCTGAATGCCATCAGCGGCGGACTCCCGCGCGACCTGGTGCTCGAAAGGATCACGCGCGCGCTCGACGATCCGGGCCGGGCCACGCCGGTTGGTCGGCCGGCGCCTTCACCGCTCGCCGGGCAGCGCCCGGACCGGATTTCGGTCACCTCCGTCGACCGGCTGAAGGCGGATCCATTCGCTTTCTATGCCCGCGCCGTTCTCAAGCTGAACGTCGAGGACCCGGTCGACGCCGATCATAGCGCGGCGTGGAAGGGGACCGCGGTTCACGATGCGTTGCAGGCTTGGCTGCAGGAGGATGATTGCGATCCCGACAAGCTCCGCGCGCGCGCCGAGCGCCTGCTTCGGGACGATTCCATCCATCCGATGTTGCGGGCGCTGTGGGCGCCTCGGCTGCTCGAAGCGATCGACTGGATCGCGGACCTCGAACTGCGGAATCGGGCCGAAGGGCGGAGACCGCTGAGTGCGGAAGTTACTGGCGAAGCACCGATTTCCGGCATCTCCGTATACGGCCGCGCCGACCGAATCGACCGCCTGGCGGACGGGGGCCTCGCGATCATCGATTACAAGACCGGTCAGCCGCCGTCGCAGAAGGCGGTCGATGCGGGGTTTGCCCTGCAGCTTGGGCTCCTCGGCCTGATCGGCCGCGCCGGCGGGTTCGGGGGCGTTGAGGGTGATCCGGAGGCGTTCGAATATTGGTCGCTCGCGCGGTACCGGGGCAAGTTCGGGCGGCTGATGCGTCCCGACAAGGACATGCAGCCGGGCGAGTTCCTGGCGCATGCGGGAGCGACCTTCGCCGACGCGGCAGGCAAGTGGCTGACGGGCAACGAGCCGTTCACCGCCAAGCTCAACCCTGCCTATGCGCCTTATGGCGAATATGATCAGCTGATGCGGCTGGAAGAATGGTACGGCCGCAAATGAGGGGTCGGAGCGAGTTGGCGCAGGCGCTGAAAGCCTCCCCCCTTGTGGGGGAGGTTGGTAGGGGGCGGCCGGCGTCTGCCGGCCAAGAGAATCCTTTGTTGGCGTCATCCGCTGTCGCGGCTGCCGCGCCCCCACCCAACCCTCCCCACAAGGGGGAGGGCTGCAAGGAAGGCGCTCTACTTTCGTGGCTTTTTCTTGACCTTGGAGGCGTAGAGCAGCGCGGCGACGATCGCGGCGGAGCCGATGCCGACCGCGACGCCCGCCTTCACCAGCTTGGTCCGGCGCTCCTCGCTCGCTTTGTCGAAATTGTCGTCGCTGTCGCTCATAGCGCACGTTCTATGGCGTTCGGCGGCGGTTTGGAAGCCGCATGAGCGCCCGGTTCAAGCTCCTGCCTCAACTGGAGGACGAGCAGGCGCTTGCCGCCGATCCGCGCGCGCATGCCGCCGTCTCGGCCTCGGCCGGCACCGGAAAGACGCAGGTGCTGACGGCCCGCGTCCTTCGCCTGCTGCTTGGCGGGGCGCGGCCCGAGTCCATCCTGTGCCTGACCTTCACCAAGGCCGCGGCGGCGGAGATGGCGAACCGCATCGGCGCGCGGTTGGCGAGCTGGGTTCGGCTGCCTGACAAGCTGCTCAAGAAGGACTTGTTCGCGCTTGGCGAGCGCGACGATCCAAAGTTGCGCGAGCGCGCGCGGCAATTGTTCGCGATGGTGCTCGACTGTCCGGGCGGGCTCAAAATTCAGACGATTCACAGCTTTGCCCAGTCGCTGCTCGCCGCGTTCCCGGCCGAAGCGGGGATCGTGCCCGGCCTTCAGCCGATCGAGGGACGGGCCGAGCAGGAATTGGTCCGCCGCACGCTGGCCGAGCTGATGGCGGAGGCGGAGACGCTTGGGAACGAGCAGCTCATCCACGACGTGCAATGTTTGAGCCGCCGGCTCGGGGAAGGCGGGGCGGTCGAATATCTGCAGGCGTGCGCACGGCGGCAGGAGACGCTGGACGCCCTTGGACCGGCCGGCGAGATCGAGGGCAAAATCCGCGCGTTGATGGGTCTGCCGGATGAATCGGTCGAGGATTATATCGTCCACCATTGCGGCGACGACCGGTTCGATTGCGACCTCCTGCGTGCGGTCGCGGAAGCGAACCGCAAATGGGGCAAGCAGACGGGCCTGGGTCATGCGGAGGTCATCGACGACTGGCTCGAACTGACTCCGATCGAGCGGGCGGCCGCGTTGCCGGAATTGCGCAAGGTTGTGCTGACCGGGAACGGAACGCTCAAAGTTTCCGCGGGTCAGTCCAAGGCCGAACCCGAGTACGAAAATCATGCGGGGCGGCTGGCGGTGCTCATCGAAGAGCTGCTGCGTGTCCAAAACGGCGCCCGTCTCGCCGGGGACATCGCTGCCGGCCTCCGGGCGGGCCAGGCCTTCGCTGCGGCCTACACCCGAGCCAAGCGCGCGGAAGGCGTGGCGGATTTCGACGACCTCATCGAGCGGACTCGCGAGCTTCTGAAGAATCCCGGCATGGGCGATTGGGTCCGTTACAAGCTCGACCGGCAAGTCGATCACGTGCTGGTTGACGAGGCGCAGGACACCAACGCCGCGCAGTGGGACATCATCGAGCGCTTGGTCGAGGAATATTTCAGCGGCTCGGCCGAAAGCGAAGGCCGTGCCCGAACCTTGTTCATGGTCGGCGACATCAAGCAGGCAATTTACGGATTCCAGGGGACCGATCCGCAGCGCTTTCGCGAGGTGCGCGACGAGTTCAGGCGGCGCGCGGAGGAGCTGTCGGAAGCCGGTTCCGCGAGGGAGTTTCGCGATCTGTCAATCGCGGCGAGCTTCCGCTCGTCGCAGCCGGTGCTCGACGTGGTCGATGCCGTCATCGGAACGCTGGGGCACGAGGCGCTGGCGCTGAACGAGCCGCCGCGGCCCCATCGCGCGCACCATCGGGAACGGCCAGGGCAGGTCGAGCTGTGGCATCCCTTCGCGGTCGAGGAGGCCGCCGATGATTCCGACGAAGGGGAGGAACGCTGGATCAGCCTTCGCGATCGCCATTATGCCGAAGCGCTCGCCGGGCGCATACGGCAGATGGTCGAGGACGCGCCGCCGCTCGCCTCGACGGGGCGCCCGCTCACGCCGGGCGATATTCTCGTGCTGGTGCGGAGCCGCGGCGAGCTGGCGTCTTTGATCGTCGCGCGATTGTTTTCGGCCGGAGTCCCGGTCGCGGGCGTAGACCGGCTTCACTTACATGAGCCGCTTGCCGTTCAGGACCTGATCGCGGCGATCAAGTTCGCGGTCCAGCCTGGCGACGATCTCAGCCTTGCCTGCCTGCTCGTTTCGCCGCTCATCGGCTGGGATCAGGAGCAGCTGCGCGAGCTCGCTTATGGGCGCAAGGGGACACTCTGGCGGTCGCTTCGGGAACGGGCAGGCGAGGTGCCGCTGTTCCAGACCGCACATGACGACCTCGCCGAGCTGCTCCGAATCGCCGATTTCGTCACGCCCTCGAGATTCCTCGAGACCATCCTCACCGGCCCGATGCAGGGCCGGCGCAGGCTCTACAGCCGGCTCGGCATGGAAGCGCGCGATGCGATCGACGAGCTGATGAACAGCGCGATCGAGTTCGAGCGGAACGAAATCGCCTCGCTCGACCGGTTCCTCGGCTGGTTCTCGCGCGGCACGGTCGATGTTCAGCGCGACGCAGGCCAGCCGGCGAACGAGGTGCGCGTGATGACCGTGCATGGCGCGAAGGGGCTGGAAGCGCCGGTCGTGATTCTCGCCGACGCGACGGGCGATCCGGCGAGGCTCGGGCGCACGCCGATCGCCGTGGACGTCGAACTGGGCGCGGCCGGGGCCGTGCCGATGCTGCGGCCGAGGAAAGAGGAGCGTTGTTCGCCGTTCGAGGAGATCATCGTCGCGCAGGAAAAGCGCGACCTCGAGGAGCATATGCGGCTACTTTACGTCGCGCTCACCCGCGCGGCCGACCGGCTGATCGTCAGCGGTGCGCGGCCGAAGGAAAGGAAGGATGGGTCAGACCCGCGGCCGGTCAATTGCTGGCATTGCATCGTTGAGCAGGCGATGATCGCGGCGGGCGCGGAGCCGGTCGATGAACCCGAATGGACTGCGCTGCGCTACGGCAAGGGCGGCTCCGCCCGACCGAAGAAACCCAGGGACAAGATTGCCCTGCCGCCCATCGCGGTGCCGGATTGGGCGCGGGAACAGGCGCCGCCCGAAGCGCGTCCGCCGCGTCCGCTGGCGCCATCCGCGATCGCCGCCGACGACGAGACCGCGCCGCCCCCGAGCGCGGCCATGCGCGCGGCGGCGCAGCGTGGCACCTGGATTCACCAGTTGTTGGAGCGGCTGCCCGGCGTTGATGCAGTGGTGCGGCCCCAGGCTGCGCGAAACTGGCTCGAAATGTCCGCCGGCGTGACCGATGCCACGGTTCGGGATGAGATCGTGGAACAGGTTTGCGCGATTCTCTCCGACCGGCGGTTTTCAGCGTTGTTCGGATCCGGCTCGCTAGGCGAAGCGCCGCTCGCGGCGACTTTGCCCGACGGGCGGGTAATCGCCGGCACGATGGACCGCCTGCTGATTGAGGAAGGTCAGGTCTCGGTGATCGACTTCAAAACCGGACGCGTGCCTGCCACGGACGCCGAAATTCCGAAGGCGCACCGGGCGCAGATGGCTGCTTATGCCGACGCGCTCGGCGTAATCTTCCCCAACCGCGCCGTTCGCGCGGCGCTCCTCTACACCGCCGGGCCGAAGCTCATCGAACTCATGCCTTGAGAGGCAACGGGCAAACGCCCATATGCCTTTCAACTTTCGCATGCCTTTGCCAGGAGATTCGCACGTCATGGCCACCAAGACCGTTACCGACCAGAGTTTTGCCAACGACGTCCTCGGCGCCGACGGGCCCGTGCTCGTGGATTTCTGGGCGGAATGGTGCGGGCCATGCCGGATGATCGCGCCGGCGCTGGAGGAAATCGCCAATGATCTTGGCGACAAGGTCACGATCGCGAAGATCAACATCGACGAGAATCCGGACATCCCCGGCCGCTACGGCGTCCGCGGAATCCCCACGATGCTGCTGTTCAAGGGCGGGCAGCCGGTTGCCCAGAAGGTCGGCGCCGCGCCGCGCAGCCAGATCCAGCAATGGCTGGAAAGCAGTCTCGACGGCCCAGCGCAGGTTCGCCAGGCATAAGAGAGCGGCACTTACGCTGGCCCGTTGCGGTCAGCCGCGTACACCGTGCTTTAATTGACTACGGCTAGGCCGCTCCTTACATCGCCAGCGCAGTTTCCCAGAGCGTGGGCGACGGGTTTTCGCTCATCCTGAACGCTTGGGTTTTTAAGGGAATTCCATGTTCGCCGGACTGGCAAAAAGCATCTTCGGATCGTCCAACGATCGCTATGTGCGCGGTCTTGGCAAATATGTCGACGCGGTCAACGCGCTCGAACCCTCGATCCAGGCGCTCTCCGACGATGAGTTGAAGCGGCAGACCGAGCTGTTCCGCGAGCGGCTGACCAGTGGAGAAAAGCTCGACGACCTGATTCCGGAGGCGTTCGCCACCGTGCGCGAGGCGGCTGTCCGGACGCTGGGCCAGCGCCATTACGACGTGCAGCTGATCGGCGGAATCGCGCTCCACCGCGGCGAGATCGCCGAGATGAAAACCGGCGAAGGCAAGACGCTGGTCGCGACGCTCGCCGTTTACCTGAACGCGCTCGAAGGGAAGGGCGCGCACGTCGTCACCGTCAACGACTATCTCGCCCGCCGAGACGCGGACTGGATGGGCCAGATCTACCGCTTCCTCGGGATGAGCGTCGGTGTGATTGTCCCGAACCTGTCGGACGAGGAGCGCCGGGCCGCTTACGGCGCGGACATCACCTACGGCACGAACAACGAATACGGCTTCGACTATCTGCGCGACAATATGAAATACTCGCGGGACCAGATGGTCCAGCGGCCGTTCAATTTCGCCATCGTCGACGAGGTGGATTCGATCCTCATCGACGAGGCCCGGACTCCGCTGATCATTTCCGGCCCGACCGACGACAAGTCGGACCTCTACATCGCGGTCGACAAGATCGTGAAGACCTTCCAGCCTGACGATTACGAGAAGGACGAGAAGCAGAAAACGGTCGTTCTGACCGAGGACGGCACCGAAAAAGCGGAGCGCTTGCTCGAGTCCGAGGGGCTGATCGAGGGCCGCAACCTTTACGACATCGCCAACACGCTGATCGTCCACCATTTGAACCAGTCGCTCAAGGCGAACGTGATGTTCAAGAAGGACATCGACTATATCGTCAAGGACGGGAAGGTCGTGATCATCGACGAGTTCACCGGCCGGATGATGGACGGGCGGCGCTGGTCGGACGGACTTCACCAGGCGGTCGAGGCCAAGGAAGGCGTGGTCATCGAGCCGGAGAATCAGACGCTCGCCTCGATCACGTTCCAGAATTATTTCCGCATGTACCCGAAGCTGTCGGGCATGACCGGCACGGCGATGACCGAGGCGCCGGAGTTTTTCGACATCTACAAGATGAACGTGGTCGCCATCCCGACCAACGTGCCGGTCCTGCGCCAGGACGAGGATGATGTCTTCTACAAGACGATGCCCGAGAAATTCGCGGCGATCGCCGAGGAGCTGAGAGCCAAGCAGGAACTCGGGCAGCCGGTCCTCGTCGGCACCGTGTCGATCGAAAAGTCGGAGATGCTGTCCGAATATCTCGAAAAGGAGAAGGTCAAGCATTCGGTCCTCAATGCCCGCTTCCACGAGCAGGAAGCGCACATCGTCGCCCAGGCGGGACGCATCGGCGCGGTGACGATCGCGACCAATATGGCCGGCCGCGGCACCGACATTCAGCTTGGCGGCAATCTCGAGTTCCGGATGCTGGACGAATTCCCCGACCTGGTCGCGGGTACCCCCGAATATGAAAGTCAGGCCGAGAAAATCCGGGGTGAGATTGTCGCGGAAAAGCAGCGCGTGCTGGACCACGGCGGGCTCTACGTGCTCGGCACCGAGCGCCACGAGAGCCGACGCATCGATAATCAGCTGCGCGGTCGTTCGGGGCGTCAGGGCGATCCCGGCCTGTCGAAATTCTACCTCAGCCTCGACGACGACCTGCTGCGCATCTTCGGTCCGCAGACGATGTTCTCGAGGCTGATGAACAAGAACCTCGAAGACGGCGAAGCGATCGTCTCTCCGTGGATCTCCAAGGCGATCGAGACCGCCCAAAAGAAGGTCGAGGCGCGAAACTACGACATCCGCAAGCAGGTCGTCGAATTCGACGATGTGATGAACGACCAGCGCAAGGTCATTTACGAGCAGCGCGCCGACATCATGGATGCCGAAAGCGTGTCGGACGTGATTCACGACATGCGCGGCGAAACCGTCGCGTCGATCGTCACGGTGAATTGCCCGGAAGGCACCTATCCCGAGCAGTGGAACGTCGCGGGTCTCAAGGAAAGCGTCGACGCCATCTTCGGGCTTCAGCCGCCGATCGACGATTGGCTGGAGGAGGAAGCGGTCGATCCGGAGATGGTTTCCGAGCGGGTGCAGAAGCTCGCCGACGACGCAATGGCGGCCAAGCTCAAGGACATCGACGCGGAGCAATGGCGCTACGTCGAGAAGCAAATGCTCATCCAGACTCTCGATCACCACTGGAAGGAGCATCTGGCGACGCTCGACGCCCTGCGGCAGGTGATTCACTTGAGGAGCTACGCACAGAAGAAGCCGATCGACGAATATAAGCAGGAGGCTTTCCTGCTGTTCGAGCGGTTGCTGGTGTCGATCCGCGAGGACGTGACGCAGAAACTGATGCGCGCGCAGTTGCAGTTCCAGGAACCGCCGCCGCCGGTGCTGCCGGAGTTCATCACCCAGCATCTCGATCCCTTGTCGGGGCTCGACGACACCGCGGACATCGATGCGGCGACCGGGTCAGTCTTGTCGAACCTGCCGCCGCTCGCGGGCATTCCGATGCAGCCCCTGCCGCAGCGCGAGGCCATGGGAGGGGTCGTCGAAGCGCCGGTCAGCCGCAACGCGCCGTGTCCCTGCGGCTCGGGCAAGAAGTACAAGCATTGCCACGGGCAGCTCGCGTAACGAAACCGGCCGTGGGGCCGATCGACCGGACAGAGCTGAGACGCGCCTACCGGCCTGCCGAGGAGCAGGCCGCGAATGAACGGATTGCCGAGGCGCGGCTCGGCCCTGGTGAAATGGGCGAAGTTACGGCGACGGCGCGGACGCTGGTGAAGGGCGTTCGCGCGCACAAGCCGTCGGGCGTCGACGCGTTCCTCCAAGCCTACGATCTCGGCTCCGATGAGGGCATCGCGATGATGTGCCTCGCCGAGGCGCTGCTGCGCATTCCCGACGCGCATACGGCCGACGAGCTGATCGCCGACAAGCTGGCGGGACCGGACTGGTCGGAGAAACTGGGGCGGTCGGGTTCGGCGTTCGTCAACGCGGCGACCTTCTCGCTCCTGCTGACCGGCAAGGTGATCGAGGGCGCGCAGGACCGGTCGGACAATTGGAAGGCGGCGCTGGGCCGGGCCGTGGGCCGCCTTGGCGAGCCCGTCGTCCGTGCCGCGGTGCGCGAGGCGATGAAGATCCTCGGGCGCAATTTCGTTTTCGGTCGGACGATGGACGAGGCGCTGAAGCGCGCCGCGCCCGAGCGCGCAAGGGGACTCAGCCACAGCTTCGACATGCTCGGCGAAGCGGCGAAAACATTCGAGGACGCGGAGCGCTACGCCCGTTCCTATGCCCAGGCGCTCGACCGGATCGGCAAGGAGGCGAAGGGCGGTTTCCGCCAGTCTCCGGGAATCTCGGTCAAGCTGACGGCGCTTCACCCGCGGTTCGAATATGCCCACGCCGAAGAGGCGCTGGCGCATGTCATCCCGGTGACCCGTGAGCTGGCGCTGAAAGCGGCAAAGGCCGACGTCCATTTCACCATCGATGCCGAGGAAGCGGACCGGCTAGAGCTGCAGCTCGACGTGTTCGAAGCCCTGCTCGGCGACGATGAATTGTTCGCCAACGGCTGGGGCGGCTTCGGAATCGCCATCCAGGCCTATCAGAAGCGGGCGGCGCCCTTGTGCGACTGGGTAGCCGAGGCGGCGCGCGCGCACGGCCGGAAGCTGATGGTCCGGCTGGTCAAGGGCGCCTATTGGGATACCGAGGTCAAAGCCGCGCAGGTTGCGGGCCTCCCCGACTATCCGGTCTGGACGCGGAAAGTCGCGACCGACGTCTCCTATCTCGCCTGCGCGAAGAAGCTGCTCGCGGCAAGCGACGTCATCTATCCCGCCTTCGCCACGCACAACGCCAATACGATCGGGCAGGTGAAGGCGCTCGCCGCCGACCGCGAATTCGAGTTCCAGCGCCTCCATGGAATGGGAGAGGAGCTGTACGAGGAGTTGACGACGCTGGAGCGGCATCTCGGCGAGACGCCGACGCCGGTGCGCATCTACGCGCCGGTCGGAAGCCACAAGGAGTTGCTCGCTTATCTCGTGCGGCGGCTGCTCGAAAACGGGGCCAATTCCAGCTTCGTCAATCGGATTGCAGACGAACAGGTGTCGCTCGACGAGCTGGTGCGCGATCCGGTGGCGGAACTCGAGGCGGTAGAGCCGAAGCGTAACCCCAGGATCATCCTCCCGCCGGACCTGTTCGGCGCCGCGCGCCGCAATAGCGCCGGCGTCGATCTCAGCGACCCCTTGGTGCGCGAACCGTTGCTGGAGCGGCTGAAGGCGCTCGAAGCCCGCAGCTGGACCGCAAAGCCGGGTGTTGGAAAGGGTGACGCCAGGCCGATCGTCTCGCCCCACGACCACAGGATCACGGTCGGAACGACGTTCGAGGCGACAACCGCCGACGTCGATCGGATGGTTCGCGCCGGGCATGCCGCGCAGGTCGGTTGGGATGCGCTTGGCGGCGAAGCCCGGGCGAGGCTGCTTGAGCGCGCTGCCGACCTCTACGAGAAACATTCGGAGGAATTCTTTTCGCTCTGCGCGCGCGAAGCCGGGAAGACGCTGATCGACGCGGTGCTCGAAGTCCGCGAAGCGGTCGATTTCCTGCGCTACTACGCATCCGAGGCTCGACGCCAGTTCACCAAGCCCCTTCCGCTTCCGGGGCCGACCGGCGAGCAGAATGAGCTCAGACTGCACGGCCGTGGGGTGATCGCGGCCATTTCGCCGTGGAATTTCCCGCTCGCCATCTTCACCGGCCTCACCTCGGCGCCGCTCGCCGCGGGCAATGCCGTCATCACGAAGCCCGCCGGTCAGACGCCGCTGATCGCCGCTCTCGCGGTCGAGCTGATGCACCAGGCGGGCATTCCCAAAGACGTGGTTCAGCTCGCGCCGGGATCGGGCAGGGTGGTCGGCGGAACGCTCACCGCGCATCCGCTGATTTCGGGCGTGGTTTTCACCGGCTCGACCGAAACGGCGCGCACGATCAACCGCACGCTGGCGGAGCGCGACGGACCAATCATCCCGTTCGTCGCCGAGACCGGCGGCCAGAATGCGATGATCGTGGACAGTTCGGCGCTGCCCGAGCAGGTGACGCGTGACGTCATTTCCTCGGCATTCCAGAGTGCGGGCCAGCGTTGCTCGGCGTTGCGAGTTTTGTTCGTTCAGGAAGACATCGCTGACGGGATGATCAAGATGATTGCTGGGGCGATGGAGGCTCTGAAGGTCGGCGACCCGAGCGACCTGGCCACGGACGTCGGTCCGGTGATCGACGAGGCTGCAAAGAAGGTGCTCGATGACCACCTCAAGTGGCTCGACAAGAATGCGAAGAAAATCTGCCGGCTGAAGCCGCCGAAGGAGGCCGCGAACGGCTGCTTCGTTGCTCCCGTCTTTTATGAGATTCAGTCGGTAAGCCAATTGGATCACGAGAATTTTGGTGCAATTCTTCACGTCATCCGCTTTGCCGGCGACAAGCTCAACGAAGTCGTCGAGGCGATCAACACCACCGGCTACGGTCTGACGCTCGGCCTGCAGAGCCGCATCGACACGGTGCGCGACTATGTCGAGGAGCATGCGCGCGTCGGCAATTTCTACGTCAATCGCAACCAGATCGGCGCGGTGGTCGAAAGCCAGCCGTTCGGCGGCGAGGGCCTAAGCGGCACCGGCCCAAAGGCCGGCGGCCCGCACTATGTCGCGCGCTTCGCGATCGAGCGCGTCACCTGCATCGACACGACGGCGGCGGGCGGGAATGCCAGCCTGATGGCAGCCCTCGACGGCTGATCTAAGCACTGACGCTCTGCTCCAGCGTCAGCTCGTCTTCCAGGCTCATACGATCGCGACCGAGCGTGGCCGTCGCGCAATGCGTGCCCTCGATGAAGTAGCGGGCGACCAGCGAGCCGCTCTCGATGGAGCCCTCGACCGTAACGGCATCCCACCCGCTCGCCCGGCCGACGAAGCGGACAGGCACGCCATATTGCTCCGTCCAGAAGAAGGGCGCCGACCGGAAGCGCTCATTCTTGCCGAGCATGTTCGCCGCGGCGACTTCACCTTGCCGTTGGGCGACCGTCCAATGTTCGATCCGCGCGGTTTCGCCTGAAATCGGTTCCGGATATGCGGCAATGTCGCCGGCGGCGTAGATGCCCGGCTGGGAAGTCTGGAGACAGGCATCGACAACAACCCCGTCCTTGACCGTGGCGCCCGCGGCCTGCGCAAGCGCTGTGTTCGGGCGAACCCCGATGGCGACCAAAACGAAATCGGCGGCGATCCTCTCGCCGTCGCCGAGCTCCACCTCTTTGCCGTCGAACGATTCGACGATGCAACTAAGGTGGAAGCGCACACCCTCGCGTTCATGCAGCGCCTTGAATTGAAGACCCAAATCCCGCCCGAAGACATGTTCGAGCGGGATCTCCTCGACCGAGATGATGTCGACCTCGACCTCGCGCTGACGCAGCGCGGCAGCGGCTTCGAGACCAATGAAGCTAGCGCCGACGATGACGACCCGTGCGCCGGGTTGCGCCCGTTCGATCAGCGCGCGGGCATCGCGAGCCGAACGCAGCATATGGACGTTCGGGTGATCCATGCCGGGAGAATCGAGCCGGTTGGGTTCAGCGCCGGTCGCGATCAGGAGCCGGTCGAAATTGCACTCCTCGCCCGACGCGCAATGCACCGTCCGCGCTTCGACATCGATGCTGGTGACCTCGGTCGACAGCCGGAGGTCGATACGATTCTTGGCATACCAGCCTTCGTTCCGCAGCCACAGCCATTCTTCGGGCGCGTCGCCGGCAAGATAATCCTTGGAGAGGTTGGGCCGGTCGCACGGCGGATCCACGTCGGCGCTCAACATCGTGATCCGTCCGGAAAAGCCGAGCCTCCGCAGCTCGTTCGCGCACGCGAGGCCGGCGGCACCGCCGCCAATTATGACGATGTCACGGACAGACCCATCGATTTCAGACTGGGAAGCGTAGGGCTGGCCGATCTTGTGCCGAACAAAGGCGCGCTTGCCTTCGACCTCGACCTGCCAGCGATCAACCGGATCGAGCGCCGGCGCACGAAGAACAGCGCCGGTCCGAAGGTCGAAGCACGCGTGATGCAGCGGACATCGGACGGTCGTCCTTTCGGCAAGTCCGTCACCGAGATTACCACCATAATGTGTGCAGGTGCCACCGATGGCGAACAGCTCGCCGTCAAAGCGCGAGAGCAGCACCGGCGCGTCGCCGACGCGGCCGGTGATCGTTCCTTGGGAGGGGATCTCGCCAAGCGCTATTCCTTGCGCGAGGTCGGGTCCCGATGCGCCGCCTGATTCCGCCAACTGCCGTCCCCAAATGTGATGCGCAGCAGTTTGATGGCGGAGATCAGCAAAGAGTTCCAGTTAGCCCGGTCAGCCGATCTTCGTCAGCGCTGATCCCTTGTGGACGGCGACATGATCCGTCTTGTCGCTCGCGATCTCATATTGGGGATCGCCGGGGCTCGCATGATGTGTGTAGCCCTTCCAGTCGAAATCGCGGTCATGGACTTTGGTGATGCGGCCGCTAACGTGCCCGGCCTCGGAGTTCCACCGCACGCGATCGCCGATTTTGAAGCTTCCGCTCATCCTTCATCCTCAATGCGCTGAGGCGAAGATGGCTCCCCGGGCCTGATTCGAACAGGCGGCCGTCCGATTAACAGTCGGATGCTCTACCGCTGAGCTACCGGGGAGTGTCCCATTCGGGCAGGGCGGCTAGATAGCGCAGGCTTTCTTAAAGGCAAGTATTCTCCGCGCAGGCTAGGTCGCGAACTGCTCCATTGCGATACGCTCGTCGAGCGCATGCTCGGGGTCGAACAACAAGGTCAGCGAGCGTTCGTGGTCGAGCCGTATTTCCACCTTCGCGACGTCGCGGACCTCGATCTGGTCGGCGACGGCGGAGACAGGCCGATTCTCCGCTTCCAGGACCCGGAAACAGACCGAATTTTCATCCGGCAGGATCGCGCCCGACCATCGGCGGGGCCGAAACGGACTGATCGCGGTCAGCGCCAGCATCTTCGCCGCGAGCGGCAGGATCGGTCCATGCGCCGAGAGGTTGTAGGCGGTCGATCCGGCGGGAGTCGCAACGAGCACGCCGTCGCACACCAGCTCCGGCAGCACGACATGGCCGTTCACCAGCACTTCGATCTTCGCGGACTGGCGCGTTTCGCGGAGCAGCGAGACCTCGTTGATCGCGGCGTGGGTGAAGGTCTCGCCGCCGACGGTCGTCGCGCGCATTTCGAGCGGCGCGACGTGGATGGGCTTTGCCCGGGTGATACGCTCGGCGAGGCCGTCGAGGCGCCATTCGTTCATCAGGAAGCCGACGGTTCCGCGATTCATGCCGAAGACGGGCAAATGCGGGCATTCGCCGGCGAGCATCCGGTGGAGCGTGTGAAGCATGAAGCCGTCGCCGCCCAACGCGACGAGCGTCTTTGCCTGTTCCAGGGGGGCGAAGCGATATCGCTCCGTCAGCAGGCTCTCCGCGGCTTGCGAGACTTCGCGATTGGATGCGAAAAGGCCGATTCCGAGGCTGGACAGGTCGTCCTGGTCGTTCGCGGCGGAATGAGATGCATCGGCACTCAATGCTGGGTCCTCGGATCGGTCATGTCGCGCGGGACGATAGGCACATAAGGCTTGAAGGTCACTGTCCCGTTTCGGGCCGTGGCAGGGCGTGGCGGTTCCCGCCCGCACCGCGAGAGGGTAGCGCCCGCTCATGCTGATGTGGGACAGCATTGTGAACTGGGGACGTCGGGGTTCGGATACGGCCCTGCCGACGCCCAAGGTTCCGGTCCGCGACCTCATCTTGGAAGGGGTGATAGCGCACGAACAGGTGGAACTGCTGTTCCAGCCGCAGCTGGACGTACGCACAGGCCAGGCCGTGGGCGTGGAAGCGCTCGCCCGATCGCCCATTGCCGCCGGCGCGGAAGCACTGTTTTCGAGAGCCGCCGCCGCGTCGCTTGGCGAGCGGCTGTCGCGCCTGGTTCAGCGCAAGGCGCTGCGCTCCGCCGCAGCCTGGGAAGGGCCGCTCCGCAACCTCAAAATCTCGATCAACCTGCTCCCGGCCGACATTTGCCGCAGCGGTTACGAGCAATGGCTGCTGGACGAGATCGCGACCGCGGGCATCGACCCGGCGCGCGTGACAGTCGAGATCACCGAAAGCGCATTGGTCCAGGATCGCGAGCTGGTCGCGGCGCGGCTCAGTCGCCTGCGCGAGAAGGGAATCAGCATTGCGGTCGACGATTTCGGCACGGGATATGCGAGCCTTGCCTACCTCACCCAACTGCCGCTCGACATGCTCAAGATCGACAGGGGTCTGATCGCGGGAATAGTCGAGGGAGAGCGAGACCGGATCGTCGTCGAGGCCTTGATCCGCCTCGCGCGCGAGCTCGATCTCAAGGTCGTCGTCGAAGGCGTGGAGAGCGCCCAGCAACTCGCGCTGCTCGCGGACTGGGATTGCGATCTGTACCAGGGGTTCTTCGGCGCGGCCGCGCTGACCCAAGACGAGCTGCTGAATTTCGTTACGCAGACGGAAGCCGAAATGGCCTAACCCTCCCCTCCCTTGCAGGGAGGGGTGATCATGCCGCCACCAATTCCTTCGCTCCTGCCGCCGCGAGCCGCGCGAGGCCGCGCGAGAGCTGGAGCGCGCCGTTGAGGCGGGCTTCGGGCGTCGGCCAGTTGCGCGCGATGGTCATCTTGCTGTCAGGGCGGAGCTTCGCCGTCCCGTTCAGCCGCTCGATATAGCCGAGCAGGCCGGCGAGGTCGGGGAATCCGTTGGGGACAAAGGTGACGACGGCGCCGCGCGCGCCGATGTCGAGCTTGGCGATGCTCGCCGCCCGGCAATTCAGCTTCACCTCGACGATCTTCATGAGGTTGGCGGTCTCCTGCGGGAGCGCGCCGAAGCGGTCGATCAGCTCGGCCGCGAACGCCTCGATCGCCTGCCGGTCCTCCAGCTCGCCGAGACGGCGATAGAGGCCCATGCGGAGGTCGAGGTCGGGCACATATTGCTCGGGGATGAGGATCGGCGCGTCGACGCTGATCTGCGGCGTGAATTCCTCCTGCCTCGGTACGCCGCCGGCCTTCAGCTCCAGGATCGCGTCCTCGAGCATCGACTGGTAGAGTTCGAAGCCGACCTCCTTGATATGTCCCGATTGCTCGTCGCCGAGCAGGTTGCCGGCGCCGCGGATGTCGAGATCGTGGCTGGCAAGCTGGAACCCGGCGCCGAGGCTGTCGAGATCGGCGAGCACTTGCAGCCGCTTCTGCGCCGCTTCGGTGATCGAACGGTCCGCCGGCATGGTGAGATAGGCGAAGGCCCGCGCCTTGGAGCGCCCGACGCGGCCGCGGAGCTGGTAGAGCTGGGCGAGGCCGAACCGGTCGGAACGATAGACGATCAGCGTGTTGGCGCTCGGGATGTCGAGGCCGCTCTCGACGATGGTGGTCGACAAGAGCACGTCGTATTTGCGGTCGTAGAAAGCGCTCATCCGCTCCTCGACCTGGGTCGGGCTCATCTGCCCGTGCGCGGTGACGAACTTCACTTCGGGCACCTGTTCGCGAAGCCATTCCTCGATGCTGGGCAGGTCCGCGATCCGCGGAGCGACGAAGAAGCTCTGCCCGCCGCGAAAATGCTCCCGAAGCAGCGCTTCCCTCAGCACCACGCCGTCCCACGGCGCGACATAGGTGCGGACCGCGAGGCGATCGACGGGCGGGGTCTGGATGACGGAGAGGTCGCGAAGGCCGCTCATCGCCATTTGGAGCGTCCTCGGAATGGGTGTGGCGGTAAGGGTCAGCACATGGACGTCAGCCTTGAGCGCCTTCAGCCGCTCCTTGTGCGTAACTCCGAAATGTTGCTCTTCGTCGACAATGACGAGGCCCAGTCGTTTGAAATCGATACCTTTTGCAAGGACCGCATGCGTGCCGATGACGATGTCGATGGTGCCCGCGGCGATTCCTTCCCTGGTCCGCTTCGCTTCGGCCGCGGGAACGAGACGCGAAAGGCGGCCGACGTTGAGCGGGAAGCCGTGAAGCCGCTCCAGGAAATTCGAATAATGCTGGCGGGCGAGCAGCGTCGTCGGGCAAACCAGCGCCACCTGCTTCCCCGTCATCGCCATGACGAACGCCGCGCGAAGCGCCACCTCCGTTTTGCCGAAGCCGACGTCGCCGCACACCAGCCGGTCCATCGGCTTTCCGGCGTCGAGATCCTGAAGCACATCGGCGATCGCGCGTTCCTGATCGTCGGTTTCCTCGTAAGGGAAGCGGTCGACGAAGGCGGGATAGCTGGCGTCGGGTTCGGCGACCACGCCGGCACGCGTTGCGCGCATCGCCGCGACCTTGATGAGCTCGCCCGCTATCTCGCGGATCCGATCCTTCATCCGCGACTTGCGCCGCTGCCAGGCCTCGCCGCCAAGGCTGTCGAGCGCGACGCCTTCGCTCTCGTTGCCGTAACGGCTCAGCAGCTCGATATTCTCGACCGGAACGTAGAGCTTGTTGCCGCGCGCATATTCGAGCGCGACGCAATCGTGCGGCGAATTGCCGACCTTGATCTGCGTGAGCCCTTCATAGCGGCCGATGCCATGGTCCGTGTGGACCACGAGGTCGCCGGGCGAGAGGGTCGCCAGCTCCTCGAGGAAGGCCGCGGCCGCCTTGCGCTTCTTGCGGCGGCGGACGAGCCGGTCGCCGAGCATGTCCTGCTCGGTCAGGACCGCGACATCCGGCGTGGTGAAGCCGTGGTCGAGCGGGAGGACGAGCAGCGCCGGCTGGGTCTTGCTGCCGAGCGCCTCCTGCCAGCTATCGACCGGCTTCTGCGCCTTCAGGCCATGCTCTTCGAGAAGGCCAGAAAGGCGCTCGCGGGCGCCGTTCGTGTAACTCGCGAGGACGACCTTGCGCCCGCTCCGGCGCAAGGCGGCGACATGGTCCGCGACCGCTTCGTAGATGTTCGCCTGCTGCGCGCGTTCGGGGGCGAAGTCGCGAGCGGCCTCGACGGCGAAGTCGATCGTCCGCACGGATTCTGGCTCGGGAAATGGCGAGGCGAGGTGAATCGGGCGATTGTCGACCTGGTCCGTCCATTCCTCCTTCGAGAGATAGAGGGCATCGGGTTCGAGCGGGCGATAGCTCCCGGGCTCCGCTTCCTGGGCGCGGATCCGGTTCTGGTAGTAATCCTCAACCGATTCCTGGCGCGCATCGACTGCCTTGTCGGCGCCGCCGTCGCGAAGGATCAAATCGTTCTCGCCGAGGTGGTCGAACAACGTCACGAGTCGCTCTTCCAGTAGCGGCAGCCAATGCTCCATGCCCGACATTCGCCGCCCTTCGGACAATGCCTGGTACAGCGGGTCCCGAGTAGCGGTCGCGCCGAACTGCTCGCGATAACCCGATCGGAACCGCTTGATGCTGTCGGCGTCGAGCAGGGCTTCGGACGCCGGCATGAGGGTGGACGCTTCGGCCTTGTCGGTCGATCGCTGGTCGATTGGGTCGAAGCGGCGAATGCTGTCGATCTCGTCTCCGAAGAAATCGAGCCGGAGCGCCAACTCCTCGCCGGCGGGGAAGACGTCGATGAGCGATCCGCGGACCGCATATTCGCCATGCTCGGCGACGGTATCGGTGCGCTCATAGCCGAGCGCGTGAAGCTGCTCGACCAGCGCCTCGCGCTCGATCCGCTCGCCCTCGGCGATGCGGCGGGTCAGCTGGCGAATTCGGAACGGCGTCAGAAGCCGCTGGGTGGCGGCGCTCGCCGTCGCAACGAGCAACTGTGGCCTGGTCGCTTTCGCCTGCAATGCGTTCAGCGTCGCCAGCCGTTCCGCCATCACGCGCAGCGCAGGGGATGCCCGGTCGTAGGGCAGGCAGTCCCATCCGGGCAGAGTCAGCACTTCGACTTCGGGCGCGAACAGCGGAACCGTATCGGCGAGCGCGCGCATCGCCGCTTCGTCGGCAGCGATGATGACAGCGCGGGCAGGGACAGTCCCTCCTCCGAGGGACTGTCCCTTTGCGAAGGCCGCGCGCGCGAGGTCGGCCGCGAGCCACGGCAGGAAGCCCGACGGCACGCCCGCGAGGGTCAGGGGCTCATTCGCGCCGAGGACGCGCTGCAGGGGCTCGGTCACCGGCTGACCTCGATGTAATCGAGCTTTTTCAGCGCCTCGATCATCGGTCCGGCGAACCGCTCCGGTGCTTCGCCGGTTCCGTGCGCCCAGGCCATGATGTCCACGTCCTGCTCGTTCAGCATCTCGTCGAAGAGCGCGCGCTCCGCCGCACTCCATGACTCATGATGCGCATCGAAGAAGCCGCCGACGAGCATGTCGGCTTCCTTCGTGCCGCGATGGTGCGCGCGCCACGCGAGACGCTTCAGGTCCGGGTCGGAGGGCATGGCGGGCATGTAAGAACTTGGCGCGGATGTGGGAAGGCCGCTAGGCTTTTCGGCAAAGGAGCTCGATCGGTTGGACGGCGCGTCGAAGACATTGACCAGCCAGGCCGCTCATGCCGCTTACGGCTGGAAGCGGCCCAAGGACTGGAGCGACGCAATCCGCCTGCTCGGCGAGGCCGCGCGCGCGGGCGAGCCCGACGCGGCAAGACAATATGAGCTGATCACCCAGATGGAGCTCGAGGCACTCCTCTCGCCGCCTCCCCTTGAAACTCAATCCTCGGTGATTCGGGTCGGCACCTGCCGGGGGTTTGCACCGCCTGGATTTTCCGAGTGGCTGATCGGCAAGGCCGCGCCCCGGCTTTCCGCAGCGACGGCGAAGGGCAGCGAAGACAGCAGCGTTCGCACGGCGCGCGGTGCGGGATTCGGCCCGCGAGACCGCGACCTCGTTGTCGCAGTGCTGCAGGAACGGGCGGCGCGCCTTACCCGGACACCCATCGAATATCACGAGCCGCCGAACGTCCTGAGTTACGAGGCAGGCCAGCAATTCAAGGAGCACGTCGACTATATCGACCCGCGCGTGCCCCAGTTCAGGACCGAGCTGGAGTATCTCGGCCAGCGGACGGTCACGCTCATCACTTATCTGAATGAAGATTTCGAGGGGGCGGAAACTCAGTTCCTGCGCGCGAACCTGAAGCTCCGCGGACGCACGGGCGACTCCATCGTCTTCATGAACGTCCACACCAACGGCCAGCCCGACTACGATACAATCCACTGCGCTCCAGCGCCCACACGGGGGCGCAAATGGGTCCTGTCGCAGTGGATCCGGAACAAGCCGTTTCTCTACCGGCCCGAAGATCTCCCCTGACCGATGCGCCCGGACATCCTCAACCCGCTCTTTGCCGAGGTGGAGACGCTGAAAGGCGTCGGGCCGCAGATTTCGAAGTTCCTGAAACGGCTCGACCTCACGCGCGTCGTGGACCTGCTCTACCATCTGCCGACAGGCGCGATCGAGCGGATCAAGGCACCGGCCGCGACTGCCGCGCTTCTCGGGCGAAACGTCATTTTGGAGCTGACGCCGTTCGACAGCCGCGAGAGCCGCTCGGGGCGCGGGCCGACGCGCGTCTTCGCCGCCGACGCGGACGGCAACACCATCAGCCTCGTCTATTTCAACAACCCGGGCTGGGCGAAGCGGAGCCTGCCCAAGGGCCAGAAGCGGATCGTCTCGGGCAAGCTCGAGCAATATGGCGACGAATGGCAGATCATTCATCCGGAAGTGGCGGAGCCGGGCAGTGGCCCCCCGCCGCTGATCCGCGAGCCGGTCTATCCGCTCACCGAAGGCCTGACCAACCGGCGTCTCGGCGAGCTCGTGCGCGAGGCGCTGGAGCGCGCGCCGGAGCTCCCGGAGTGGATCGAGCCGAGCCTTCTATCGCGCGAGGTATGGGGCGACTGGCGCGGATCGCTTGCGCTGGCCCATCAGGAACCCGGCGCTGAAGCTGCGCGCCGGCGGCTCGCCTACGACGAGATTTTCGCCAACCAATTGGCGCTCCTGCTGCTCCGCCAGTCGCAGCGCCGCCATCGCACGGTCCCGCTTGCGGGTACAGGGGAGCTGATCCGGAAGCTGAAGCTTCCCTACGAGCTGACCGATGCCCAGCGGCGCGTGATCCGCGAAATTCGCGGCGACATGGCGCAGTCGGTGCCGATGCTCCGCCTGCTCCAGGGCGATGTCGGCTCTGGCAAGACTCTCGTTGCATTGGCTTCGATGCTTACCGCCGTCGAATCCGGTGCGCAGGCGGCGCTTCTTGCGCCCACCGAGATCCTGGCCCGCCAGCATCACGCCACTTTGGTCGGTCAAGTCGACAGCCTCGGCGTCCGCGTGGCGATCCTCACCGGCCGCGAGAAGGGCAGAGCGCGCGAGAGCGTGCTCATGGGTCTTGCCGATGGGTCGATCGACATTCTCGTCGGGACTCACGCCATCTTCCAGGAGAAGGTCGCCTATAAGCAGCTCGGCTTGGCGGTCATCGACGAGCAGCATCGGTTCGGGGTCTCGCAGCGGCTGCTGCTGGCATCGAAGGCCGAGCATCCGCCGCATTTGCTGGTGATGACCGCCACGCCGATCCCGCGCACGCTAACGCTTACCCAATATGGCGAGATGGACGTCAGCCGCATCGACGAGATGCCGCTAGGCCGGACTCCGGTCGAGACGCGCGTGATCAGCGAGGAGAAGCTGCCTGACGTCATCAACGGTCTCGGGCGGCATATTTCAGGCGGCGGGCAGGCTTATTGGGTCTGCCCGTTGGTCGAGGAGAGTGAAAAGACCGATGCCGCTGCGGCTGAGGAGCGCGCGCGAATTCTCAAGCTCCGCTTTGGCGAGGACAAGGTCGGCCTGGTCCACGGGCGGATGAAGGGGGCGGAGAAGGACGCGGTGATGGGCGCCTTCGCGTCGGGCGAGCTCGCGATGCTGGTCGCGACGACGGTGATCGAGGTCGGTGTCGACGTTCCAAACGCGACTCTGATGATCGTCGAAGGCGCCGAGCGCTTCGGTCTTGCCCAGCTTCACCAGCTTCGGGGGCGCGTTGGGCGCGGCTCGGGCAAGAGCACTTGCCTGCTGATCCGCGGCCAGAATCTGACCGAGGTGGGCCGCGCGCGCCTGTCACTCATGCGTGAGACCAATGACGGATTCCGCATCGCCGAGGAGGATTTGCGGCTTCGCGGGCCCGGTGAGATTCTCGGCACGCGCCAATCGGGCGAGGAGGCCTTCCGCGTCGCCACGCCCGATCTCGTCGCCGAGCTTGCGCCCATCGCCCAGAGCGATGCGCTGCTGCTGCTCGACCGCGACGGCGGCCTGAAGGGCGAGCGCGGTCAGGCGGCGCGGATTTGTCTGTACCTGTTCGAGCGCGACCAGGCGGTGGGACTGATCAGGAGCGGCTGATCTCCCCTCCCTGCAAGGGAGGGGCTGGGAGTGGGTGCTCGTGAAGCAGCTCGATGCTGCTGAAGGAGCATGTTCGCGGGCATCGAGCCCGCTCACCTGCACCCACCCTCAATCCCTCCCTTCCAGGGAGGGAGGCCCTTACCTCATCAGCAGCGCATGCCTCTTCTTCCCGAGGCTGAGCTTCAGCGGCTCGTTCCCGGGTACCAGAATCAGCGCCGGATCGTTCACCGTCACATCGTCGAGCCGCACCGCGCCCTCGGCGATCTTGCGCTTGGCCTCCTTGTTCGACGGGGTGAAGCCGAGCGCCGTCAGCGCATGCGTGATGGTCATACCGTCACCGATCGAAAGCGTCGGCAGGTCCTCACCCATGCCGCCACCCTCGAATGTGTTGCGCGCCGTCTGTTCCGCCGCGAGCGCCGCTTCGCGCCCGTGCAACAGAGCGGTCGCCTCTGTCGCGAGCACGATCTTGGCTTCGTTGATCTCCGCGCCTTGCAGCGCTTCCAGCTTTCCGATGTCCTCCAGCGGCAGGTCGGTGAACAGCTTCAGGAACTTGCCGACATCGGCGTCCTGCGTGTTCCGCCAGAACTGCCAGTAATCGTAGGGACTCAGCAGGTCGCCGCTCAGCCAGACCGCGCCCTGGGCGGTCTTGCCCATCTTCGCGCCGTCAGCAGTGGTGATGAGGGGGGTCGTGACGCCGTAGAGTTCTGCGCCGTCAATACGGCGGGCAAGCTCGACGCCGTTGACGATGTTCCCCCACTGGTCGGAGCCGCCGAACTGCGCATGGCAACCGGCGCGGCGCGACAGCTCGAGGAAGTCGTAGGCCTGAAGGATCATGTAGTTGAATTCGAGGAAGGTCAGCGGCTGCTCGCGATCGAGCCGGAGCCTGACGCTATCGAAGGTCAGCATCCGGTTGATGGTGAAATGCCGCCCGACCTCGCGCAGGAAGGGGATGTAGGCGAGCGTGTCGAGCCAGTCGGCGTTGTTGACCATGATCGCATCGGCCGGGTCTTCGCCGAAGGTCAGGAAATTCTCGAAGACTCGCCGAATCGACGCGATGTTGGCGTCGATCGTTTCGTTGCTCAGGAGCTTGCGGCCCTCGTCCTTGCCCGAGGGATCGCCGACCTTCGTCGTGCCCCCGCCCATCAGCACGATCGGCCGGTGCCCCGCCTGTTGCAGGCGGCGCAGCAGCATGATCGACACGAGATTGCCCACGTGGAGCGAGGGAGCGGTCGCGTCGAAGCCGACATAGGCGCTGACGATTTCCTTTTCCGCAAGCGCGTCGAACGCCGCCGGCTCGGTCACCTGGTGAATATAGCCGCGCTCGTCGAGCAGGCGCATGAGGGTGGAGCGGTACGAGGTCATCGCCTTGCGCTTACCCAAGTCGTCATCCCCGCGAAAGCGGGGACCCAGCTAAAGAAAAGACTAGCTTCCCGCGTTCGCGGGAATGACGATAAGTGGGTCGATGCAGTTCAACCTCATCCCGCATCCGTCGACGCCCTCCGCCGACCCGGCATTCAAGGTCTGGGCGACGATCGATCACGCAGCTTCGCTTGGCGCCATGGCGACGACGAACATCTGGTTCGGCGTCGGCGCGCCTGCCGAGAGGTTCGTCATTGCGCCGCTGAGCGAGCCGTGGCGGGCCGATGAGTTGTGGCGGACGACCTGCTTCGAGGCATTCCTGCGCGCCACTGATGCCGAAGCCTATCGCGAGTGGAATTTCGCGCCTCACGGGAATTGGGCCGCCTATGATTTTTCCGGCTACCGCGAAGATATGACCAACGCCGAAGTCGGCTCTCCGCCGTACATCCGGATGGAGGATAATTTCACCTGGTGGACCGTGGGCGCGACCATAGCTGTCGAAGCGGACGCACAGTGGGAGCTGGGGCTCTCGGCCGTTCTGGAGGAGAAGGACGGAACCAAGTCCTATTGGGCGCTCGCCCATCCGTCGGAAAAGCCCGATTTTCATGCGTCCGGTTGCTTCGCTGCCCGGCTCCCTTAAGCAAGCGTCATGACCCTGTTCGGAATCGACCGCCTGCTCGCCGAGCCGGAGCTTCGCCGCCCGCTCGAAGGCAAGCGCGTCGCGCTGCTCGCCCATCCGGCCTCGGTCACCAAGGACCTGACCCACAGCCTCGATGCACTCGTCGCCGCGGGCGTGAACCTCACCGCCGCCTTCGGTCCGCAGCACGGCCTTCGCGGCGACAAACAGGACAATATGGTCGAGTCCGGCGACTTCACCGATCCGGTCCACGGCATTCCGGTATTCAGCCTCTACGGCGAGGTGCGGCGGCCGACCGGGCAGTCGATGGGCACGTTCGACACCATCCTGATCGATCTCCAGGACCTCGGCTGCCGGATCTATACCTTCATCACCACGCTTCTCTACGTGCTCGAAGCCGCGGCGGAGCAGGGCAAGAGCGTCTGGGTGCTCGACAGACCGAACCCCGCTGGACGGCCGATCGAAGGGCTCGCGCTTCGCCCAGGCTGGGAGAGCTTCGTCGGCGCAGGACCGATCCCGATGCGCCACGGCCTCACGCTGGGCGAACTCGGCTTATGGTTCGTCGAGCATTTCAAGCTCGACGTGGATTATCGCGTCATCGAGATGGAGGGTTGGGAACCCGAAAAGGGCCCGGGTTTCGGGTGGCCATCAGAGCGCGTCTGGATCAATCCCAGCCCAAACGCCGCCAATCTCAACATGGCGCGCGCCTATGCCGGAACGGTAATGCTCGAAGGAACGACGCTGAGCGAGGGCAGGGGCACGACCCGCCCCCTGGAACTGTTCGGGGCGCCAGACCTGGAGCCGCGCCGAATCATGGCCGAAATGCAAGGGCTCGCGTCCGAATGGCTCGCCGGCTGCAAGCTCCGCGACGTCACGTTCCAGCCGACATTCCACAAACATGTTGGCGAGATGTGCCGCGGCGTTTTCATCCATGCCGAAGGGCCGTTCTACGACCATCAGGCTTTCAAGCCGTGGCGGCTGCAGGCGCTGGCGTTCAAGACGATCCGCAGGCTCTATCCCGACTACGAGCTGTGGCGCGATTTTCCGTACGAATATGTGTTCGACAAGCTTGCGATCGACGTCATCAACGGCTCGACCCTGCTTCGCGAATGGATCGACAGCCCGGATTCCACCCCCGCGGATCTCGACACGATCACAATCCCCGACGAGCGCGACTGGGAAGAAGGGCGAAAGCCGATCCTGCGATACTGACGATGACTGACGAAGCCCAAACCGACGCGCTCCTCCAGCGCGAGCCGCGCAACATCGAAGCGCTCGTTAAGAAGGGCGAGTTCCGGGCCGACGACGGCGATGATCGGGCCGCCGCGGCATTCTACAAGGCTGCGCTCAGCGCGGCGGCGGCCGCTCAGCCGCTGCCGAGCTCGTTGCGTCCGGTCATCGAGCGGGCGCAGGCGGGAATGGCCCGATGCGAGGCACGGTTCGAAGCGCATGTGGATGCCGCGCTCGCGGCTGCGGGGTTTCCGCCCGAGTACCGTCCCTCACGCTTCCAGGAGTCGCTCGATCTCATGCGCGGGAAGCGCACGACCGTCCTCGAATTGCAGCAGCCGACCTCTTATTTTTTCCCAGGCCTTCCGCAGCGCCGATATTATGAGCGGTCGGAGCTTCCCTGGGCCGGCGAGATCGAGGCCGCGGCTCCGGCGATGATCGAAGAGCTGCGCGCCTATCTTTCGGCCGGAGCCGATGGTTTTTCGCCCTATATGGTCAACGATCCCAGCCGTCCGCGAAGCGAATTCCACGGCCTGGTCGACAATCCCGAATGGAGCACGCTCCACATCTGGGAAAAGGGCGGGCCTACTTCCGTCGCGGATCGGTTTCGTCGGACGCTCGCGGCTGTCGAAGAGCTCGATTTGCCGCACATCACCGTGCGCGCTCCGTCGATTTTGTTTTCGCGGCTGTCGGCGGGCGCGCGCATCCCTCCGCATCATGGCGTGATGAATGCGCGGCTCATCTGCCATCTACCGCTGATCGTGCCCGCCGGATGCGGGTTCCGGGTCGGCGGCGAAACACGCGAATGGCGCGAGGGCGAACTCCTCGTGTTCGACGATACAGTGGAGCACGAGGCGTGGAATTCGGGCACGAGCGACCGCATCATCCTCATCTTCGACGTGTGGCGGCCGGAGATCAGTGCCGACGAACGCCGCGCGATTACCGCCTTGTTCGAATGCGTCGACAATTACGGGAGCGGAGGAAGCGTTTCGGTTGGTTAACGAAGAAGTAGGGGATTGCGCCTAGTCCATGCTCCACCGTCTTGAGGGGGAGCTTTGGCTTCGATGGCCACACACGGAATTGAGGAAGTCACCGAAAACGCGATCCGTGCGGTGGCGCGCGATTGCGGTTCGCTGTCGATGGAATGCAGCGACGTCGCCGGATACGTCCAGGGCGTTTCGGAGCGCATCGGCGAGCATCTGAAGATGCTCGATCAGCTCGAGGAAGTGACGACCCGTTTGCTGGGTGATCAGGCACGGGTCTCGGACTCGACCGACGAGGCCCGACTCCTGTCCGAACAGGCAAAAACCAAGCTCGACGCCGGCCGCGAAGCGATCGACGGCACGATCGAGGGATTCAAGGGGCTTACCGAGCTCATCGTTCAGCTGGGCGAGCGCATGGCCGGTTTCGCTTCGGCCATGAACCAGGTCCAGACCGTTTCCTCCACCATCGAGACGATCGCGCGCAAAACCAATATGTTGGCATTGAATGCCACGATCGAAGCTGCGCGCGCCGGCGATGCGGGCCGCAGCTTCGCGGTTGTAGCCGCCGAAGTAAAAAAGCTGGCGCACGACACGCGCGCCGCGACGAGCCAGATCGCGCAGACGATCGGCGAGCTGACCCGCGAGGCCGGCGCGGTGACGACTGAAATCAAGACCGGTGTCGAGCGTAGCCGCGCCGCGCAATCGGGCTTCGGAACGATCAGCGATACGGTCCGCGAAGTCAGCGAAATCGTCGGCATGGTCGATCGCCAGACCGAGGGCATCGCGCACTCGACCAGCATGATCCAGACGAGCGTCGATCGGGTGAAGGCCGGGCTCACCGAATTTTCAGCCGACGCCCGCGAAAACGGCAACCAGTTGACGACTGCCGAGAAGCGCCTCGCGCATCTCGAGGTGCTGTCGAACACGATGCTGGACACGCTCGCCAATTCGGGCGCCGAAATCGACGACACGCCGTTCATTCTCAGGGCGCAGGATACTTGCCGGCAGATCAAGGCGGCGATCGAGCGGGCGCTCGATGCCGGTGAGGTTAGTGTCGAGGACGTGTTCGACCGCGACTACAAGGTCATTGAGGGCTCGAACCCGGCTCAATACGATGTGCGGTTCAACGAAGCAGCCGACCGGCTGGTTCGTCCGATCCTCGACCGGACGAAAACATCGGACAGCCGAATCATTGGATCGGCGATCGGCGACGTGAATGGCTATCTGCCGACGCATCTTTCGGAACGAAGCCACCCGCAGGGTCCCGACCCGGTGTGGAACGACGAACATTGCCGCAACAAGAGGATTCTGATCGACGATACGACCCGAATGGCGCTTGAAAGCGAAAAGCCGGCCACGCTCGCGACCTATCGGATGGAGCTCGGCGACAAATATATTCCGGTCAAGAACGTCTTCGTGCCGCTCTGGGTCAAGGGCCGGCGCTGGGGCAATTTCGAGCTCGCCTACCGCGACGACTGAAGACGCTGTCACGAGGGAGAAGCTGAGCTCGTCTTAACCTCCCTCTCCGAAAGCTTACCCGGCCATAAACCTCCTCTTTACGCCCTTGCTTTAGGACCGGTGTCACAGGGCGACTGAACACCATCGGACGAGAGGGAAGGAATGGCGATCAACCGGTCCGTAGAACGCAAGCCGGTCAGTGTTGCCGAAGCACAGCTCGCCCGGGTGGCGGGCGAAGGCTGCGCGCGTCATCCTTATCTCAACGCCCTGCTCGAAGCGTCGGGCCGTCATGCCGGACGCGACCTTGCCGATGCCGTGCACCTGTTGTGCAGCCTTCACGGCCGCTACCCGGGCCTGATCGAGATCGCGCTCCAGCGCTGTCCCAAGGGATCCGTGCACGAGTGGCTGTCGCGCGCTTCGGACGCGTTCGAGCGCGAACGGCTCTATCTCGTCAGGTTGACCGCAGCCGTTGGCCCGATGCCGAGCACGCCCGGCGCCGCGGAAACCGAGGCGAGTCTGGTCGCCGCGCGCCATGCGCTCGAAACGCTTGCGACTTCGGAGCGCGATGGCTGTCCTCTTGGCGCGGCCACGGCGCTGGTCGGCGACTGGTGGCCAATTCGCCGTCTACTCGACCGCGCGGCATCACGCTCGACGGCAGATGCGCCGGCGCCATCGCTACCGGACGAGGCTTCGGTGGTCGCGATCGTCGAGCAGGCCGCGCAAGCCTCGGGAACCGCGCGCGCGCTGGGCTTCGGCGGCGAGCAATTGCTGCTCCAGCACCGCGCATTGTTCGACCTGCTGGAAGCCCGAGCCGAGGCGCGCGGAGAATATTAGTCCTGCTTCGGCGCTGAGTCCGCCTCACCGGCGAGCGGCAGCGCAAAGCGCACCAGCGCTTCCAGTGTTCTCCCCGGCTCCTCGATGAACGGCAAATGCGCCGAATTCTTGAACCAGACCACGCGCTTGTCCGGCGCTTGCAGGCGATTCATCCATTCGGCCGCGATGCCTGACGGTGTGGTGGTGTCGTGCTTCCCCAGCAACATGAGCACCGGCACGTCGAGCTTATGAACATTGGAGAAGTTCACGCTCGATAGTTGCGGGAGGAGAGTCTTTATCGTGAACGCGCTTCCTGCATCCCACGCCTTGCGATCGGCGGGAGTGTAGAGTGGCGAAAGCCGTCCGAGATGGAAATAGAAATCACCGTTCGTGCGTCCGGCGGCGAGACCACCGAAATAGTCGGACCATTTCCGGTCGACGGCGACCTTGTCGATGTCGAACGGACCCGCTCCGGGATAGGGCCGGATAGCCTCGAGTTCACGCACGGCGACAGCATTCTTACTCTCTCGGGCGGCCTCGAGGGTGCGCTCGAAGCCCAGTTGCTCGTTTCGCCTGAAATCGATCACCTGACCGATGCCGATGTAAGCGTAGAGCAGGTCGGGCCGTTTGATCGCGACCGAGAGGCCGACGATCGATCCCCAACTATGGCCGAGGACGAAGACCTTGCGCTTGCCGTAGCGTTTTTGAAGCTGTTCGATCAGCTCAATGGCGTCGTCGCGATAACGGTCGACTTTCAAGGTCGGCGCGATTTTCTCCGGATCGTTCAATTCGAACGATCGGCCGGAGCCGCGTTGATCCCATTGCACGACGGTGAAGAAATCTTCCCAGGGCCGCTGGAAGGCCCAGGCGATCGGCATTTCGGGCGCGGCAGGTCCGCCATGGATGAACAGCAGAATCGGATTGTCCCGATCGGCGCCGCGCACGTTGACGACTTGCCGGGTCCCGCCGAGCGTCGCGACGAATGTGTCGTCGACTCCGCGCGGCGTGACGATCTTGTCGAGATCGGCGACCAGCGCCTTTCCGTCCGCGTAAGGATCCGGCTCCTGTGCGGAGGCGGGCGTGGAAAGGCCGAAGGAAAACAGCAGGCCCGCGATTAGCAAGAATGAACGATGCACCACCCCACTATGCGGCATCGGCAAACTCGCGCTGTTCGTTCGCGGGGGAGGGCTGTTCGTCGGCCGTCGCGACCTGGACCAGGTTGGGCTTCGGGAAGATCAATCGCGACGCCAGCACGACCGCGCCAAACGCGAAATAAGCGGCAATCGCCCACAACGGACTCCACAGCACGCTCGCGGCGAACGGAATGCGCAGGAAGATCGGGTTGAATCCGAAATCCTCGCCCACGGCCTCGCACACGCCCAGGATGGTATGCGATCGAAGGGGCAGGGCGATCTGATTTTCTTGCGCTTCCATTGTTCACTCCAAGGCAAATTCTCTGCCCTCACCCTGAGCAAGAGGCGTGCCAAACCTGAAAGATACGGTCTTTCAGATACTTACCGGATCGCGCAGAACCAGAGGTTCGCAAAACGCGCCATCCGGATGGGCGGAGTTGGGAATTTACGCCGCGTGCTGCAAGTGCGATATTGCAATGCAACATTGATTATCGACGAACGGATGCAAATCTAATATCGGCACTGGCCTGACGAGTGCGCAGGGCGGTGCGGAGGAGTTGTCCCGCATGATGCGGATCATGATGAAGTCGAAGATTCACCGGGCGACGGTGACGCAGGCCGACCTGGATTATGTCGGTTCGGTCACGCTCGATTCAGACCTGATGAACGCCGCGGACCTCCTTGAAGGCGAGCAGGTGGCGATCGTCGACATCACCAACGGTGCGCGCATCGAGACCTACGTCATCCCGGGTCCGGCCGGTAGCGGCGTCATCGGCATCAACGGCGCCGCCGCTCATCTCGTCCATCCTGGCGACCTCGTAATCATCATCAGCTATGCAATGCTCGACGACGCCGAGGCACGCGCGCACGAAGCCAAGGTGGTCCATGTCGACGAGCGCAACCGCATCGTGAAGCTGGGCAACGACCCGGCCGAGCCCGTTCCGGGCTCGGGCGAGGTCAGGGGCGATTTCATAGCCGCCAAATAGATCGTGGACTGTCCCTCGAAACCGAGGGCCTGTCCCTCCGGCGATCATGCGTCGTTAGCAGCCGCCAGGGCGGCGGCAGATAATCCGTCGACATGTAATAATAGAAATTGCACTGGCCCGACGCGCTTCGGTTGATGCCCTTCGCGATCCCGAACGCGACATTGCCGCTGAATACCGGCCCGCCGCTGTCGCCCGGGATGCAACCCGGCCCCCTGACCGTCACCCAGGTGGGAGAGCAGGGCCCGCCGCAGAGCATTCCCGGCGGTGCATAGTCGGTCAGTTCGACTGTGGCGCAGCTGTAGCCGGAGCTTTCGCCGTGATGGCAGACGAATTCCCCTGCGCGCGTGCTCGCCACGTTGCGCCAGGTGTCGAGACGGCGAAGCGAACCCGCGCCGCGGTTTGAATAGAATAAAGGCTCAACCCCGCCGTCGATGAAATTTACCTGCACGTCGTGGTAGCCGAGCCCCCATTGGCCGGCGAAGGGCAGGGGAACGGTGGTACCATCGGGCGCCTCGTAAGTGAGCTCGTCGGGGCAATGGGCGGCGGTCGCGATTCCGTCACGTTCGCCATCGGTGACGACGAAGCCGCTAGTGCAACGATAGCGCCGGCCGCCAACCAGGCCGAAGACGTAGCCGCCGCCGCTCACAGCCATGTTCGATTCCAGAAGGTCGTTCACGACGACCCGAACCGGGACTCCACTGACCCGCTGTGCCCGGGCGCGGATAGAATCGATCCCGAGGGTGGCCGCGTCGGCGCTCGTGACCAGGAGCACGACCTCGCCCGTCCGCTGGTCGTAGCCCGCACCGCGAAGACCGGGGAGTTCGGTCCGTGCGTCGATCAAATGCTTGCGCAGCGCGGCAAGCGCCTCCGCATGCGTAGCCTTCGCGCCGGTTCGGAAGACAATCGGCACGCCCGCGGCGATTCGCTCCGCTACCGGTTCCGCGCCGGTCAGCAGGACGACGATCCGGTACTCGGGTCCATTGTCGATCGAGATTCCGGCTAGCCGGCCGGCGAATTCGTGCGCGATCGAGACGGTCTCCGAGGCGCTGCCCTGCTGCGCTTTCAGCCGCCGAACCGCTTCGTCGAGCGGCACGCGAAACTGTGCGGCATATTGAGTAGCGTCTTCGGTCATCGCCTCGGCGCGGGTCTGCACCGGCTGTGCGGCGGCTGTCGGCGTGCTAAGGGCGGCCGCGGCGATGAAGGAGGAAAGGATGAACCAGGATCTTGCTGCCGACGCGACCACCTTCGACCTCACTCCTCCGACGCAGGACCAGCTCCGCGCGCTCGTCGCCGATCTCAGCGACGAAGAGAAGCATGTTCTGCTGGAGCACGGCACCGAGGCGCCCTTTTGCGGGGTGTTCCTGAACGAGAAGCGTCCGGGCGTCTTCACCTGTCGCCTGTGCGGGCTTCCTCTATTCCATGGCGGGACCAAGTTCGAAAGCGGCACAGGCTGGCCGAGCTTCACGCGCCCGTTCGCGGAAAACCATCTAAAGGCGATCCGCGACAGCAGCCACGGCATGATCCGAACGGAGCTCGTGTGTGCGCGCTGCGGTGCACACCAGGGGCATGTTTTCCCGGATGGGCCACCGCCTAGCGGTGAGCGCTATTGCATCAATTCGGTCAGCCTGGCCTTCACGCCGGCCGGCGAGCGCCTGCCGGACAAGCTCGGCCGCGGCGCCCCTGAAGGCGAGGCGGCGCAGGGGTGAAGCGCATGAACGGAACAGCGGCACGCATCGCCGTGTTGAGGCCGCATGGCTGAACATCGCTCGGGCGCGGCCCGAATTCCGCTCCTGCTGCTGTTCGTGCTCCTCATCGTCGCGGCGATCGTCGGCGGGGCGATCGCGCGCCTGCTGCCGATTGGGACTGGAGAGACCGCCGCGCCGCGCATGATAGCAGGACCCGCCGAGGACAGCCTTGCGCCGCTGGTGAAGAAGACCGCGCCAGCGGTGGTGAATATCGCGACCCTGCAACAATCGCCGGCGGAGCAGAACCCGCTGCTCCAGGACCCGTTCTTCCGCCGATATTTCGGCATCCCCGACGCGGCGCTTCAACCGGCCATCGCCGCGGGTTCCGGCGTGATCGTCGACGGCGAGCGCGGGCTGGTCATTACCAACTTCCATGTCGTCCGCAACGCACAGGCGGTCGAGGTTGGCCTGAAGGACGGACGCAAATTCGCCGCGGATCCGGTCGCGCTCGCCCCCGATCTCGACATCGCCGTACTCCACATCGGCGCCAAGAATCTGCCATCGCTCAAGCTCGGCGACAGCTCGAAGCTCGAGGTGGGCGATTACGTGATGGCCATCGGCAATCCGTTCGGCCTTGGCCAGACCGTCACCAGCGGGATCATCAGCGCGACCGACCGGCCGCTCGGGCGCGGCGATCCCAGGCGCTTCATTCAGACCGACGCGCCGATCAATCCTGGCAACTCCGGCGGGCCATTGATCGACTTGGACGGCAAGGTGATCGGGATCAACTCGGCGCTGTTCAGCCCGAGCCGCAACGAAATGTCCGCGGGCAATGTCGGAATCGGCTTCGCGATCCCGAGCAACGATGTCGAGAAGGTGCTCGAAAAAGCCGAGCGCACGCCGCTTCCCAAGCAATAGTCCACGGTCGGGATAGGCCTGTCCGGTCCGGAACTCGATTCGGGCGTTCGACGTTGAAAAAGCCGAGCGCGGGGCGCTGCGCATGTGTGCCCCATGGTAGATGAAGAGATTGACCTTAAAGAACAAATCCAGCGTTGCCGACGCCTGGCAAGCATGATCACCGACGAGCAGCTTCGCCACTCCCTTGAAAAACTCGCGAGAGAATATGAGGCACGGCTGAAAGACAAAGGCGGGGGCTTCATGCTCCGGCGGAAGAGCGATTCTTCATAGGCGCCGAAACTCAGCCGCCGATTCGGGTATAGTCGATCCGGATCCGGACCCACGAGCCAACCAATGGACGGCCGTTCTTGCGCGGCGGGCGTACGCGGAACTGCCACGCCGCCTGCCGGACAGCGGAGGCGAGGTGCGATCCGGGCGGGTCCTGGCCGAGCTCGATGCAATCGTCGACCCGGTTGCCGGGGATCGTCTTGCAGGCGATCAGCCCCCAGCCGTCGGGCGCGTTCTTCGGCATGTACCCGCCGAGCTCCGCGTCCGTAGGACGGCGCGCCCATTCGGCGGCATAGAGGATTTCGCCATTGGGGCCGCGCCCGACCTCCTCCGAATCGCCCGCGCTGCCCGATCCCGCCTTGGGCAGCTTGCCGATGTCCGAGGCGGCCATCTCCTCCTTGCTCATTTCGATCCAGGGCAGCGGCTTTTCGGCTGGCGGCGGCGCGATCGTCGGTTTGGCGGGAAGGACGATCCGCGGCGGCTTTGGCAGCGGGCGCGGCTTCTCTCGAGGCGTGGGCTTGCGGGTGGACTCCGAAGATTTCGCGCTGGCGGACCGCGATTCTGGGGCGAGGTCGACGACGATGGCGCGCGACGACGGCGTCTCGGCGATTGGAGCGAACTTGCCGATGCCGAGCAACACAAGGAGCAGCAGCAGATTGACCCCAAGCGCCAGCGCGAACCCCGACGCGCGGCGCCGGAGCGGCGGCCGCTCGTAAGGCGAGGAGGGGCGATAGGCGGGCAAGGGCAGGCTGGACCGTGGGGGATGCGTCGCTTGAAGCGGCTGCTTAGCCGCCTCGTCCTTGAACCGTAAATGAAGGTGAGGTGAAGCCCATCGAGGAGAAGGTGAAGCCCCGTCGCCGTCACGCAAGGGGAGGGATGGGCGGCGGCAGGGCTCCTACGCTTCGCGTTGCGCTCCTGATGCCTGGCACTGCCTCAAGTGCCCGCGCTTCGCTGGTGGCAGCGCCGCCGGAGCTCGCTACAAGGTCGACGACGCTACCGGGGACAAGATTAACGCCGACTCGGTTAGCGGCGGACCAAGGGATTTGGTTCACTGAATTTAACCTTTTGACGGGGCCGGGCGCGCGCATCCGGAGAGCGAATCCGTCCGTGGACTACCAATCGCCGGCGTTCAGGCCTATGGTCCGCCCGCTATCAGTCGCAAATTGACGGTCTACAGGCGCTTTGCGGCTCCTTTTTCCTTCTCTTGCAAGCTCCTAGCACGAAGCGGACCGCATTTCGGTCCCGCCACAGAAGGAATGCCGACATGACTACCGGAACCGTGAAATTCTTCAACGAGAACAAGGGCTACGGTTTCATCCAGCCGGACGACGGCGGACAGGACGCATTCGTCCACATCAGCGCCGTCGAGCGCTCGGGCATGCGCACTTTGCGCCAGGATCAACGCATCAGCTACGACCTTGAGGAGGACCGGCGCGGCAAGATGGCGGCGGTGAACCTGAAGCCCGCCGAGGAAACGGCGCAGGCCCCGGCGGCCAACGATTCGGGCGGCGAGGCGGCCTGACAACTTGGCCGGATCGACCATCCGCAACTCCAACCTCCAATTCTTCCTCGCCCGCGCCGAACAGTCGCGGAGCGAGGCGGAAGCGGCAACGCTCAACCATGTGCGCGAGCGTTGCCGGAGGTCCGAGGCCGCCTGGAACGCACTCGCCGAGCGCGCCGAGCGCAGCGAGCGGCTGCGGGTCGAGGACGCCGAGCGCAAGGCGGCGCAGGCGGCGGAGGCCGAGTAGCGGCCGCGAGATCCGGTAGCTTCGCGAAAGCACCGAGAAAAGGGTTCATGCGTGGCCGGCGACCGCAGCGATGCGGCCGAACCGGTTGATCTCGCCCGGCAGCGCCGCTGGACGCGCGGCGCATGGGGGAAGCGAGCTGCCGCGATCGCATCGATGCGCGCACGCGTAGGAATCCGACACCTGCGCTGTTCGCAACGGGGGGTGTCGGATGTGTCGGATTCCTATTCCGGCGGGGCGATCGGCGCGCGCGAAAGGCCACAAAGTTCACAGTCCCACGCGCGCGCGAGTTAGGGCGACGCTCGATGTCTGCGGGAAGGATGGATTAGCGGGACTGGGAGCTGACATTCTGCCTCCGTGCGAAAGAGGCAGCGCATCTATGCCATTCGCCATGCTGTAGGACAGCACAATCTTCTCGCACGGCTCCGGCGTGCCTGCGAGGCTCGTTTCTGATTCACGCGGAATCGAAGATGACCGCAGGTCAACGCGCGAAGGCACGAAGGCGGCATTTGCGCGAGCGTGCTGGTGCGGAATTAGTGCACTGTCACCGTAATCCTGTCACCGTAATCCACCGTAATCCTGGGCGGGCCGCCGGATGCGGCGGGGCTGCTGTGCCGGCCGTATGAGCTGGGGATGCGGGTGGAGCGGACGGGGGAGGCTTGGGTGCAGCGGTGAAGGGGGTCACGGGAGCTCCCAAATCATAGGACGAATCATATTTTGGCGTTGCTTTCCGGAATTTGCTATGGCACAGGACTCTCGTGGGAGAGGGAAGCATGCCGACGCCGAATTTGGACCTGGTCCGTCAAACATTAGAGACCAACAACCGAGACCTGAAGATCCGCGCCGCCATCGAGCAGGCGTGGACTGATGTTGAAGCTAAGTACCCTGATCGGGCGTGGTGGCGAAGGACAACCACCCTGCGGTCCGTCATGTGGGAACATTCCGTCGACAGGGTCATGGAGGTCGTCGAGGATGATTCTGATCTAAGGTCCGTCAGGCACCACGATACGGCGTCCTTCATTGCCGACGAACAAGTGTTTTTCCGACTGAAGAAGGCTGATCGGCAGCTATTCAGCAGCAACTATCCAACGCCACTGGCAAACCTTTTCCATCGCCATACGGCGGACCTGTTCGGCCACGAGGGATTCCAGCGCGTAGAGATCGTTCACACGTTCAATCGCTTCACCACGGCGCTTGATTGGATTGGTGTCGTCGCGCGCCAGGACAAGAAAGTCATCTGGGATTTCGAGCTCCGCCGAGGAGGTGAGGGCGCTGTTACGCCTCTGCCTATCCTTCCGAGCCGGCCGGCAGGGGAGACGGTCATCAAACCGACCCTTCCGGACGAAGGCGAGCAGCGTGAAGAAGATTAGAAATGCCCGACAAATTCAACCACGCGCTGCTGCTTCTTGCGAGGCAGTATAGGAGAGAGAGTCAGTCTGCGGTCGCCGCGCGAGCGGGCATCGATCAAGGATATTACTCGCGTGTCGAGAACGGGCTGGTGCCAGACGGACCTACCGACGAGAACGCCGCGAAAATAGCGAAGGCACTCAGTTTTCCACCATCATTCTTTTATTTGGAGGATGGTCTCTCCGGATTGCCCTTGAGCGTTCATCCGATGAATCGCCGCAAAGCGTCCGTCAGCGCACCGGCCCTTCGCCAAGTTCATGCCGAGCTGAACGTTCGCTTGATTCACTTGCGTCGGTTCCTGCGTGCAGCCGAAATACACCCCGAATTACCATTGCCGGAAATCGATGTTTACGAGGGTGGCGGACCGCAGCAAATCGCTCAGACGATTCGTCGTGCGTGGTCGATTCCAGAGGGGCCAATCGACAACCTGACGAACTACTGCGAGCGAGCGGGAATTCTCATCATTTGGTGTGATTTGGAAGCGGGAATTGACGGCGTAACTCTGAAGGTTCGCGATCTCCCATCTTGCATCTTCCTCAATAAAGGCGTGCCGCCAGATCGGATGAGGGCGTCCCTGGCCCATGAACTTGGCCACGTAGTGATGCATCGTATACCTACGGAGACAATGGAAGAAGAAGCGAACGCCTTCGCCTCCGAGTTGATGGTGCCCGAGAAACAATTCCGCCGTCAGTTCGCTGGCCGTGGCCATGTGTCACTCGACTGGCTCGCGCGACAAAAGGCGTACTGGAAAATGTCGATGGCGTTCTTGCTTTATCAGATGGGCGCTCGCGGAATGGTGACCCGGCATCAGACCGAGTACGTTTGGAAGAAAATCTCATCTCTGGGATGGAGACTGCGCGAGCCGGAAGAAACCGACTTCGCATATGAGGAGCCGTCGGTATTTCCTGAGCTTCTGAGAATTCACGGGGAAGTTCTCGGGTATGATGTTGAAACGATTGGTGAACTTGTAAGCACGAGTACCATTGATCTTCAGAGAATGTATCAACCGTACTTGGGGCGGGGAAAGGCCGGTCTCTACGTGGTCAAATGAGCTCCGATGTCGTTTGAAGGACGTTCCACATGCGCGTTGACGTGGACATTTCCGAAGAAGAGCTCGAGAGCGATTACGGAGGCTACGTGGATGGACTTCGGCTGACGTGTGATCGTTGTGGTCACGAGGTGACCGTCTTCGGAACAAGCGACCGCTCCGCAAAACGTGGCGCCTCTATGCTCGCTGAGGAATGCCCGAACGGCGAGCGGAACTACTACGACGTCGATCACTGGACCGGCTAAAGCGGTTGAAATTGTTCTCCATGCATCTTTTCGCGGATGCTGCGACAATCATCACATACACGCATCGTGTGCGGCGGACCTGAGGGGGTTACCTGGTAGTCTGCTGCCGGATCGTCGCCACAGACTCCACAAACCTCCTCGTTGCCGGCCAAATCAAGAATCTGCCTCGTCGCGGCTGCCTGCATTGGGTTGCTCTTGTTAAGAGCCCTGAACCATTCGTCGGAATGAGGTTTTGGATACTCTGGCAACATGTCCTCCGTAAGGCTGTTCTGACCGAGCTCGCACAACTCACACGGTAACGGTTGATATTGCAAGGCCATCATCACGGCAGTGAATCCCGTGACATTAGTCGCTGTCTGCGACTTGCGGACCGGGCACGCCAGCCTCCTTCAGCGCTCGCGCAAGCTTGTTGTAGAGATTGGGATGCCCGCGAACGCTGGCTGGATCCGGGTTCACAGTTGAGTGAAACCACTTCGAGTGCGGCAGGGTTAGATGAATATGACCAGTCTCGGGATTAAACCACGCGCCGACGTTCAAATAAGCGGTATTCCCGCCACGTTGGCTCTTCCGAATGTCGCTTTGCATGTGCATCTCCTGTTGGGGCGCAGCATAGAAGATCAGCTGGACCCCGGATCAAGTCCGGGGTGACGAACGCCCGCTCCCAGCCTCTCTCGCAAGCAGGAGGGGAGGGGAGGTGAGTCACTGATCGAGGAAGCTCTGCATCTTCCGCGACCGCGACGGATGCTTGAGCTTACGCAGCGCCTTAGCCTCGATCTGCCGGATGCGCTCGTGCGTCACGCTGAACTGCTGACCGGATTGTCGGTGTTCAAGCTCGCACCGAAACCATTACGCTGCGCGATGCAGTCGAGGTTCTGGTATCGGGCGGCCCATTTTGCGAGCGCTGTAAATCCAGGTGGCGATTGCGTCTTCGACGTTCGCAAGGGCTTCGGCGCGGGTTTCGCCGTGTGGAAGGTGGGTTCCCGCTTTCGCGGGAATGACGATGAGGGGGTCGGTGGTTCGATCACGATCTTGTAGGCGCCGGGCGGCAGCTCACGCCGCCTGGTCGAGGCGGTCGCTTAGCCACATCTTGATGAGTGCCTGGCGAGTGACGCCGCGCCGTTTCGCCTCGCGGTCGAGGCGGGCGATCATCCATTGCGGAAAATCGACGTTGACGCGCTTCAGCTCGAGCCCGGGGCGACGCGCGGACGACCAGTCGATATAGTCGCCCATGTCCTCGCCATCATCGAAGCGCCGGTCGAACTCCTCGGCGCTAATGGTCTTGACCAACTTGTCTTCCATATGCCGCCGCCTCCTTCGGGCGGGATCGCCGGACCGAAATGATCCGGATTGCTTCGTCCCTGTAGGTCACGACCGCCGACCACAGCTTGCCGTCGATCATGCCGACCACCATCCAGCGCTCTTCGTCCGGCGATCGGGTCGGGCCGGAAACCCGCCGCTCGTCGCGCCACAGCGCCTGCGCGGCTTTGAAATCGAGTCCGTGCTTGGCCTTGTTCGCCGCGCTCTTGGCTGGATCGAATTCGAAGCTCACGCCGTCATATAGGGCAATTCAGGTATGAAAACTATACCTTATTGATGCAGACAAGATGCGGGGCGACACGCTTCGGGCCCCTCTCCCTTCGGCGCTGACGCGCCTCTTCCCTCTCCCCCTTAAGGGGGCGAGGGGAAGCTACTGGTCGAGAAACGACCTCATCTTCCGCGAGCGGCTCGGATGCTTCAGCTTTCTCAGTGCCTTCGCCTCGATCTGCCGGATACGCTCGCGGGTGACCGAGAACTGCTGGCCGACTTCCTCCAGCGTGTGGTCGGTGTTCATGCCGATGCCGAAGCGCATTCTCAGCACGCGCTCCTCGCGGGGGGTTAGGCTCGCAAGGACCCTCGTGACCGTCTCTTTCAGGTTGGACTGGATCGCGGCATCCACCGGGATCACGGCGTTCTTGTCCTCGATGAAGTCGCCGAGGTGGCTGTCTTCCTCGTCGCCGATGGGGGTTTCGAGGCTGATCGGCTCCTTGGCGATCTTGAGGACCTTGCGGACCTTCTCGAGCGGCATGGAGAGGCGCTCGGCGAGCTCCTCAGGGGTGGCTTCGCGGCCGGTCTCGTGGAGGAACTGGCGGCCGGTGCGGACGAGCTTGTTGATCGTCTCGATCATGTGCACCGGAATGCGGATGGTGCGCGCCTGGTCGGCGATCGAGCGGGTAATCGCCTGCCGGATCCACCAGGTGGCGTAGGTCGAGAATTTGTAGCCGCGGCGGTATTCGAACTTATCGACCGCCTTCATCAGGCCGATGTTCCCTTCCTGGATGAGGTCGAGGAACTGAAGCCCGCGGTTGGTGTATTTCTTGGCGATGGAGATGACGAGGCGGAGGTTGGCCTCGACCATTTCCTTCTTGGCGATGCGGGCCTCGCGCTCGCCCTTCTGGACCATGTTGACGATGCGCCGGAACTCGCCGAGCGAGGTGCCGGTCGACTGGGCGATCTCGGCGATCTCAGTGCGGATGCGCTCGACAGTGTCCTTCTCCGCGGCGGCGAAGGCGACCCATTTCTTGTCGATCTTCGCGACGTCGGAAAGCCAGGTTTCGTCGAGCTCGCGGCCCATGTAATTGTCGAGGAACGCCTTGCGCGGCACGCGGTGGCGCTCGGCGAGGCGAAGCATCTGGCCGCCCAATGCGGTCAACCGGCGGTTGTAGGCGTAGAGCGCCTCGACCAGAGTCTCGATCTTCGAGCCGTGGAACTGGACGCTCTCGACCTCGGCGGTCAGCTGTTCGCGGAGCTTGTGATATTTCTTCTCCTCGGCCGGGGGGAAATCCTGGACCGCGGCGAGCGCGTCCATACGGTGCGCCTGGACCTTGGAGAATTTCTTGTAAATCGCGGTGATGGTCGCGAATTTCTCGAGCGCGGTCGGCTTGAGGGTTTCTTCCATCTGGGCGAGCGACAAGGTGTTGTCCTCGTCGTCCTCCTCCGCCGCTTGCGGCTGGGTGCGACGCTCGACCATGTCCTCGTCGTCTTCGTTGGCGTCCGCTTCCGGCTCGTCGGCGACCTCTTCCTCTTCCTTGATCGAGGGGCCGGCGGTCTTCTCGCTGATCTCGCCGTCGCCGTCCTCGCCTTCCTCGCTCTCGGTCAGCTGCTCGGCGGTCGGGCCTTTCGAGAGCATCGCCTCGAGGTCCATGATCTCGCGCAGCTGCATGCGGCCTTCGTTGAGCGCGTTCGACCAGCCGATGATGGCGTCGAAGGTGATGGGGGATTCGCACAGGCCCCAGATCATCGTGTCGCGGCCGGCCTCGATCCGCTTGGCGATGGCAATCTCGCCCTCGCGGGAGAGCAATTCCACCGCACCCATCTCGCGCAAATACATGCGGACGGGATCGTCGGTGCGGTCGGTCGGCTCTTTCTTGACCGCGGCAGCGGGCTTGGGACCGCCGTCGTCCAGCGGATCGACCTCGTCCTCGGCACTGGCCTCGGCCTGCTGGTCTTCCTCGTCGTCGCCCTTTTCTTCGTTCTCGACGACGTTGATGCCCATGTCATTGATCGCGGACATGATGTCCTCGATCTGCTCGGACGCCATCTGGTCCTGGGGCAGGGCCTCGTTCAGCTCGTCGATGGTGATGAAGCCGCGCTTCTTGGCGCGCGCGATCATCTTCTTGATCGACGCGTCGTTGAGGTCGATCAGCGGTGCATCGCCCGCCTCGGCCGCTTCGACTTCCTGGGTATCGTTTTTCGCCATGCTTTTCTGCCGCTTAGTCGGTGCCGGCGAGCTGCGCCAGCCTCTGCCTCAATCCATGCCGCGCCGTAATCAGGCGCTGCTGCTCCTCAAGGGCCTCGTCGGTCATATCCCGCTTCAGCCGTTCCGTTGCATCCTCCAGGGCCTTGTCCACTTCCTCCGCCGCGGCGATGATCTCGACCGCCGCCGCCAGATCGCTTCTCGCGCGGTCCGGATCGCTGTCGCGTCGGGTGAAGGAAAAGCCCATGGCGCGCTGGGCGTGGCCGCCATGTGGCCCACCCGTTGCTCCATCGGTCCCTAAGATAGTGGCAAGGCTTTGCCGATCAAGCGTGGCGCCGCCGAAGGCCGCGTTGACCATTTCGTCGCGTAGGTGCGCGGTGCCCTTGTCGGCGATGGGCAGCGCCGCGAGCTGCTCGCAATGGGTGGGCAGCTCCTCGGGGAAATTGGCGAAACCGAGGATGAGCGCGCGGGCGGTCGGCGCGTCGATGCCCTGCGCCGCGATGGCGCGGGCGTGGGCGCCGACCGGTTGCGGGGGCGGAACGAAGCGGCCCTTCGCGAAGGGGCGGTGCGGCACGAAGGTGCGGCGGGGCACGGTCTCGTCGAACCGGCGCAGCCATTCGTCGCGGTAGAGGCGGGCGAGGGCGGGGTCGCCGATGGTCGAGGCATGGGCGAGAAGGCGCTGACGGAGGCTCGCGCGGGCTTCGGGCGTGGTGAGGGGCTGTGCCTCCAGTTCGTGCCGCCACAGGCGCGCGTCGAGCGGTTCGGGCTCGGCGAGCAGCGCTTCGAATGCTTCGCGGCCGCCACCACGCACCACATCGTCCGGGTCCTGGCCCGAGGGCAGCTCGACGAAGCGCAGCGTGCGGTCGGGACGGATGTGGGACAAAGCGCGCGTCGCGGCGCGGACGGCGGCCTTTCGGCCCGCGGAATCGCCGTCGAAGCATAGGATGGGGGAGGGATCGAGGCGCCACATGCGATCGAGCTGCGCTTCGGTGACCGCGGTGCCGTTGGGGGCGACCACCTCTGCGATCCCGGCGCGGTCGAGCGCGATCGCGTCCATGTATCCCTCGACGACGATCAGCCGCCTGGCGGCTCGGCTGGCGGGGGAGGCGCGGTCGATGTTGTAGAGCGTGCGGCCCTTGTCGAAGAGCGGCGTGTCGGGCGAGTTCAGATATTTGGGCTCGCCGGGCCCGAGAACCCGGCCGCCGAACGCGATCACCCGGCCGCGCGCGTCGCGGATGGGGATCATCAGGCGGCCGCGGAAGCGGTCGTAGCTGTCGCCGCCGTCCTCCGGCTGGATGAGCATCCCGGTTTCGACGAGCTTGTCCTCGCCGAGGTGCCCGAGCGCGCGCTTGAGCGCGTTGCGGCTGTCGGGCGCGAAGCCGATGCCGAAGCGCTGGATCGTGTCCGTGTCGATGCCGCGGCGCGTGAGATATTCGCGGGCTTCGGCGCCGGCGAGGCCATTCAGCTGCTCCATGTACCAGGCCGCGACCGACGCCATGACGTCAGTCAGCGAAGCGGCGCGGTCGGCGCGCTCCTTCGCCTTGGGGTCGGGGGCGGGGACCTCCATGCCCGCCTTGGCCGCGAGCTCCTTCACCGCATCCATGAAGGGCATGCCGCGGTGATCGGTGAGGAAGCGGATCGCGTCGCCGTGGGCCGAGCAGCCGAAGCAATGGTAGAAGCCCTTGTCGTCGTTGACGGTGAAGCTCGGTGTCTTTTCATTGTGGAAGGGGCAGCAGGCTTTCCACTCGCGCCCGGCGCGGATCAGCTTAACCGATGGCGCGATGACGCCCGACAGCGTCGTGCGCGCGCGCAATTCATCGAGCCAGGCGGTGGAGAGGGTCATATCCGGAACAGGAACCAGTCGCACCCGACTCGCGCTCCCGCAAGCGCGGGAGGCCAAGTTATCCACAGGTCAGCCGTCCGCCGATAGGCAGAGGCACGAATTTGGGGTAGACTGTTTCGGTTCCGATACGGGGCGGCGGAAGATCGCCGGTCGGGATGACAAAGGGAGGGGAACTATGTTGATGAAAGTCGGCGGGCTTGCCCGCGCTCTCTACATAATACTCGCACTGGTCGCGGGCTTCGTCGCCCTCGGCACCATGGACGTCGCGTTGGCGCTGGTCGTTCTCGGCCTGATCGCCGGCGTTTCACTGCCCGACGACCGGATGGTCCTGGCCGCGGTCGCGATCATCGCTCTGCCGATCGTCGGCACGGCGCTGACCCACATCCCGGCAATCGGCGCGCAGCTCAATGCCGTGACGCTGAACCTCCAGATGGCGATGGCCGGCTCGGTCGCGACCGCCATGGCCATGCGCCTCTATCGCCTGACACTGGACGGCATCATGGGACTGGCCGGCGGCGGCGCCGGCGGAACGACAGCCGCAGCCGCAAGATAGCGCTTGAATCAAACGGTTTGGGCTCCGTCGCTTCCAAGCGGCGGAGCCTTTTTTGGTTAGACGCCTAGCTCAGCGCCGCCTTCACCAGGCTGGATGCCCGCGCAGGCTCGATGCTCGCGCCGAGACGCTCTTTCACCAGCGCCATCACGCGGCCCATGTCCTTCATTGAGGAGGCGCCGGTCTCCGCGACGATCGCGCGGATCTTCGCCTCGGCCTCCACCTCGCTCAGCTGCTGGGGCAGGAAGCGCTCGATGACGGCGATTTCCGCTTCCTCCGCGGCCGCGCGGTCCTCGCGGCCGCCCTTGCGGTAGAGTTCGGCCGATTCGCGGCGTTGCTTGATCATCTTCTGGAGGACTTCGGTGACCAGCGCGTCGTCGTCCTTGGGCGCGCCGCCGGTACGCGCCTCGATGTCGCGGTTCAGGATCGCCGCCTGCATCAGGCGCAAGGCGCCGACCACGTCCTTCTCGCCGCTTTTCATCGCGGCGATCTTGGCGGTGTTGATGTCGTCGCGGATCATGCATTTGCCCTAGCGACGGATTTTCCCGCTGGCCAGCGTTGACCGGCGGCCAATTAGCGCATAGCGGAAATGCCTTAGCGACATCGCTGGAAAATCCCTGACGGAAGGCTCTTTCGCTTATGGCCGACGTACGACCCCTGCACGCGCCCCCACCGGAGGGCGCGACCGGAGTCGTGGTGTTCGCCGACGGTCGGACGATCTGGGGCCAGGGCTTCGGCGCGGAAGGGCAGGCGGTCGGCGAGCTGTGCTTCAACACGGCCATGACCGGATATCAGGAGGTGATGACCGACCCTTCTTACGCGAAGCAGGTCATCGCCTTTACTTTCCCGCACATCGGCAATGTCGGCGCGAACGACGAGGACGTCGAGGCGGGCGAAGCGCATGCGCTCGGCTGCCTCGTCCGTGAAGTCGTGACCGAGCCTTCGAATTACCGGGCGAACAAAGGCTTCGCGGAATGGATGCGCCAATCGGGCCGGATCGGGATCGCGGGCGTCGACACCCGGGCGCTGACCAGGCTGGTGCGCGAGGAGGGGCCTCCGACGATCGCAATCGCGCATCGGACCGACGGGAAGTTCGACGTCGATGCATTGCGGAAGATGGCTGCGGACTGGCCCGGCCTCGAGGGCATGGACCTGGCGAAGGATGTCAGCCGACTGGAGGTCGAGCAGTGGAGCGGCGGCAAATGGGCGTGGGGTCACGGGTACGAAATGCCCTCCTCCCGCGAGCGGGAGGAGTTAGAGGAGGGCTTGCCTTCTGCTCTTGCTCCGGAAGCCGGTGAAGAAAAAACCCTCACCTCAACCCTCTCCCGCACGCGCGGGAGGGAGAAAATCCCGCACGTCGTCGCCGTCGATTACGGCAATAAACGCAATATCTTCCGCCTGCTCGTCGAGGCGGGTGCGCGCGTGACGGTGGTGCCGGCGACCGCCACGTTCGACGAGATCATGGCGCACGAGCCGGACGGCTTCTTCCTTTCGAACGGGCCGGGCGATCCAGCGGCGACGGGGGAATATGCGGTCCCCGTGATCCGGCAGATGCTGGAGACGAAGAAGCCGCTGTTCGGCATCTGCCTCGGGCACCAGATGCTGGCGCTCGCGGTCGGCGGCAAGACCTCGAAGATGTTCCAGGGCCATCGCGGCGCCAACCATCCGGTGAAGCGGCTCGCGGACGGGCGCGTCGAGATCACCAGCATGAACAACGGCTTCGCGGTCGAGCGCGAAGAGCTGCCGGACAATGTCCGCGAGACGCACGTGTCGCTGTTCGACG
>DASSOB010000026.1:0-15408 GCA_035701045.1 Sphingomicrobium sp. | reverse complement strand
CGAGATTTCGGACGCGCTGGAGCGTGCGTTCGGCCGCTACCACACGACGCCCGAACCGGTGCGCGACATTTACGGAAAGACGCGCAACGACGACCGCTGGAAGGCAGCGGAAGGCGGCACGCGCTCCGTCGCCGATCGCCTCGGCCGCAAGCCGCGCATCATGATCGCCAAGATGGGCCAGGACGGGCACGACCGCGGCGCCAACTTGGTCTCGTCGGCCTTCACCGATCTCGGCTTCGAGGTCGTCCCCGGACCGCTGTTCCAGACCCCGCGCGAGACCGCGCAAATGGCGATCGACAATGACGTCGACGTGGTCGGCGCGTCGTCGCTTGCGGCGGGTCACCGCACGCTCATCCCCGAGATGATCGACGCGCTGAAGGACATGGGCCGCGCCGACATCAAGGTGGTCGCGGGCGGGGTCATCCCGCCGCAGGATTATGCCGCGCTCCGAGCCGCGGGTGTACAGGCGATCTTCGGCCCCGGAACCAATCTCGCTGACGCCGCCGATGAAGTGCTGCGCCTGCTCGGCCACAATCGCCCACCGATGGATGAGGCGGCGGAGTGAGTCCGCAGCGAAAGCTCGGTTGTTTCACAATCGGGTTTATCTGCGCAGTGATTGACGTTCTAACGTTTGTGGGTGGCGCAATAGGCGACTGTTTTGAGCCGGGGTGCAAACAGGCGATCTATGTTCGGACCTGGAGGATTGTGGGTGTTGAAATGCTCGTTCTCGCGGCGATCGGCTGGTTCTTCTACGTTGGCGAGACGAGGGATTAAGTTCTGATGTTCAAGAAAATCCTGATCGCCAATCGCGGGGAGATTGCGTGCCGGGTGATCCGCACCGCACGGCGCATGGGCATCAAGACGGTCGCGGTTTATTCCGACGCCGATGCGCGCGCGCCGCACGTGATGATGGCGGACGAAGCGGTTCGGCTCGGCCCTCCGCCGGCGAGTGAGTCCTATCTCAAGGCCGAGCTGATCATCGACGCCTGCAAGGCGACGGGTGCGGAGGCCGTTCATCCAGGCTACGGCTTCCTTTCCGAGCGCGAGAGCTTCGCCAAGGCGCTGGCCAAGGCGGGGATCACCTTCATCGGCCCGCCGCCAAAGGCCATTGCCGCAATGGGCGACAAGATCGAGTCCAAGAAGCTGGCGCAGAAGGCGGGCGTCAACGTCGTTCCGGGCTATCTCGGCGACATCGCGACCACGGACGAGGCGGTGAAGATCGCGCACGACATCGGCTATCCGGTGATGATGAAGGCCTCGGCCGGCGGCGGCGGCAAGGGCATGCGCCTCGCCTGGTCCGAGAAGGACGTTCGCGAAGGGTTCGAGAGCGTGAAGCGCGAAGGCCTCAACAGCTTCGGCGACGACCGCGTGTTCATCGAGAAGTTCATCGAGCAGCCGCGGCACATCGAGATCCAGGTGCTCGGCGACCAGCACGGCAACATCCTCTACCTGAACGAGCGCGAATGCTCGATCCAGCGCCGCCACCAGAAGGTCGTCGAGGAAGCGCCGTCGCCGTTCGTCTCGCCCGAGATGCGGAAAGCGATGGGCGAGCAAGCGGTCGCGCTGGCGCGGGCGGTTGGCTACTATTCCGCGGGGACGGTCGAGCTGATCGTCAACGGCGCCGATCCCAGCGGCAAGAGCTTCTACTTCCTCGAGATGAACACGCGGCTGCAGGTCGAGCATCCGGTGACCGAGGAGATCACCGGCCTCGACCTGGTCGAGCAGATGATCCGCGTGGCGGCGGGCGAGAAGCTGGGCTTCGGACAGGAGGATGTCGGGATCGACGGCTGGTCGGTCGAGACGCGCGTCTATGCCGAGGACCCGTACCGCAGCTTCTTGCCGAGCACCGGGCGGCTGGTGCGCTACCGGCCACCAGTGGAAATCAATACTCGTCATTCCCGCGAAAGCGGGAATCCCGCTGCCTTTGCCGACAGGAAAGAAAAGCGGGACCCCCGCTTTCGCGGGGGTGACGAAAGTGTGCGCGGGAACGGCGAAATTATCGTGAGAGTCGACGATGGCGTGGCCGAGGGCGGCGAGGTCAGCATGTTCTACGACCCGATGATCGCCAAGCTCGTCACCTGGGCGGCGACCCGCGAACAAGCGATTGACGCGCAGGTGGACGCGCTCGACCAGTTCGTGATCGACGGCATCAGCGACAATGTCGATTTCCTCTCCGCGCTGATGCAGCACCCGCGCTTCCGCTCGGGCGAGATCACGACGGGCTTCATCGCCGAGGAATATCCCGAAGGGTTCGAAGGCGCGCCGGCGGCGGCGCAGCTGCTCGCCGACATCGCGGTGCTCGCCGGCATGGTGTCGGTGATCACCGAGGAGCGCGCGCTGGAGATCAGCGACCAGCTCGGCGAGCGGGTGTACGTCCCGTGCGAGCGGGTGGTGCGGATCGACCAGGGCGCGGAGCATCGGGTGCGGATCAAGCCCTACAAGGGCGGCACGCTGGCCGTGCTCGACGGTGGCGAATTGATCGACATCGTCGGGCGCTGGGTGCCCGGCCAACGGCTGCTGACGGCGGTGATCGACGGGCGCAGGCGGACCGTCCAGGTCCGCCGCGCCGGGCGTGACTGGGAACTGCAGACGCGCGGGAGCACGCACAAAGCGCAGGTGCTGAGCCCCCACGTCGCCGAGCTGTCGCGGTTCATGATCGAAAAGGTGCCGCCCGATTTGTCGCGGCTGCTGCTCGCGCCGATGCCGGGGTTGCTGACCAAGCTCGACGTCGCGGTCGGCGACACGGTCGAGCCGGGTCAGCCCGTCGCGGTGATGGAGGCGATGAAAATGGAGAACATCCTCCGCGCAACCCGCGCCGCGACGGTCAAGGCGACCCCGGCCAAGGCCGGCGACAGCGTCGCGGTCGATCAGGTCATCGTCGAGTTCGAATAGCTCCCCGGCCTTCGCCGGGAACAGATCCGTGTAGCGCCGTTGCAACAAAATCGGCGGCTCCGATTTGCCCCTGTTGACGCCTTTCAAATCCCGGTCTTACCTCGCGCGCATGAACCTGGGCACCACCATTTCGTGCATCGAACCGGCCGCGGCATCGCGGCTGTGGTGGCACTGGAGCTCGGGTCCGGCGGGCGGCCGCGCGTGGCGATGGCGTAGGGGCTAGCACCCAGCCGATCGACCCGGGCCCGCCCTCGCCGGCGGGCTTTTTCTTGTCCGTAATCCCCGAGAGTTTCCGATGATCGTGAACCGAACGCGCGCGCGCCTTGCTCGGCGCCTGCTGTTGATTTCCACTGCGATGCTCGCCGTTCCAGCAGGAGCGCAGCAGGCGCCGCCGGATGAAGCCAACATCGTCATCACCGGCACGCGGCTGCCCGCGGGCGTGCGCGCGCCAACGCCCCTGACCGTCATCGGAAGCGCGGCGATCGAGCAGCGCCAGCCCGCGACCATCGGCGAGATGCTCCAGCAGATCCCGAGCTTCGCCGGCATGGATTCGCCCAACACGGCGGGGGTCAACTCGCGCGGCGGCGGGCAGATCAACCCGGATCTGCGCGGCCTCGGCGCGACGCGAACGCTCGTGCTGATCGACGGGCGCCGCCACGTGCCGACGGCGAGCACCGGTTCGGTCGATCTGAAGGTCGTCCCGACCTTGCTGGTGGATCGTGTCGAAGTGGTCACCGGCGGCGCCTCGGCGGCTTACGGCTCCGACGCCGTCGCGGGCGTGGTGAATATCGTCCTGAAGGACCATCTGACGGGTATCCAGGGCAGCGCGTCGGGCGGCATTTCGGAGCATGGCGACGGCGAAGAGCGCCGGCTGTCGCTCGCGGCCGGGACGCATTTCGCCGACGGGCGCGGGAGCCTGATGGCCGGGTTCGATTATGCGAAGATCGGCGGAATCGGCACTCAGCTGACTCGCGACTGGGGCCGGCGCGACGTCGGGCTGATCACCAACGCGAATTTCGCGGCCAACGGTCTCCCCAATTTCATCATCTCGCCCAACGTCCATTCAGCGATCACCACGCCCGGCGGGCTGATCGTCAGCGGACCCCTGCGCGGAATCCAGTTCGGTCCCGGCGGCGCGATCTCCAGCTACGATTTCGGCCAGGTCTTCGGATCGACGATGATCGGCGGCGTCGGCGCGCACCAGAACGAAAATCTGCTCGCATTGCTCGGAACGCCGATCGAGGATTTCAACGCGCTCGCCTCGGCCAGGTTCGACGTCAGCGACCATGTGCAATTGTTCGCGCAATTGTCCGGCGGAAAGTCGAACGTCGGGGGCGCGTCGCAGGAATCGCGCGATCGCGGCAATCTCGTCATCCAACGCGACAATGCCTTCCTGCCGCAATCGGTGCGGGACCTCATGGCCGCAAACAATCTGCAGACGATCACCATCGGGCGCGTGAGCAACGATACCGGCAAGATCAGGCTCGACCGCGACGACACGACATACGAGGCGGTCGCTGGGGTGACCGCGCATTTCGGCGGCTGGACCGCCGATGCTTACGCGCAATACGGACGCAACAATTACGACCTCGCCTTCGGCCCGAACAACCGCAAACAGGACGAATTCCGCCAGGCGGTGGACGCCGTCGTCGACCCGACCAGTGGCAATATCGTCTGCCGCTCGACTCTCACCGATCCGGGTAACGGCTGCATTCCGGTCAATGTGTTCGGCGACGGGTCGCTGACGCTCAATCCGTTCGACAACGGGACCGCGCGGTTCCGGCTGGTGACCAGGCAGAGCGTTGCCGCCGCGAACCTGCGCGGGACGCCCTTTTCGACCTGGGCCGGCCCGGTCGCGTTCGCCGCCGGCGCCGAATATCGGCGCGACAGCGCGACCGGCACCTCCGATCCCGTCTCGCAGCGGGTGAACGCCAACGGCTCCATCGGCGGCTGGATTCTCGGCAACCAGCTGCCCGAGCGTGGCGCCGTGAAAGTGTTCGAGACTTATGCCGAGGCGCAGGCGCCGCTCGCGCGTGGCCTCAGCTTCAACGGCGCCGTGCGCCGCACGCATTATTCGCTGAGCGGCACCGTTTATACCTGGAAGGCCGGCGGCATCTGGGACGCGCTTCCGGGCCTGCGATTCCGCGCCACGCGGTCGCGCGACATCCGGGCGCCGAACATCGCTGAGCTGTTCGAAAATGGCGGAAGCTCGAACACCAACGTGTTCGATCCGGTGCTCGGCCAGTCCGTGCAGATCCGTGAAATCAGCGCGGGCAACCCGGATTTGAAACCGGAGAAAGCGGACACGCTAACGGCGGGCGCCGTCGTGCACCCGGCCTTCCTTCCAGGTTTCAGCGCGTCGGTCGACTATTACGACATCAGGATTCGCGACGCGATCGCGACGCTGGGTGCGCCGACGCTGGCGCAAGGCTGCTTCGCGGGGAACCAGTTCTTTTGCCAATCGATCACCTTCAACCCGGACGGAAGCGTCGCCTTCATCACCAACACTCGGCTGAACCTCGCGGAGGCTGCGACGCGCGGGATCGATTTCGAAGCCGATTACACGCGCTCGCATGTCTTCGGCGGCTCGCTGTCGGCGCGGGTGCTGGCGACGCGGGTGACGAAGCTGACCTTCACCACGCCGGCCGGCGTCCAGGACCGGCTCGGTCAGGTGAGCAATTTCAACCGGACCCCGGGCGTTCCCAAATGGGCGGGCGACGCGTTCGTCGATTATGCGCGGGGACCGCTGCGGCTCGGCGTGCAGGCGCGTTATGTCGGCGCTGGCAAGTTCAGCACGATCCTGCACGAGGGCGCGGGCGAAAAGAACACGATCAACGACAATCATGTCCCGGCGTTCGTCTATCTGACCGCCTCGGCCTCGTACCGATTCTATTCGGACGGGCGGCGCTCGGCCGAGCTGTTCGGAATCGTCAACAATCTCACCGACACCGACCCGCCGTTCATTCCGTCGGGCGCCGCCGGCGGGATCAACGAGAGCAGCACCAACGGCCAGTTCTACGACGTCGTCGGCCGCTTCTTCCGCGCCGGAATCCGCTTCACCCTTTAGCGTTTAAGGAACCGAACATGATTGCAGTTGCGCTTTTGCTCGCCAGTGCCGCGCCCGCCGATTTGATCATCCGCGACGCGCATATCGTCACCGTGGATCCCAAATTCTCGATCGCGGAGGCCGCGGCGGTGCGCGACGGCAAGTTCATCGCCGTCGGCGGCGATGCCGAGGTGATGAAGAGCGCCGGGCCGGAGACGCGCGTGGTTGATCTTCACGGCAAGACGGTGCTCCCCGGCTTCAACGATACGCATGTGCATCTGACGGCGGGAGAATCGCTGCCGGTGCAGGTCGATCTCACGCACATCCGTTCGATCAAGGACATACAGGCGAAGATCGCGGCACGCGCGCGCGAGGTGAAGCCCGGCGAGTGGATCGTCGGGACTCGCGGCTGGTGGGAATATCAGCTGGCCGAAGGGCGGCTTCCGAACCGCGCGGACCTCGATGCCGCGGCGCCCGATAATCCGGTTGCGATCCCGGGCCCGCATTATGTGATCGCCAACAGCCGCGCGCTCGCGCTCGCCGGGGTCACGCGCGACACGCCCGATCCGACCGGGGGACAGATTTACAAGGATTCGAACGGCGAGCCGACCGGGCTGCTGATGGACAATGCGACGCGCTTCGTCCGCAAGTTCATTCCAAAGCCGACCGAAGCGCGGAAGGAGGAGGGCCTCAAGCGCGTGCTCGCGCTGGTCAACAGCCACGGACTCACCAGCGCCGGAGATCCGAGCGGCTCGGCCGAGGACGCAGCTTTATTTCGCAAGCTCCGCGATGCCGGCCAGCTCACCGTCCGCGTGGACTTCGCCTACAGCATCGACCCCGCCGAGCCGCTCGATCAGGTCGAGGCGGAGCTGAAGGCGCTGCCGAAGCCCGGAAGCGACGGTGACGGCATGTTCCGCTCCGACGAGATCGGCGAAACGGGGCTCGACGGCGCGGAGCTGACGGCGCTGCTCAATCAGGATTATCCTGGCAAGCCTGGCTATCGCGGGCTGCAGAAGGTCCCGACCGAGCATTTCGAAAAGTTCGCCGCGCTGGTCGCGAAATACGGCTATCGGCTCCGCCCGCACGCGGTCGGCGACGGGGCGATCGACGAAGCGCTGGACGCGTTCGAGTACGCCAACAAGCAGGTGCCGATCACGAGCAGGCGCTGGATGATCGACCACGCCTTCCTGCTCGGTCCGACGCATTATGCGCGAGTGAAGCGCTTGGGCCTCATCATCAACTCCGAATATATGCACAATTACGAATTGGGCGCGCTGATCCTCAAAGCCTGGAAGCGCCCGCTCGCCGATCGCAGCGAACCTTATGCCGAGTGGCTCAGGAACGGCATCCTGTTCGCCGGCGGATCGGATGGACCGATTTCATATTATGCCGAGCCCTTGCTCGAAATTTACGGCGAGGTCACTCGCGGCACGCAGTGGGGTGGGAAGCTCGGGCCCGACCAGGACATCAGCCGCGCCGACGCCATCCGCTCGGTCACGATCAACGGCGCCTACACGACGTTCGAGGAGGGCGTGAAAGGCTCGATCGAGCCGGGCAAATATGCCGATTTCGTGGTGCTGTCGGATGATATTCTGAGCATTCTCGCGGAGCGCATCCGGGACACGAAGGTACTGACGACGGTGCTTGGCGGGAAGACGGTGTTCGGGAAGCTGGAGTGAGTGCTACGTTCTCGCGGTCGATCAGCTCATCGTGGAGTTTGAGTAGCTGAGGAACTTGGGCATCGTGGCTCTTGCTTCGTGCCACCCGCCAGCGGAGCAACCCTCGTTATTGAGCGGAGGAATTTCCGAGCGAGCTCCCATTGTTTGTGCGACATTGGACCGCCTCTGCCGATCGCACTGAATTGCAGGACGCTGTGCCGGAACGGATCATTGGTGATCCACAAATCGAGATCGTCGCCGAAATAGTAATTATAACCCTGCGCTAATGCGACATTTAGCCCGGCTTTGCCGAGCGGCCCGTTCTCCTCAATTCCGCCGATAACTTTCAGGTGATGCTCTTTTCCAAAGCGGTTGATTTCATCAATTAGCTTTGGCCAATCGCTGGATGAGATACACAACGCCACCCATTGCGTATCCGACACCGGCTTGGAAGAGCAGGTGCAAGCCGTAGTTATCAGCGCGATTGTAAGCGAGAGGACAATTTTGAGCACTATTAGCGCGTACTCAACTCACGCCGCCTGAGCTTGCCCGTCGCGGTCTTCGGCAGCGCCTCCACGAACCCGATCTCGCGCGGGCGACCTGTCACCGTCTGGTGTCCACGGCAATCCAATTGTCTTCCCAGCTTTGGCCGCCGTCGGTCGAATAGGCCTGCTCGAAATGCGCCTCGCTCGGCGACACCTGCGTGATGACGAACCGGACGAGGATTGTCCGCCCGTCGACAATATCCTGCCCGTAGAACAGGCCGCGGCCGTGGCTGTCGAAGCTCCCGAACACCGGTGCGGTCAGCACGCCGCCTCCGAGGCTGGCATAATTGAGGCTCCATTGCCCCGCCTTCGGATTGTAGAGCCGCAACGATCCGCCTTCGATCTTCCCGTGCTGGCCGCCCACCGAGAGCTCGACGAAATTCGCCCGTCCGTCGAGGAGCGGTTTGACGACGCTCGTCCCGACATATTCCGCCCAGTCGGCAGCCGTGCCGGACAACGGGTTGCGGCGGACCTTCACATGCGTGGTCCAAAGGCCGATCTCCCAATCGAAATCCTTCTGTCCGTCACGAATGACCGACTGATTGGGCGCCGTCTGTGCCGAGGCCGGCGCAACGCCCGGGAGAGCGAACGCTATGAGCGCCGCAATGCCGAATTTCATCATCATCATCGATCCCTCAATTCACTCCGCCTGAGCTTGCCCGTTGCGGTTTTCGGCAGGCTCTCCACGAACTCGATCTCGCGTGGATATTTGTAGGGGGCGATGGCTTGCTTGGCGTGGGCCTGGAGCTCGGCGACCAGCTCGCTCGAACCGGCGACTTCGGCGGCGCACACCACGAACGCCTTCACCTTCTGCCCGCGCTCGGGGCAGGGGACTCCGATGACCGCGCATTCGGCGACGGCGGCGTGGGACAGAAGCGCGTTCTCCACTTCCGGTGCGCCGATATTGTAGCCCGAGCTGACGATCATGTCGTCGCTGCGCGCGAGATACCAATAAAAGCCGTCGACGTCGCGGCGGTAGGTGTCGCCGGTGACGTTCCAGCCGTTGACGACATAATTGCCCTGGCGCGGATCGTCGAGATAGCGGCAGCCGGTCGGGCCCTTGATCGCGAGGCGGCCGACGCCCTCGTCCATCGGCTGCCCGTCCGCGTCGAGCACGCACGCTTCGTAACCCGGCACCACCCTGCCGGTCGCGCCGGGGCGGACGTCGTCGCCTGCCGCGGAAACGAAGATGTGCATCATCTCGGTCGAGCCGATCCCGTCGGTGATCGCGATGCCCGTCCGCTCCTTCCACGCGCGCCAGGTCGCCTCGGGCAAATGCTCGCCGGCGGAGATGCAATAGCGAAGGGTCTTGAGCGCCGCGTCGAGCGCGGGCTGCGACAGCATCGCTTTGTAAGCGGTCGGCGCGGTGCCGAGGTGCGTCACCCCGAACTTCGCGATTGCGTCGAGCAGTGCCGGCGGGCTCGCCTGCTCGATCGTCGCCGAGGCGGCGCCGAAGCGCAGCGGGAACATCGGCGTGATCCCGAGCCCGAAGGTGAAGGCCATCGGCGCCGAGGTCAGGAACACGTCGCCGGGCTTCGGATCGATTAGATGCTTCGCGAACATGTCGCACGGCGCGAGCACGTCGCGGTGGAAGTGGACGCAGCCCTTGGGTACGCCGGTCGTTCCGCTGGTGAAGGCGATGATGCACGGATCGTCGCGGCCGGTGTCGGCGGGCGGGAGCGGTTGCAGCGAGGTGGTGCGCGTCTCCAGCTCGCCGCGTCCGTAATCGCCGTCATATTTGACGATGTGCTTGACGAAATGCGTCTGCTCGACCGCCTGGCGGAAGTCGCCGATGAAGCGGCTGTCAACGATCGCATGACTGATTGCGGCGCGCTCGATCACGGTCGCGATCTCGCCGGGGCGAAGCAAAGGCATGGTCGCGACCACCACGCCGCCGGCCTTCAGCACGCCGAGCCAGGCCGCGAGTATCGTGTAGCCGTTTGGCCCGCGCAGAAGCACGCGGTTGCCGGGGACGAGCCCTTCCTCCTCGACCAGCAGCCGCGCGATCCGGCCGCTGAAGCGGTCGATCTCGGCATAGGTCCAGCGGCCGTGATCGTTGACGACAGCGAGTGCCTCCGGTGCGCCGCCCTTCAGCAGCTCCGCCGCCGCGTTGAGCTGCTCCGGATACTGAACCTCGGGCAGATCGAACCGGAATTCCGGCAGCAGCTCCGGCGGCGGAAGACGGTCGCGAACGAAGGAGTCGTAGCTCATGGTTGAAATTCCGACCGCGAGCAAAGCGACGCGGTCTTTAAATTCACGCGAAGGCGCGAAGGAAAGGAAGGAAGGCGCGAAGGGTACTGCGCCAAACTTCGCGCCTTAATTTTCTTCTTCGCGCCTTCGCGTGAAAAAATCATTCTTCTTCGACCACCGCGGTTATTTCTATCTCCACCTTTGCCGCGCTTTCGACGAGGCCTTTGACCTCGATCAGAGCCATCGCGGGATAATTGGCGCCGATGATTTCGCGCCAGGCGGCGCCGATCTCGTCGCGCGAGTTCATATATTCGTGCCGGTCGGTGACGTAGCAGGTCATGCGGACGATGTGCTCGGGCCCGGCACCGTCCTCGGCAAGGATCGCGAGCGTGTTCCTGAGCGCACGCGCGAACTGGCCGTGGAGGGTGTAGTCGGGGAAGCTCTCCCGCTCGTCCCAGCCGACGACTCCGGCGGTGAAGATCATTCGGCCGCTCGCACTGACTCCGTTTGAATACCCCTTTGGCCGCGGCCAGTTGGGTGGCTGCAGAATCTTCATGGGCGCACCCCCTTCAGCAAATCGCGCGCGATGATCTGGCGCTGCACCTCGCTCGCGCCTTCGTAGATTCGCAAGGCGCGGATGTCGCGGTAGAGTTCCTCGACCTTCACGCCGCGCGTGACGCCCGCGCCGCCGTGCATCTGCACCGCCGCGTCGATGACCTGCTGCGCGGACTCGGTCGCGTGGAGTTTGGCCATGGCGGCGGCGCGGCGGTTGTCAGTTCCACCTTCGTCCTGCTGCCAGGCAGCGCGGTAAACGAGCAGCGCCGAAGCGTCGTTGAGCAGCGCCATGTCGGCGAGCTTCGCCTGGGTCACCGGATTGCCGGCGAGCGTGCCGCTGCCGAGGCGGCGGTTGGTGGCGAAGAACAAGGCCTCATCGAGCGCGCGCTTCGCGAAGCCGAGCGCGGCGGCGCCGACCGTCACCCGGAACAGGTTCAGGGTCTCCATACCGATGCGGAAGCCTTCACCGGGTTCGCCGACGATCGCGTCGGCGGGGATTCGGACCTTATCGTAGATGAGCCGCGCGAGCGGGTGCGGCGCGATCACGTCGATGCGCTCGGCGACGGTGACCGCTTCGGCCGGAACGATGAACGCCGAAAGCCCGCGTGAGCCCTCGGCTTCGCCGGTGCGCGCGAAGGTCACATAGAAGTCGGCGATGCCGCCATTCGAGATGAGCGTCTTCTCGCCGGCCAGCACCCATTCATTGCCGTCGCGCATCGCCGAGGTCTGGATGTTCGCCGCGTCCGACCCGCATTCGGGCTCGGTCATGGCGAAGGCGGCGATCGCTTCGCCGGCCGCGACTTTCGGCAGCCATGCGCGCTTCTGCTCGACCGTTCCAAACAGCGAGATGGCGCCCGATCCGAGGCCCTGCATAGCGAAAACGAAGTCGGCGAGCGCCGAATGGTAAGCGAGAATCTCGCGCGCGATCGCGAGGCTGCGCACGTCGGGGCGGCTATCGCCGTCGGCGACGCAGAGCTTGAGGAACCCCGCCGCGCCGAGCTCGCGCACGAGGGCCCGGCATTCGCTGTCGAGATCGTCGGAGAAGCGACCGGTGAGATTGTCCGAGCACCAGCGCTGGAGGTCCGCCGCGAGCTCTCTGTGACGAGCCTCGAAGAAGGGCCAGGCGAGGAAGGAGGTGTCGCTCAATTTTCCGTCACCCCCGCGAAAGCGGGGGCCCAGCCAGAAAGGAAAAACTGGGTTCCCGCTTTCGCGGGAATGACGAGGGAAGAGCTAATCACCCTGGAACTCCGGCGTCTTCTTCGCGGCGAAGGCTTCGTACGCGCGGTGGAAATCCTTCGTCTGCATGCAGTCCGCCTGCGCTCGTGCCTCGGCTTCGAGGGCTTCCTCGATGCTCATGTTCCACTCGGCGTCCAGCTGCTTCTTGGTCACCGCATGGGCGAGTGACGGCCCCGCCGCGAGCTGTTCGGCGAGGGCGTAAGCCTCCGCCATGACATCCTCGACGACGCGATTGTAGAAGCCCCATGCGAGTCCCTCCTCGCTGGTCATCGCCCGCCCCGTGAACAGCAGTTCCGCCGCTCGGCCGTGGCCGATGATCCGCGGGAGGATCGCGCACGCCCCCATGTCCGCGCCGGACAGGCCGACGCGGGTGAACAGGAAAGCGGTCTTGCAGCCCGGCTGGCCGAAGCGGATGTCGCTCGCCATCGCCATGATCGCGCCCGCGCCGGCGCAGACACCTTCGACCGCGGCGATAACCGGCTGCGGACAGCCGCGCATCGCGCGCACCAGGTCACCGGTCATGCGCGTGAACTTCAGCAGCCCGTCGCGGTCCATCTTCGTCAGCGGACCGATGATCTCGTGAACGTCGCCGCCCGAGCAGAAATTGCCGCCTGCGCCGGTGATGACGACCACCTTCACCTGCCGCGCATCGTTCAGCCCTCGGAAGGTATTGCGCAGCTCGTCATAGCTCTCGAAGGTCAGCGGGTTCTTGCGCTCGGGCCGGTTGAGCGTGATCGTCGCGACGCCCGTGTCGAACTTCCACAGGAAGTGCTTCGGGCGGAAGGTCGCTGGGTCGAACCTCACGCGGCGGTGCCCCCGTCGATGGTGATCGCCGCGCCGTTGATGTCGCGCGACAGCGGCAGGCAGAGCATGGCGATGACGTTGCCGATCGCCTGCGGATCGACGAGGCGCCCGCTCGCATTCATGTTGGTGATGATCGAGCGGGAGTCGCCCTCGCTCCGGCCGGTAATCTCCGACACCCGCGCGACCGACTGGTCGGTCATCGGCGTGTCGACATAGCCCGGGCAGACGGCGTTCACGGTGAGGTTCGTCTTCGCATATTCGGCGGCGAGACTGCGCATCAGGCCGAGCACGCCGTGCTTCGACGCAGCGTAATGGGCGGCGTAAGGGACACCGCGCAGCGACGCGACGGAGGCGACGAACACCAGCCGGCCGTTCTCGCTCTTGAGCAAATCACCGATGGCCGCGCGCGCGCAATCGAACGCGGCGGTGAGATTGGTCGCGACGATCCGGTCCCAGCTCTCGCGCGTCATCTTGTGGAACGGCGCGCTCTCGGCGATCCCGGCGTTGACGATCAAGAGGTCGATCGGTCCGTTCGCCGCGCGCGCCTCGTTGAAGGCTGCGCGAACACGCTCGGAGTCGGTGACGTCGCACTGGATCGCGGTTCCGCCAACGCCTTCGGCGACCGCCCGGATCGGCTCGATCCGCCGCCCGAGCAGCGAGAGTTTCGCCCCCGCCGCGTTCAAATGCTCAGCCGCGGCGGCACCGATGCCCGTGCCCCCGCCGGTGATCAGCGCGTGCCGCCCCTCCAGCGCCTTGCCGTCCATCCGTTCAGCATTGGCGGAACGCCGTGGAGGTGGCAAGGCAGCGCGCATGAAAGTCGCCATCCTCGAAACCGGACGTCCGCCCGCACCCCTGGAGGAGCAATTCGGTGACTATGCGGACATGTTCGCCGCGATGCTCGGCCCAAGCTTCGAGCTGCAACGGTTCGACGTGCAGGCGGGCGAATTGCCCGATCCAGCCGCACACGATGCCTTTCTCATCACCGGCTCGCCTGCGGGCGTGTACGATCCGCTGCCGTGGATCGCGCCGCTGATGGAATTCATCCGCTCGGCGAGCGAGGCGAAGATGGTCGGGGTGTGCTTCGGGCACCAGGTCATGGCCGAGGCGCTCGGCGGGCATGTCGAAAAATCGGACAAGGGCTGGGGCGCCGGGCTTCACCGCTACACAATGGTCCGCCTAGAGCCGTGGATTGATACGGCGGGGACAATCGCAATTCCCGCCTCGCACCAGGACCAGGTCGTCGTTCAACCGCCGAACACGGAGGTCGTCGCGGCGTCCGACTTCACGCCCTTGGCCGCGCTCGCCTGGACCGACCGGCCGGCGATCAGCTTCCAGTTCCATCCGGAATTCTCGCCCGCCTTCGCCAGGGCGCTGATCGAACAGCGCTACGACAAGGTGCCCAATCCCGACGCCGCGATCGCTTCGCTCGGCCAGCCGAACGACAGCGCGGTTGTGGGCGGTTGGATAAGGCGGTTCTTGAAGGCATAGGGGCCACGAATCTCCTCCCCTGCAAATGCAGGGGAGGAGAACAGGAGAAGATTATGAAGACCCGCGCTGCCGTCGCTTTTGCGCCCAAGCAACCGCTCGAGATCGTCGAGGTGGACCTCGAAGGCCCGAAGCAAGGCGAGGTGCTGGTCGAGATCATGGCGACGGGTATTTGCCACACCGACGCCTACACGCTCGACGGGTTCGATTCCGAGGGCATCTTCCCATCGATTCTCGGCCACGAGGGCGCCGGGATCGTTCGGGAAGTCGGCCTCGGCGTCACCAGCGTGAAGCCGGGCGACCATGTGATCCCGCTCTACACGCCGGAGTGCCGCCAGTGTAAGTCGTGCCTTTCCGGCAAGACGAACCTCTGCACCGCGATCCGCGCGACCCAGGGCAAGGGTCTGATGCCCGACGGCACCAGCCGCTTCAGCTACAAGAGCGAGACCATCTTCCACTATATGGGCTGCTCGACCTTCTCGAACTTCACCGTGCTGCCGGAGATCGCGGTCGCGAAAATCCGCGAGGACGCGCCGTTCAAGACCAGCTGCTACATTGGCTGCGGGGTGACGACGGGCGTTGGCGCGGTGGTCAATACGGCCAAGGTGCAGGTCGGCGACAATGTCGTCGTGTTCGGGCTCGGCGGCATCGGCCTGAACGTGATCCAGGGCGCGAAGCTCGCTGGCGCGAACAAGATCGTCGGCGTCGACATCAACCCCGACCGCGAGGAATGGGGCCGCAAGTTCGGCATGACTGACTTCCTGAACACGAAGGGGATGAGCCGCGAGGAGATTGTCTCGAAGCTGGTCGAGATGACCGACGGCGGCGCCGACTATACGTTCGACGCGACCGGCAACACCGAGGTGATGCGCACCGCGCTCGAATGCTGCCACCGCGGCTGGGGCACTTCGGTCATCATCGGCGTGGCCGAGGCAGGGAAGGAGATCGCCACGCGGCCGTTCCAGCTGGTCACCGGCCGCAACTGGCGCGGCACGGC
>DASSOB010000025.1:0-38340 GCA_035701045.1 Sphingomicrobium sp. | reverse complement strand
CGGAATCCAGCGCCGGCTGGAAACACAGGGAGACGAGGTGAAGAGCGCCGAGATCGGCGAGGCGGTGATGGACGGGCTGAAAGCGCTCGACCACGTCGCCTACATCCGCTTCGCTAGCATCTATAAAGATTTCAGGGAGCCCGGCGATTTCGCCGAGATCGCCGAACGGGTCGAAAAGGAAGGGTCGCCACCAGGGCCGGACAAGCTACTTTGACGCAGCCCCCGGTGATCGTCCTCGTCCGCCCCCAGCTCGGGCAGAATATCGGCAAGGCGGCGCGGGCGATGCTCAATTTCGGGCTGACCGAATTGCGATTGGTCGCCCCGCGCGACGGCTGGCCAAATCCGGACGCGGGCCCTTCGGCAAGCGGCGCCGACGTGGTGCTGGAACAGACCCAGGTTTTCAACACGGTCGAGCAGGCCATCGCCGACTGCAATCATGTTTTCGCCTCGACCGTCCGCCGCCGCGACCTTGTGATGCCCGTGCTTCGCCCGGAGGCGATGGCCGAGCAAATTGCCGCCGCGCCCGAACGCTCGGCCATCCTGTTCGGCGCGGAGCGGTCAGGCCTCGAAACCGACGAAGTCGCGCTCGCCAATGCCATCGTCACCGTGCCGATCAATCCGGATTTCGGTTCGCTCAACCTCGCCCAAGCAGTCATTCTACTCGCCTACGAATGGTCGAAGTGCTGCGACCTGGCCGTTCCGACAGTGAAGGAACTCGAACCTCTCGCGCCTCACGGCGATGTCGAAGGCCTGATCGGCCAGATGAACGAAGAGCTCGATCGCAAGGGTTATTTCCACCCTCCGTCGCGGACCCAGGCGACCAAAAACACGCTCCGCACGATCTTCACCAAGACCGGCTGGTCGTCCCGCGAAGTTAAAGCCGTTCGTGGAATAATTCGCGCGTTGGTAGAACCCGCGCGGCGGCGTACTTGACCCGGGCAGGTTCAACTGCAAGCGAAGACTAGCCACCGATAACAAGGACTTAGTTGATGTCGATTCTTCTTGCCGCGTTGCTTCTGTCCACCGACCCTGCCGCCGCCGCGTCCGCGCCCTCGGTCGCAACGCCGCCGCCGGCATCCCAGCCCGCCGCGAAGCCGAAAAAGCAGAAGGAAAAAAAGATCTGCCGTACCGTCGACGATGCGACCGGCTCGCGCATGATCCAGCGCACCTGTCTCACCCAGGAGCAATGGGACGCGAGGGCAGGCCGGACCGCCGACCAGGTTGGCACGATTCCGAGCAACCACTGAACTTGACCTCGGCGGCGCGCGCTCCTAGGTCCGCGCCTTCGCAATTGGCCCCGCACTCCGGTGAAGCGGTGGCCCTGCCCTCCCGAGCGCTTCGGGATGCACAGAGCGGCTCCGGGCACAGGCAACGCAATTGAAGGACGAACGATGACCAAGCGCACCAGCGCCAAATACAAGCTCGACCGCCGCATGGGCGAAAACGTCTTCGGACGGCCCAAGAGCCCGGTCAACCGCCGCGAATACGGCCCCGGCCAGCACGGCCAACGCCGCAAGAGCAAGATTTCCGATTATGGCATCCAGCTCCGCGCCAAGCAGAAGCTGAAGGGCTATTATGGCGACATCACCGAAAAGCAGTTCAAGCGGAATTACACCGACGCGACCGCGATGAAGGGCGACGCCTCGCAGAACCTCATCGGCCTGCTAGAGCGGCGGCTGGACATGGTCGTCTATCGCGCCAAGTTCGCGCCGACGATCTGGGCGGCGCGCCAGCTGGTCAGCCACGGCCACGTCCGCGTGAACGGCGTCAAATGCAACATCGCCTCGCGCAAGGTCGACGTCGGCGATGCGATCGAGCTCGGCCCCAAGGCGCAGGAAATGGCGCTGGTGATCGAGGCGCAGGGTCTCGCCGAGCGCGAGGTGCCCGATTATGTCGTCCCCGACGGCAATGCGAAGGTGACCTTCACCCGCGTCCCCAAGCTCGACGAAGTGCCCTATCCGGTGCGGATGGAGCCGAACCTGGTCATCGAATTCTACTCGCGCTGATCGGTTGAGCTAGGCCGCCGTCGCGGACAAGCGCGGCGCCGCCTGACCCGGCTTCTCACTCGCGCCGGACGATTGCTGCTCGCGCAGCCAGGCCTGGAACATGAGGACCGACCACAGCGACGGCGTGTGGTCGCACACCCCCGCGACATGGTCGCGCCAGCGCGCGCGCACCGCCGCAACGTCGAACCAGCTCTCGCTGCCCAACGCGGCGGGGTCGAGCAGCTCTTCCGCCCAGGGGCGCAGCTCCGCCCTGATCCACTCGCCGACGGGGATGCCGAAGCCCGCCTTCGGCCACTCGAACAATTGGCGCGGAAGCTCGCGGCCGAGCAGCTGGCGAAGCACGATCTTGCCGGCCCTGCCCCGGACCTTCATCGAAACCGGGATTCGCGCCGCGACCTCGGCCACGCGGTGGTCGAGGAACGGCGCGCGCGTCTCCAGGCTGACCGCCATCGATGCCCGGTCGACCTTGCACAATATGTCGTCGGGCAGATAGCTCATTGCGTCGCAATAGAGCGCGCGGACGACATCGGGCGCGGCGGCTCCGAAATCCAGCGGAAATTCAGGGAGATTGGCAGCGTCGACCGGCGATCCCTCGAATTTCCATTCGTCGAGATAGCTGCGGAACAGATCGTCGAAATTCCTGGCCGAGCCAGCGGACCGCAGGGTGTTCTGGACCCGGCTCCCCCAGTGATTGCCGCGCTTTCCCGAAAGGCCCACGACTCCGTTCCAGAACCGCTCCGGGAGCCGCGCCAACGACCGTCCCGCGGGTGACCGGATCGCCAGCGGCACCCTCCGCGCGACCTTCCAGATGCCGTCGGCGACATAGTGACGGCGATAGCCGCCGAACAATTCGTCCCCCCCGTCCCCGCTCAGTGCCACCTTCACCTGCTCGCGCGCGAAGCGGCTCACCAGGAAGGTCGGGATTTGCGACGAATCCGCGAACGGCTCGTCGTACATCCTTGGCAGCAGCGGGATAACGTCGCGCGCTTCCTCGACGGTGACGTATCGCTCCTGGTGCACCGTCCCCAGATGCTCCGCCACCGCTTTCGCGTGCTCGGCCTCGTTATAGCCGGCCTCGTGGAACCCGATCGTGAAGCTCCGCACCGGAATCGGCGAATATTTCTGATAGAGCGCGACCAGCAGCGAGCTGTCGATTCCGCCGGAGAGGAATGCGCCAACCGGCACGTCGGCGACCGACTGGCCCCGCACCGCGGCGCCGAGCGCCTCTTCAAGCCGGTCGAGCGCCTCGGCCTCATCGGCGATTTGATCGGCGAGCCCGCGCCGGACCACCTCGGCATAATCCCAATAGCGGCTGAGCTTCACCCCGCCGGATCGCTCTCCCACGAGCGGCGGCTCGTCGAGCGGCTGCGCGCAAGCGCCCGGCGCGACTTCGAGGATGCAGCCCGGCTGAAGCTTGAAGATCCGGCGATAGATGGAGAGCGGCGCGGGGATATAGCAGCGCGCGCACAAGGCCGCGAGCGCGCTCCGGTCGATTGCATTATCCAGCGTGCCCAGCGCCCGCAGCGCCTTCAGCTCCGACCCGAACAGGAAATCGCCGCCCGCCCAGCCGTAATAAAGCGGCTTCTCGCCAAATCGGTCGCGGGCGAGGAACAGCTTGCGCGCCGCCCGGTCCCACAACGCGAAGGCGAACATCCCGACGCATTTCGCGAGCGTGCGCTCCAGCCCCCAGGTCGCGAATGTCTGGAGGATCGTCTCCGTATCCGAATGGCCGCGCCAGCCGCCCGCCGGAGTCCGTCCGGCACCATCCAGCTCCGCCCGGATCTCCGCGTGATTGTAGATTTCACCATTATAGGTGAGCACGAAGCGCCCGTCGGCCGAGTGCATCGGCTGGTGACCCGCAGGCGACAGGTCGACGATCGACAGCCGCCGGTGCCCGAGCCCGATCCCTGCTTCATCGTCGGTCCACACGCCCTCGTCGTCGGGCCCGCGATGCGCGATCGGCCCGATCATCCGCGAGACGACGCCGGGCGAAGTCCGCCCCCCGCTGATCAGTCCCGCAATCCCGCACATAAAGCTGAAGCGCCCCTTCGAACCTTCCGGTCTCCCGCCAAGCTACTCCGCGCCAAAGCCCCGCGCCAGTGCGGCTGGGGCGCCGTCCACGGGCGGGACGGGTTTGCACAGCCTCATCAGTGACCAACCGGCACCGCTTGCGGCAAACAAGAAGCCGTGTCTAAATCCCTGTTCGTGAGCGTCGCCCGCCATAGCACGTACAACATTGCCGGGGCGGTCGTGCCGATCGGGATTTCCCTGGTCCTCACGCCGGCCCTCATCCACTTTGTCGGTATCGCCCGTTACGGACTTCTATCGATTTTCTGGATTTTGCTCGGCTATCTCGGATTCTTCGACTTTGGCACCGGTCGCGCCGTGGCGCAGCGGATCGCCTCGCTTCGGCATGACACTCACGAGCGGAGAAATCAGGCGTTCTGGACATCGCTGTCCATGTGCATCCTGTTGTGCGCGGTCGCGGCAATCATCGTCGTGGCCGGACTTCCGCTGATCGCCCGTTTCTTGAGCATCGACACCAGCCTCGCGGCCGAGCTTCATGCCGCACTCTATTGGCTCGTACCGGCGGTTCCGCTGATCATGATTGCAAGCCAGTTTTCGGGAGCGCTGGAGGGCGCCGAACGGTTCGGCTTCGTCAACCTGGTTTCCGTGCTGACGAGCGCGGCATCGCTCGCGCTGCCGCTCCTCGCGGCGATTTTCATAGCCCCGACTCTTCAGGTGCTTGCCGGCGCGGCGACGCTGGGCCGGCTGCTGGGCGTTATCGCGCTCGCCGCCGGCGCCGTCGTCCTGTTGCCCGTCTGCCGCCCATCGTTCGACAGGCACGACGCAGGCAAGCTCCTGTCTTTCGGCGGCTGGAACACGATCAGCAGAGTGGTCGCGCCGATCCTCGTGACCTTCGACCGGTTCCTGATCGGGCGGCTCTTGGGCGCTGCCGCGACCGGCATCTACGCGCTACCGTTTTCCTTGATGCTCCAGATGCAGCTGTTTCCGGCGGCGGTGAACCGGGCATTGTTCCCGAAGATGGCCGCGGCGAGCGCGGCCGGTGCCCCCGACGGCAGCGAGGAGACGATCGCCCTCTTCAATTTCGTGATAACCTGCACGCTGGTGCTTGCCGCGCCGTTGATCTTGCCGTTCTTCTGGTTGTGGGTCGGTCCCGAGACCGGAACGGCGTCGAGCCCGGTAGCTTATGCCCTGATGCCGGGAATCTGGGTGAACAGCCTCGCGACGGTCACTGCGACAGCGCTGGTGGCACGGGCCAATACGCGCTTTCTCGCCTTGGTCCATCTATCGGAAGTCGTGCCGTTTCTGCTGCTGCTGTACGCCGCGATCCATTTCTTCGGTATCGTCGGTGCAGGTCTCGCCTGGTCGTTCCGATGCGCGGTCGATGCCGCGATTATCTTTGGCTGGCAAAAGGTTCCGCTCCAGAAGGTCCCGATAGCTCTCAGCGGTGGCGGTATTTTGGCGATTTCGGTAATCTCTCTGCTGCTTCCTTCCAGCGATCCTCTGCGTTGGATATTGGTGATCGGGGTTGGGGGACTGACCCTCTGGCAAGCATGGGTTTGGCGCCCTCCGCTCGCACGTGCCTATGAACAACGGTTTTTCATGGCGTTGCGCCGAAGGAGTTGGGGCCGATGAGCACGGCGGCACTTCGCGACCATTGGCCCGAGGACCACCTCGAGCATTTGGGCGAGTGTCCGGTGTGCAAGAGTCCGGCGCGAGAGCTTCTTTTCGATGGCCTCACCGACATCGTTTTTCGCGTCGCTCCTGGCGCGTGGACGATGTGGCGCTGTGCCTCCTGTCGCAGCGCCTATCTCGATCCAAGGCCAGATCGGGCGTCCATCGGCGACGCCTACAAGTCTTATTTCACGCATGAGGAGTCAGAACCGGCAATGCCGAGCGGCCGTTTGGCTTTGCTCAGACACGCGCTTGGTAATGGGTATCGCAACAAGCGATTCGGTCTCAAGCTTGAACCGGCAATGGTCGCCGGAGCGGTGGTTGCGAAGCTCTTGCCGAGCGCACGAAAGGCTGTCGACATCGCGTACCGGTTCCTCCCGGGCAATGGTCAAGGTCGAGCGATTCTCGACATCGGTTGCGGAAACGGCAGCTGGCTTGAGCTCGCCCGTGAGGCGGGATGGCGCGTCCATGGCGTTGAACCGGACCCCGTGTCGTCGCGACGTGCGAAAGAACGCGGCATCGATGTCCGCAGCGATATAGGCGAATTGCTCAAAGAAGGCGCTCGATTCGAATACATTACCGTGAGCCATGTGATCGAGCACGTCCACGATCCGGTCGGTATGTTGAAAGCCTGCTACCAACTGCTCGTTCCAGGTGGAGTGCTATACATCGACACTCCCAACATCGATGCGCTTGGACTGAAAGCTTATGGGAGATTTTGGCCAGGCCTCGACGCGCCGAGACACCTCGTACTTTTCAACCTGGTCGGACTGAATCGACGATTGTGCGATATTGGGTTCTTCGAGACGTCTGTGCGCGTCCGGGCCGAGGTTCTAAATCGTCTCGCGACGGCCAGTGAACGTTTGGCTCGCGGCCGGTCGGCCTATGATGAGTCAGTCCGAATCGGTCGGCTAAGGACTGGTATCATTGAGCGGATTCGTGAAACGCTCCAACCGTCGAGGTCCGAGTTCGTCACATTGACCTGCCGCAGGCCATGCCGAGGCCAGGATGGATGACCAGCGCTTGCGAGTCTCGATTGCCATGGCGACCTACAACGGCGAGCGTTTCATCCGCGAACAGCTCGACAGCTTCGCGGCGCAGACGCGGCTGCCGGACGAGCTGGCCGTTTGCGACGACGGCTCGACGGACGCGACGATCGAAGTCGTGCGCGAGTTCGCTGCGACGGCACCATTTCACGTGCGGCTTGAATGCAACTCAACGAACCTCGGCTCCAATGAGAACTTCTCCAAAGCTGTTTCCATGTGCAGTGGAGATTGGATATTTTTCAGTGACCAGGACGACCGCTGGCACTCAGAAAAAATTTCACGCGTGCTGGAGTGCTTTAAGGATGGCATTCACGTCGTCACCAATGATTGCATGATCACCGACGAACATGAGAATCCTTGGAACACAAAGCTTTCGAATGTTAGATCGCTTGGGCTACCGGACGAGGCGTTGGAATCAGGCTGCTGCACGGCGTTCACGCACCACTTTGCCGAGCTTGCATTCCCCGTGCCTCCGGAGGTCGCATACGACACGTGGACTTGTTTCTTGGGAGACCGGTTGCGCTTGCGAGCGATTCTCGCAGAACCTCTTCAAATCTATCGGCGACACGGCCGAAATCTCTCTAATGCGTCGATAAGTTGGAGGAAACCTACCTGGTGGAAATTGGCTGTGCGCTACGGACTTAAAAATCCAGTCGAGGCGTGGATGAGGCGCTGCCTTTTTCTTGATTGTTGCAAAGACCGAATTTTGAAGAGGCGACAGATTGCCGCCAAACTGGCAGGGGCCGATAACGTCATGCTTGCCCTCGACGAGCTGGCCACTGAAAGACAGGCGTACCGGATGCGGACAAAGATTCTTTCGTCGTCCAGAACGCAACGGCTTTCGGAGGTGCTACAGATGTGGCGGAGCGGCGGATATGGATATTTCGGCAGCTGGAAGAGTGCCGCCAAGGACATCTTGAGACCGTAGGCACCGTTTGCGCAGTATCCTGATGAGTCTCACATCACCTCGAATTCGCGCGGGTGATGCGCGGCGACGATGCACAGACCGCAGTGAAGATCTCGTGAGGACATGATTCCGACAGGTGAGAAATGCCGCCGTGCTCTGCACATTACGTACAGCCTGGACTTTGGCGGAGTCGAGTCTCGGCTGCGCACGTTCGCACACGCGCCAGGGCACCGTTATGAGCATTATTTCTGTGCGCTCACGAAGGGAGGTGCATCTGCGGAGGCAATCCGGCTAACGGGAGCCCAAGTCACCATTCTTGGCGCCGATCCGTGGAGGGCGCCGGTACGCGTTCTTTTCCACCTTGCGAAGCTGATCCGGCGTTTGCGTCCATCGGTGGTCCACACTCACGGGTTGGAAGGGAATCTCTTTGGGATTCTTGCCGCGCTGTTCTCCCGGATCCCGGTCCGCATCGCCGAGGAAATCGGCATTCCGGATCATTCGACAAAAGCAAAAGTGGCGCTGCAGATGGTCTATGCGATGGCGAGCCGTATCGTCACAGTGTCCGAAGCCGTGCGCCAGGCGATTGTCGATGCAGGCGAGGCTCCAGCGCGAAAGATCGTGCGCATATATACTCCCGTTGAGCTTCCCCCATGCAAGCCGGTGGCCCGGCTCCGTGGAGAGGTATTTCAAATCGGCTTTGTCGGTCGCTTGGAACCGGAGAAGAACCTACTCTCTTTGCTGCGCGCTCTGACGCTTTTGCCAGACAAGTCGGTCGAACTTCGCATCGTCGGTGAAGGAAGCGAGCGTGCTGCGATCGAACAATTTATTCGATCAAATAATTTGAATCGTGAGATAAATCTGTTCGGATTTAAGTGGAAGCCGAGCGAAATTATCGCGAATTGCCACCTTTATGTTCAACCCTCTCATTCCGAAGGACTCTCGAACTCGCTCGTCGAGGCAATGGGAAGTGGACTCCCAGTCATCGCGACCACACGCGGCGGTATGGGCGAAATCGTCGAAAATGGCGTGAACGGTTGGCTAATTGATTCCCGAGGTCCCCAGGAAATTGCCGACGCGATCGAGCACGCGATGCAACTGGAACCATCGAAGCTCGCAGAAATGGGAATGGCTGCCCGTCGATCGGTGGAGGATCGCTTCAGGCCCGATCGCTATGTGCAGGAGATCGAAGCGCTCTACGACGAGTGCCTCCCGCGGTGAACATCCTGTTCGTCACCTGGGACGGACCGCAAACCAGCTATCTCGAAAGCTTGTTCCTGCCGATTTTCGAGCGCCTCTCGAACCACGGCGTTCATTTCGACGTGCTGCAGTTTCGTTGGGGCGATTCGGAACAGGCGGAGCGGATCGCCGCACTGTGCCGTAATTCCGGGATCGGCTATCGCGCCGTGACGGTGAGGCGGGCACCCGCTGTCATCGGGCCATTCGCGACCGCACTGTTCGGCGCGGTCGCCGTGCGCGAGGTGGTGCGCGACTTCCGCCCAGACCTACTGATGCCGCGCAGTCTGATGCCTGCGCTCGCGGTGCTCGCCGCCGGAGGCAGACGGTTACGGCCAATCGTCTTCGACGCCGACGGGCTCGAAGCCGACGAGCGCGCCGAATTTCGCGGGCTCTCCCGCGCGAGCCTCATTTATCGCATGTTTCGTTCAATCGAGCGCCGCGCTGCGCAGCAAGCAGAATCGGTGCTTGTCAGGACCGGCGAAGCCGCCGCGATCCTTTCCGGTCGTTCGTCGGTCGAAATTGAACGATTCCACATCGTGACCAACGGCCGCGACCCCACGATTTTCCGACCGCCCAATGAGGGTGAACGCCAGCAAGCGAGAGCCGAGTTGCAGTTGGACGCCGGGACTCCCTTGCTCGTTTATGCCGGATCGATTGGGCCCCAATATCGGCTCGACCTCGTCGCCGAGACTTTCGCCGCACTCCTGCAGCGCTCTACCGAAGCGCGACTGCTGGTCCTCACGTCCAATCCGTCGAACGCAGTCAATGCGCTCGAGCAGCAGCGCCCTGGGATCGGCCGCTGGACGACTGCGCTTCACGCGCCGCCCAGCCGCGTTCCGTTCTACCTCGGAGCAGCCGACGCCGGCCTCGCGTTTCGCTCCGACAGCTTTTCCAAGCGCGCGATCGCGCCCATCAAGCTAGGCGAATATCTGCTCTGTGGTCTTCCGGTCATCGGAACGCGGATGGCTGGAAGCGATCGCGCCGCGGCTGCGTCAGGAGTTCTCCTGGCCGACAGCGAAGGTCCGGAGCGCGCCGCCGAATGGCTTCTGAATGCCGTTCTTCCCGATCGAGATTCCTTCGCTGGCCGAGCACGATCCATAGGCCTTGAATTCTTTTCTCTGGAGCGGAGTGTGGACGACTACCTTGCGGCAATCGGCCGCACTGCCGAAGTTCGCCATAATCCATACGTTTGCTAACTATTTGCTGTACTCTGATTTGCATAACGCAAAGTAGCTCGCTAACCCTCCTCTCGCCGAATCTGATCTCGACCGGGGGGAGAGCAGATTTTGGCAGAGGCAGCCGGCGCGCCCGGCGCGTTTTCGGTTTCGGCGGTCATTCCGCTGTTCAACAAAGAGGGTGCGATCGAGAGCACGCTTCGTTCGGTGCTGGCGCAGACCCGCGCGCCGGACGAGCTGATCGTCGTCGATGACGGGTCGACCGACGCCTCGCTGGCGATCGCCGAAGGAGTCCTGGCCTCGTCCGCGGGGACCATCACCTGGCGCGTGATATCGCAGGACAATGCCGGAGAAGGCGCGGCGCGCAATCGCGGTGCGGCCGAATCGCGGTGTCGCTACATCGCCTTGCTCGACGCCGACGATGTCTGGCTGCCCGGTCATCTCGCCGAGCTGGAACGGCTGGCGGCGATCTTCCCCTCGGCAACGGTCATTTCCACCCGCAACGCGCGGCAAAACGGCTCCGGCGTGCTCTTGCCCGCGCCGAGCGCGCTCGGGAGTGAATTCTTCGGCCCTGTCGAGCGGCCGATCCACGCTTACCGGCGCGGCTGCGGAATCCTCAATTCCTCCTGCGTCTGCATCCGCCGCGATGCGTGGGAACGGAGCGGCGGGTTCGACGTCGGAGCGGCGGGCGCGGACGTGCTCTTGTGGCTGAAGCTCGGCCTCACCGAAACCTTTGCGCACAGCGGCAGGCCCTTGAGCATCTGGCGCGACGAATATTCGGCGGTCGCGTCGCGAAAAACGGCGATTCCGCGGCAGCTGCACCATTTCCTCGGCACCGCGGAGGGCCTGCGCCACCTCGACAACGCCGACCTCGTCCGCTTCCTCGCATCGAACCTCGTAATGCAGGTCGCCGTCTACACCCTCCTGGGCAACCGCAAGATCGTCGCGGAATTCCGGCGCCTCGCGGTGGCGCTGCCGCCGCTGGCGAGGGTGCAGTGCTGGGCGGCCACGCTGGTGCCGCCGACCGTCTACCGCAGCATCGCATGGTGGCGGAAATATCGTCGGGAGCGCCAGCGCAGCGGAAGCATTTTGGCGGCTCCGGGACGCGATTGATCTGTGCAGACAGCCTTCAGCATCTCTGTCGTCATTCCCTTGTTCAACAAGGGGAAGTCCATCGCGGAGACGCTCCGTTCGGTCCTTCGCCAAACCCGGGCGCCCGACGAAATCGTGATCGTCGACGACGGCTCGACCGACGGTTCCGCCTCGATCGCCGAAGCGGTGCTTGCGGCCGCCGACCCGCCCGTTCCGTTCAGGATCGTCGCGCAGAATAACGCCGGAGTCTCGTCCGCCCGAAATCGCGGCGCAGATGCCGCGCGGTCGAGGTACATCGCCTTCCTCGATGCCGACGACGAATGGCTGCCGGGTTATCTGGACGAGGTACAGCGTCTCGCGACGGCTTTTGCGGACGCATCGGTACTGGCGATCCGCTTCGCGAACCGAAAAATCGACGGCGCGCTGGTTCCACAACCCTCTCGCCTCGGCAGCGAATTCTTCGGGCCGCTCGACCGGCCGCTCAGCCACATTCGGCGAAGCCGCGGGATCGTCCACTCCTCCTCGCTCACGGTGCGGCGCGACGCCTGGGCGCGATCGGGCGGGTTCGCCGTCGGTTTGTGCGAAGGCGAGGACATATGCTTTTGGTTGAAGCTCGGACTTGCCGAGACCTTCGCGCACAGCGGAGCTCCTCTGTGCGTCTTCCACGAGGAGCATTCCGACGCGGAGTCTCGCAAGGATATTGTCGACGGCCATTTCGCCCATTTTCTCGGGACGGAAGAAGGCCGCTCCTGTCTCGTCAACCGCGATCTCGAACGGCTGCTCGCTTCACACCTGCCGCGCCGGATCCTCTTCCGGCGCCTTGCCGGCCACGCCGAGGTCCAGGCCGAGTTGCGGCGATTGTCGCGTCACCTGCCCTTGCCGTCCAGAATGAGCTGCGTCCTCGCATCCACGCTGCCGCTCTGGGGCTTGAGGCTGCTGGTCAGAGTTCGGCGGGCCTCCAGAGGCGCGGTCGCAGCAGCTTCGCGTCTTCGGCATAATGCTCTTCGATCTCGGCTCGCATGGCCGCGTCGATTTCGACGACACGCCCCCGTTTCCGATTGAGACGGTAGAGGAGCTTGCCAAGACCCAGCCCATCGCGGCTGGTCAGCCTTCGCGCCGCTTGGACGATCCAACTCACCGGGCGTGGCGGATCCTGGACCAGCTTCATGATGAGCTCGAAGCGATGGCGGTGCGCCTCGTTCACGCGCGAAAAGTTGGTCCGGCCGTCGTCCTCCAGGCCAAGGAAGATGAGAATCGCGAGATAGGCGGCCCGAGGATTGTCCACCCAGTCGCGCATGTGGAAGACCCGGATGCGCTCGGCGGGAAATAGGCCGAAGTATCGCTCAACCTGCGGAGAGAAAGTCGCGGCCTTGCGGTAATCCAGCATCGCAGGTTCGGTGAAATGCGACGGGATGTTCCCCGAATGGCGCTTTCCCGACAGCGCCCATGCGCCGCGGAAGTCCCGCAGGCATTCCATGCCGTTGTAGAGGTACTGATTGAAGAGCGATTGCAGATAGTCCGCACGGTCGCGGACGAAGATCAGGACTCTTGCGTCGGGATTGAACGCGAAAATTTGCTCCGCCGCCGTGTCCGAATAGAGGTAGTGCGGAGACGCCTCGCCGATGACGGCCGCCTGCCCGCTACCCTCGAACAGCGCCAGATATTCCTCGCGGCTCAAAATTTGCGGGTAGCCCGGAAAGTCGCCGAGGAAGTGGTGCGGCTCCTTCATCGCGGGGAAGAAGACGTCCGGATGCCCGCGCAGATATTCGTACCACGCCGTCGTCCCGCATTTTGGCGCGCCGACGATGAAGAGGTTGGGCTTCACCCGTGGCTGTGTGGCATTGCTCGACCGGGCCGCGCAACCTCCTCCAAAAGTGCGATCAGCCGCGGCGCGTAAGCCTGGAGCGAATAGTGTGCGATGGCGCGCTCTCGTCCTTCATCGCCAAGCCGCTTTCTGAGCGCCGCGTCGGCGATCAGCCGACGTAACGCCGCACTCCATTCGTCGTCCGTGGTCGCGAAGCATCCGCTTCCAGCGCTGAGCACGGTCTTGTTCGCCCCGACCGGCGACGCGATCGCGGGAATTCCGCAGGCCATGTACTGGATGAGCTTATAGCCGCTCTTTCCGCGTTCGAACGGCGCGTCGACCAACGGCATGATACCAATGTCGAATCCCTGGACTTCGGCGACCTCCGACTCCTCCGACCAGGCGACGAGCTCCATGCCGGGGAAGCGGTCCGCTTCCGCGTCTGTTCCGGCACCGACCACGCGGAAGCGGGCATTCGTTGCTGCGCAGACTTCCTGCAGCAAGCGAAGCATCGGACGAACGTTCGCCCAGGTCGTGGGCGATCCGATCCAGCCAATCACGAGCCGCGCGCGCCCGCACGGCTCAGGGCGGTAAACATCCGTATCGACCACGGTCGGCAGAAGCATGCTGTCGGGGCAATAGCGAGCCGCAAAGTCGCGCAGGAATTCGTTGCCGCAGGTTGCCGCCGACGCGCCAGCGATCAACCGCTCGATTTTCCCCCTGAGCATCAGCCGGATGAGCGGATTACGGCTCTCGTTGTAATTGAGGAAGAAGGCGTCGTCCCAATCGTAGACCACCGGAATTCCATGCCGAAACGCGAGTCGGTCGAACAGGGCCGGCAAATAAGGAAACAGCTCGGCGTGAACCCACAGAACGTCGGCGCCGGGGCCGCGAAACAACTCGGCGAAGCGACTGGCGTAAGAGCGCAGCAACGCCGCCCGGGACCAGCTCTCCCTTGATCCGATACTACGTACATAATCATCGCCGATGAGCGGCCGGTACTGGAGCTCGATCCCAGCCTTCGCCAGCGACTGCCCATATTGCAGGAACCGCTGCCGGGTCGCAGCGGCCTCGCGATCGTATTTGGTAAGTGCAACTACTCGCATCCGCTTGCTTGCTGGATTGAAGCCTTCCTGAATGTTCCGTCGCAGCGATCGCAACTCGGTCATTACGAACAAATTCGGCCAATTACTTCAGCTAGGGAATGTTGCCAGCAGGCCGGCGAGCCGCCGAATTCCAAAGCAAATTTTGATGAATCCAGGGCCGAATTTACCGGACGGAGGGCTCGGGTCGGCCACTTTTCCGAACTGATGGGACGGACTTCGGCAGCTGGAAGGCCCATCCTCCGGCAGTCATCCATGATGGCTTGGGCGAAATCGTGCCAGCTAGCCAAGCCGGCGCCAGCGACATGGTATGTTTCTCCGAAGCGCGGACCCACCTCGATCATGCGGAACAATGCGTCGGCCAGATCAGCGGCCGAAGTCGGCGACCCGCGCTGGTCATCGACGACCCGGAGCACGTCGCGTGACCGGGCAGCATTCATCATCGTCTTGACGAAATTCTTGCCGAACGGACTGTAGAGCCAGGCGGTGCGAACTATCAGGTGACGCTGATTGGCAAGGCGCACCTGCTCTTCGCCAGCAAGCTTGCTCCTCCCGTAAACACCAAGCGGATTTGGCTTCGCAGTCTCGTCGTAAGGTTGCTCCGCCGCCCCGTCGAAAACATAGTCCGTCGAGATTTGAATGATCGCAGCGCCGACCGCCGCAGCCGCCGCCGCGATCGCGCCGGCTCCCTCGGCATTGATCCGAAACGCGCGCTCCGCATCGCACTCGGCATCGTCGACCGCTGTATAAGCGGCTGCATTGATCACCCAGTCCGGCGCGATTGCAGCAATCGTCTCTTCCGCGCTCGCGGGCACTTCGAGTTCGAGCTTCGGCCGGCCGACGGCGACAAGCTCGACGGTTCGCGATCGCCTGGCCCGTTCAGCAAGGCTCCGGGCGAGTTGCCCCTGGGCACCGGTGACGAGCACCCTCACCGGGCGGTTCCAAGGCGTTCGCCAGCATATTTTTGCTCGCGGACTGGTCGCCACCACCATTCATTCTCAAGATACCAGGCGACCGTCTTTTCCAACCCCGATTCAAGCGTCTCCGAGGCACTCCAACCAAGCTCCCGCTCGATTTTCGCTGGCTCCATCGCATAGCGCAGATCATGTCCGGGCCGGTCCGGAACGAAACGAATCTGCCCGCGATAGCTTGAACGTCCCGAACGCGGCCGAAGCCGATCGAGAATCTTGCAAATGGTTTCGACGATAGTGAGATTGCTTCGCTCCGCGCGCCCGCCAACATTGTAGCTCTGGCCAATTTCGCCGCTAGTCATCGCGAGTTCCAAAGCCCGCGCGTGATCGTCCACGTAGAGCCAGTCCCTTACGTTCTCGCCCGCGCCATATATCGGCACGTCCCTGCCCTCGATCGCGTTGAGGATGGCGAGCGGGATCAGCTTCTCCGGAAACTGGAAGGGCCCGTAGTTGTTCGAACAATTGGTTAGCACCACGGGCAGACCGTATGTCATCCACCATGCGCGAACGAGGTGGTCGCTCGAGGCCTTCGACGCGGAATAAGGTGACGACGGCGCGTAGGGCGACAGTTCAGTGAACGGAGCATCCTTCATCCCCAGTGCGCCGAAGACCTCGTCCGTCGACACGTGGAGGAAACGGAAGCTCGCGCGCTTGTGGCCATCGAGCGCACGCCAATACTCCAAGGCGGCATCCAGCAGGTTGAATGTTCCGATGATGTTCGTGTCGACAAACGGGGCGGGTGAATCGATCGATCGGTCGACATGCGTCTCGGCCGCCAAGTGCATGATCGCGTCGGGCGACTCATCCTTGAAAATTCGATCGACGGCTTGGCGATCGCAGATGTCGGCCTGGAAGAAGCGGTAAGCAGGCGAATCGGCAATGGATCGCAGCGAATCCAGGCTCGCGGCATAGGTGAGCTTGTCGAGATTGACGACCTCATAGCCCCTGCCGACGAGATGCCGCACGACAGTGCTGCCGATGAATCCGGCGCCGCCGGTAACGAGAATGCGTCGGGTCGGGAGCATCAGAATCCGTTATCGACATCGGCGAGCGCCGGCGCCGATTCGTCCTTCGACGAAAGGATGATCTGCGAGCGCTCGATTGGCCAGTCGATTGCGATCGCGGGGTCATCGAACCGGATCGTTCGTTCGAACGCGGGCGAATAAGGGGCGCTCACCTTGTACAGGACGTCGCTCATGTCCTCGAGTGCGACGAAGCCGTGGGCGAACCCGCGCGGAACGAACAATTGGTTCCACTCGTCCGCGGAAAGGATGACGCCAGCCCATTTTCCGAATGTCGGCGACTGCTGGCGAATATCCACGGCGACGTCGAAAATCGCGCCGCGCGTTACCCGTACCAGCTTGTCCTGGGCTGCCGGCGGGTTCTGAAAATGGAGGCCGCGAAGAACGCCACGGCTGCGTGAATATGAATGATTGTCTTGCACGAACCGCGCGTCGATGCCGATGTCGGCGAGCCACTCGTCGCGCCAGGTCTCCGAAAAGAAGCCGCGCTCGTCGTCCCGGCGTAACGGCCGCAGCTCGACGACTCCGTCTAGTCCGAGCTGACGCAATTCAATCAAGGCCTGACTCGTTTGCCCGGCGGCGGAGGTAAGCCGCGTAGCCCGTATTTCCGAGTTCGTCGGCGCGGCGCCTCAGAGCTTCCGGGCCAAGATAGCCGAGATCGAGACCGATCTCCTCGAGGCACATGATCTTCATGCCTTGCCGCTTCTCGATCGTCCGGACGAACGAACCCGCGTCATGCAGGCTATCGTGCGTACCGGTGTCGAGCCAAGCATGACCGCGGCCGAGCCGCGCGACGCGCAACTGTCCGCGCTCGAGGTATGCCCGATTGACGTCAGTGATCTCCAGCTCGCCCCTGGCGGAGGGCACAAGCCTGCTCGCAATGCCCAGCACGTCATTGTCATAGAAATAGAGCCCGGTGACAGCCCAGGCCGACTTGGGGTTCGCGGGCTTTTCCTCGATTGAGATGGCGCGTCCGGTCTCTTCGTCCAGCTCGACCACGCCATAGCGTTGCGGATCCTCGACGCCATAAGCAAAGACGGTTGCCCCGGAATCAGCTTGCGCGGCGGCTCGCAGCTGCTGAACGAGCCCCGCTCCATAGAAGATGTTGTCGCCGAGAATGAGGGCGACGCGGTCTTTTCCGACAAATTCGCGCCCGATGATGAATGCATCGGCAAGGCCCCGCGGCTCCGCCTGCTCGGCGTACGAGAAGCGAACGCCATAGGCGCTGCCATCACCCAGGAGCAATTCGAACCGCGGCAGCTCCGCAGGTGTCGCAATCACCAGAATGTCGCGAATACCCGCAAGCATCAGCACGCCGAGCGGATAATAGATCATCGGCTTGTCGAAAACTGGAAGCAACTGCTTCGAGACCGCAAGGGTCGCCGGATACAATCGGCTGCCGTTCCCACCCGCGAGGACGATGCCCTTCATTGATCAGCGACCCCGCGTTCCGGCTCAGAATGGAAAGAATCGATACGGCACCCAATAGCGCGCATGATCGGCGAAGTTCAGCCAGACGAACTGGACCGCGAAGGAATAGGCCAGCACGGCTGCCGTTCCTGGAAGACGATTGTGGCCGAGCAGCGCGACCCGCGCGAGCACGACAATCTGCAGCGGGATTATATACAGCGACAGCCTGTCCACCACGGTCGATGACGGGAGCAGGGCGAGCAGGATCATGAACAAGAGCGCGGCGAGCCCGAAATTCCGCCAGATCAGGAACTCGTGCCGTTGGAACCCAAGCTTGCCCTTGAATATCCAGAGCAGGATCGCGGCGAGAAAATTCATCGTGCATCGAGTTAGCGCGCCCTGGGACGAATATTCGGTATCGATGTAATTCCGGACGAGGGCGCTCATCGCATCGCCGAGGAACAGGTCGTAGAGCAGGATGCTCGCGAAAACCACGATGAGAAAGTTGACGAACCGGCTCCCTCTTCCGGAAAGGGCGACCAGCGGGTACATAACCGCGGCCGTCTTGTGAAAGCTCGCGGCCACGGCAACGTACAGCGCGAAATTGATCGTCGAAGCGCCGCGCGACTGTTTCGCCAGGCCGGCCATCAGCACGCCGAGCGCGATGGACTGGCGCGTGTATCCCATCGCGACGACGATCACCAAATACGGAACGGCAACCGCGAAAGCGAGCCAGGGCGCGGGCTGAACGCTGCACAAACGGTACAATCCCCATCCGAAGATTGCCGCGGAAACCAGGTTGACCAGCCAGACCCGCGCCCCGAGCGTCGCAACGACCCAATTCAGCAACTGATAGGCCGGATCCCCGACTCTCAGCGACGCGGCAAGCGTCTCCCCTCGGGTCATGTTGAAGATAGCGAGATAGCTCGCCCAATCCCCGCCGACCTCATAGCGCAGCCCAATGAGGCACACGGTGGCGATCGCGCCCGCGATAAAGAAGGGCCGAAAGCGCTGGTGAACGGGATCGGGTTGCCCATCGGTGCGATCGGCGGCGAGCGCAGGCTGGGCGATCAGCGCCCCGAACGCGAAGAATGCGAACATGAGCCAATAGACCAGCAAAGAATCCCCCTACCGCTCCCGGCGGGGCGGAACGCTAGGGAATGCTGACGGGATGCGCACGTCCAAATTATTTCCGGATCGACCGGGAGGATGTGCAGGAATGGCGCGCCAGGGCGGTGACCGAAGCGGGACTCAGCGGAGCCGCGCCTCGGCCAGTTCGTAATGCAAGGCGCTTTCTTCGGGCAGCACGACCCTGAACTTGCGGTTGGCGAAGTCGATCGAAACTTTCTTGAAGGCGCGGATCGCGTTCATCCCGAGCAGCAGCGCCGGCTTATGATCGAGCTTCAGCTGCTTGAACGTATGCGCGTCGGCAAAGACGATCGCCAGGTTCTTGAGAACAACCCCGCCGATATCGAGCTCGCGCACGAACATGTAATCGCCGGTGATCATCGCACCCGTTACCGATTGAATCTGCACCTTTTGCGCGGCGTTGACGAGACCGCGGCCGAGAAGGTCCTCGCGAAGTTCCCGATTGCCGATGGTGACTTCGGACCCGGTGTCGATGACGACGGTCAGCGAGTGGCCGTTGGCCTTCGCATCGGTCAGCACCAGCCGTCCGTTCCGCCGCGTCCCGCGAATGACGATCGTACCCGGCTCCTCGCGGAAATCGGGCGTGGCGGACGGGACGATCGACATCGTCTTGTCCTCGAAATCGAACACGACCCGCTGCGACCGCAACGAGTCCACGCCGAGGATTCCGTCGGCGCCGATGTTCGCGCTTTCGAGCAGCGGCGCATCGACAATCTTCACCGCCTGGCGCGTCAGCTGGAGGTCGGGAACCGTCGCGGTGGCGACGGTCGAGACGCCCGAAACACTATGCAGCGACGCCTCATCGCCACTCTCGAGCCCGAGCTGCCGCGCAAGTTCGCGCGAGATCGCCGTGCGGTCGGCGCCGGTGTCGACCAGGAACCGGTAAGGGCCGGAACCGGACAGCGTCACCGGCACTGTCATGCGGTCGTCGAGATCGGTCTTGAAGCGGACGTCCTGCCTCTGGGTGGTTTGATCCATCGGCGGCACGCCGGACACAGGCTCGAGCTTCGTTGTCAGGGGTTGCGCGGCCGCTGCCGTCCCGAAGAGGGCCAGAAGCATCACTCGTCCAATGATCATCTCGACCTCCGTCCGCGCTGATTACGCCCATGACGAAGCGCCGGCAAATCGTGAATGTTTTGGCAACAAACTGGTAAGCCTTCGCTGTTATCAACATCCTCGTGTGGGGCCGTGCCGGCTATGCGGTCGGAACGGATTGGCGCAGCTTTTCGGCTGCACTGTTCGATTGTCGGAGCCGCACGTTGACTGATCATCCCGTCGAAACCACGCTTTATTCGCTCGCCACAGCTGCGCCGGCGCGCCCCGAACGGCGGTCAGGCGAGCGCTACCTCAGCCTGTTGCGCGTCGGTGCAATCAGCGTCGAGAGCCGGCGGGAGCTGTGCCTCATCCGGAACATCTCGGCCGGGGGGATGATGATCCGCGCCTATTCGGACATCGCGAAGGGGGCTCGCCTTTCGGTCGAACTCAAGCAGGGGGAACCGGTCGCGGGCATCGTGCAGTGGACTGAAAAGGGGCTCACGGGAATTGCCTTCGATACGCCGATCGACGTGATCGGCCTGCTTGCTCATGGCGGAAATGGTCCGCGTCCGCGTCTTCCACGCATCGAGGTCGGCTCCGTCACGTGGATCAGGCAGGACGCTGACGTAATCCGTGCCAGGGCAATCAACATTTCTCAGGGCGGCATCCGCATTGAAACGCCAGCCACGCTCACGTCCGGCGCAGAGGTGATCGTAACCGTCTCCGGCCTGGCGCCGGTCCCCGGGGTAGTGAAATGGAACAGCGGCAATGCCTACGGGATTGGCTTCAATCGCCCGCTGGCGCTTGAGCATCTCGTAGGCTGGCTGCAGGAGCAGCAGGAGCGGAAGCAGCGGCGGACCGTCGCCGCCTGATTACTCGCCGATGCGTCCGACAGGCGAGGCCGTCATCCATCGTTCGAGCATCCGGCGCTCGTACTCGGTCAGCGGCCGGCATGCCAATCCCGGACGGCGAAACTCAGGTTGGGACTTCAACCGGGTCTGCGGAATGTTGCGGAGCACCTGCTCGCGGTCGAGCGGTTGTTCGAAAGCTACGCCGGCGTACCGGCCGTGAACCCAGACCACTCGCCCGCGACGTCGCAAATCCTTGCGCTCGAACCAGGTCGCTGAGCCCTCTTCAGGTAATTGATCCGCCTCGATCAGCGCGCCATCCTCGGAGAGATTGCGCAGCTTGACCGCGATCTTCTCGCCGGACAGCTCGATGCTCGCGGAAAGGAGCACGGGGGACCGGCGCGAACGCCGGTTTTTCGTGAAGCCGCTCTGGTCCATTCGGCCGCGATTATCCCAATAAGGTGAAACTTCGTTTAACGGCGGCGCAGCAGAAGCATCAGATTGTTGGCCGGCATCGGTCGCGTTTCTTCGAGTTCGAGGCCTGCGTCGCGGGCGGCGGCCTCAAATTCCTCCACCGACCGCAGACCCCAGGTCGGGTTCCGCCGCTTCAAATCCGAATCGAAGTCGAGATTGCCCGGCGCGGTTTCGACATCGGCCCTTAACCAGGGTCCGTAGAGGATCAGTGGACCTCCCGGCGGAAGTGCCCGTGCGGCGCCGTCAATCAGGCCGAGCGCGGATTCCCACGGGCTAATGTGCACCATGTTTATCGAAAGGACAGCGTCAGCGTGCGTGATTGGCCAGTCAGGTATTGCCGCGTCGAGGAACAGCGGCTCGCGCAGGTTCGGCAATTCCGCTGCGTCACGCCAGGCACTGGTCGACAACAGCGCATCCGGATGAATGTCGCTCGGTTGCCAGTCGAGATCGGCAAAGCGATCAGCAAAATAGACGGCGTGCTCGCCCGTTCCGCTGGCGATTTCGAGGACGAGGCCGCGGTCCGGCAGCCACTCGCCAAGCACCCCGGCGATCGGCTCGCGATTGCGAAGCGCCGCTGGAGCGGAGCGACGTTGATCGGTGCCCGCGGGCGCCTCGTAGAAGCGCTCTCCGCCCATCTCTATTCCGCCGCCTGCGCTGGCTCCGGCTCCTTGTAGGTCAGCACCGGCTTGCGCGCCGCGAGGGTCTCGTCGAGCCGCCGCCGGGGCGCGTAGATCGGCGCGGCCTTGAGGCTCTGGTCGCCTGCCCTCGCCCGCTCGGCAACAGAGCGAATGGCGGCGATGAACTCATCGAGACTCGCCTTCGATTCCGTCTCCGTCGGCTCGATCAGCATCGCGCCGTGGACGACCAATGGGAAGTACATGGTCATCGGGTGAAAGCCCTCGTCGATCAGCGCCTTGGCGAGGTCGAGCGTGTTGACGTCGTCCGCGAAGCCTTTGTCTGAGAAGATCGCCTCGTGCATGCACGGCCCGGTTCCAGCGAACGGCGCGTCGAGCACGTCTTCGAGGCTCCGGAGCAGGTAGTTGGCATTCAGAACCGCATCCTCGGCGACCTGCTTCAACCCGTCCGCGCCGTGGCTGAGGATGTAGGCGAGCGCCCGGGTGAACATGCCCATTTGCCCGTGAAAGGCGACCATTCGCCCGAACGCTTTCGGATGCTCCTCGCCGGCATTTTCCTCCTCGACGATCCGGTAACTGCCGTCGGGATATTTTGCCGCGTAGGGCAGCGGTCCGTAGGGCGCGAGCGCTTCGGACAGCACCACCGGGCCGGATCCCGGCCCGCCGCCGCCGTGCGGCGTGGAAAAGGTCTTGTGAAGGTTGATGTGCATCGCGTCGATGCCGAGGTCGCCCGGCCGCACCTTGCCGACGATCGCGTTGAAATTGGCACCGTCGCAATAGACGAAGGCGCCCGCCGCATGGATCGCGTCGCTAATCGCCTTCATCTCCGGCTCGAACAGGCCGCAGGTGTTGGGGTTGGTGATCATCACCGCCGCGACATCGGAGCCGAGCCGCGCCTTCAGCGCTTCGAGGTCGACGCGGCCGGCGGCATTGGCGGGGATATTCTCGACGCGATAGCCGGCGAAGGCGGCTGTCGCGGGATTGGTGCCGTGCGCGCTCTCCGGCACCAGCACGACCTCGCGCTTGTCGCCGCGCGCCTCGAGCGCCGCGCGGATGCACAGCAGGCCGCAGAGCTCGCCGTGCGCCCCCGCCTTCGGGCTCATCGCGACGCCGTACATCCCGGTGAGGTCGAGCAGCCAGAAGGCGAGCTCATTGATCACCTGTAGTGCGCCCTGGACGGTCTCCTGCGGCTGGAGCGGATGGACGTCGGCGAACCCAGGCAGCCGCGCCACTTTCTCGTTCAGGCGCGGGTTGTGCTTCATCGTGCACGAGCCGAGCGGGAAAAGGCCAAGATCGATGGCGTAATTCTGTCGGCTGAGGCGCGTGTAGTGCCGCATCGCTTCGGGTTCGCTGAGACCGGGAAGCCCAATCGGGCCGGTGCGGATGAGGCCGGCAAGGCGCCCAGTCTCCCCCCTTGTGGGGGAGGTTGGAGGGGGGCCGGCCGCGTCCGCGGCCGAAGAGAATCTTTTGTTGGCGCCATCGGCTCTCGCCGATGCCGCGCCCCCACCCAACCCTCCCCACAAGGGGGAGGGCTGAGGATCGAAATCCACCCCCGTCTCTTCCGTACTCCCGATCTCGAAGATCAGCGGCTCCTCGAGCATCAGTGCGCGGTTGCCGGTGACCGTCCGTGCTTCGCCCTGTTCGTTGGCGGGAGTCGACGGCCGCCAGCCCGACGGATTGACGGTCATTGGACCACCTCCTTCAGCGCGGCTTCAAAGGCAGCGATATTTTCCTCGGTCGCAGTCTCGGTGACGGCGACCACCAATCCGTTCTGAAGCGCATCGGCACCCGGATAGAGCCGCCCGAGTGAGACTCCGCCGAGCACACCCTTCTCGACGAGTGCGTGAACCGCCGGCCGGGCTTCGACGGGGAGCTTCAGCGTGAATTCGTTGAAGAAGCCGTCGTTGACGAGTTCGACGCCTGGAATTGCCGAGAGCCGGTCCGCCGCCTCGCACGCGCGCGCGTGATTCAGGGAAGCGAGCTGCCTCAGCCCTTTCTCGCCGAGGAGCGTCAGATGCGCCGTGAAGGCCAGCGCGCACAGCACCGAGCTCGTGCAGATGTTCGACGTCGCTTTTTCGCGACGGATATGCTGCTCGCGGGTCGAGAGCGTCAGCACGAAGCCGCGCTTGCCCTCCGCGTCCACTGTTTCGCCCGCGAGCCGCCCGGGCATCTGCCGCACGTGCTTTTCTCGGCAGGCGAACAGCCCGACATAGGGGCCGCCGAACTGCAGCCCGACGCCGAGGCTCTGCCCCTCGCCCACGACGATGTCCGCGCCCATCTCGCCCGGCGACTTGATGAGACCCAGCGCGACCGGCTCGGTCACGACCGCAATCAGCAAAGCTCCGGCCGCGTGCGCCGCTTCGGCGATCGGCATAAGATCGGTGATGCGGCCGAGGATGTCTGGATATTGCACGACCACTGCGCTGGTCTCCGCGTCGATGCCGGCGATCAGCCGTTCGGCGTCGGTTCCGGCGCTCAGCTCCGGAAGTGCCGTCTCCAGCCTGTCCTCTGTGAATTTCGCCATGGTCCGAGCGACGCCGACGTAATGCGGGTGAACGCCCGAGGAGATGATCGTCCTGTTCCGGCGCGTGACCCGGTGCGCCATCTCAATCGCTTCCCACATGGCGGTCGAACCGTCGTACATCGAGGCGTTCGCAACTTCGCAGCCGAACAGGCGCGCGACCTGCGTCTGAAACTCGAACATCATCTGCAGCGTGCCCTGCGCGATCTCGGGCTGATAGGGCGTGTAGCTGGTCAGGAACTCGCCGCGCTGGATGATGTGATCCACGCTCGCAGGAATGTGGTGCCGGTAGGCGCCGCAACCGAGGAAGAAGGGCACGTCGCCCGCGACCATGTTCTTGCGCGACAGCGCGGTCATGTGCCGCTCGACGGCCATTTCGGAGGCGTGCATCGGCAGGCCTTCGATCGGGCCCTTCAGCCGAAGCTCCTGGGGCACGTCGCGGAACAATTCGTCGATCGAGCCGGCGCCGATCACCCGCAGCATCTCGCCGCGGTCAGCGTCGGAGAGGGGCAAGTAGCGCATCACTCTCCTCCCCTCGATTTCGAGGGGAGGGGGACCAGCGTAGCTGGTGGAGGGGTCTTACGGCGCAAGTAGGCCGCTCCACCGCCTTCGGCGGTCCCCCTCCCCTGCAAATGCAGGGGAGGAAAAAGCTTGCGAACAACTCTCACGATGTCTTCCTCATGATGAAGCGAAGTCGAACGTAATCGGCGATGTCGGAGCCGAAGCGGTCGGCGACGGCGGCAGCGATCTCGGCTCGCTCGGCCTCGGGGACATTCGCGCGGTCGAGCCAGCCCTTTCGAAAGGTGGTCACCCACGCCGCCATGCCGTGCTCGATCGGCGTCGGCCGCTCGATCAGGCGTGCGTCGATCTGCTCGAATCCTGCGGATTCGTAGATCTCCGAGAAAACCTCGGGCGATGCATACCAGTTGTTCGCCTCGACCGGTGGCGCGTAGCCGCGGATGATCAGCTCTTCGTCGAGCGCCTCGCGCAGCGTCCGCAAATTGCCCTCGCCGCCCATCTCTCCGGCGAAGCGGCCGCCCGGTTCCAAGGCGCGGAAGATCGCACGCGCGGCCTGCTCCTTCTCGAGAACCCAGTGCAACGTCGCGTTGGAGAAGACCGCGTCGAATTCGGCGAAGAACTGCATGTCGGCAGCGTCCAGCAGCAGTGCGTCGATCCCGTTCGCCCTCGCGGCGGCGATCATTTCGGGCGAATTGTCGATCCCGAGCACGGTCGCGCCGCGCTCGACGATCTTCTTCGTCAAAGTCCCCTCGCCGCAGCCGACGTCCAGAATCCGCTCGCCCGGCTGCGGGTCGAGCAGTTCCAGCGCCGCTTCGCCCAGCTCCGCCACGAACGCGCCGACGCGTGCATAGTCCGCCGCGTCCCATTTGCTGGTCGAAGCCGCCAACTGGCTCAACGAAGCGTCCCCGTTCCTATCCGTTCATCCTGAGGAGAGGCTGAGCGAAGTCGAAGCCTCGTCTCGAAGGACCGTCCTTCGCGACGCCATTTCGACAGGCTCAATGGCTCCTCAGGATGGGCGGTATTCCTCAAAGAGTCTTCACCCATTCGCGATAGGCGGCTTCGTCCATCAGCCCGTCGAGCTCTCCGGGATTCGCCAGCTTCAGCTTGAAGAACCAGCCTTCGCCTTCCGGGTCGCTGTTCACGATCGAAGGGTCGTCGACGACCTTGCCGTTGCCTTCGGTTACCTCGCCGGAAACCGGCGCATAGACGTCGGACGCGGCCTTGACCGATTCGACGACGGCCGCTTCCTGCCCTTTGCTAAGCGAGCGACCGGCTTCCGGAACCTCGGCAAAAACGATGTCGCCGAGCTGCTCCTGCGCGTGATCGGTTATGCCGACGGTCGCGATATCGCCGTCGACTTTGATCCACTCGTGCTCCTTGGTGAAAAACACAGTCATGCGGAAGCTCCCTTGCGGTGGTAGCGGTGGGGGACGAACGGCATGGCGGCGACGCGCGCCTCGAACAATTTGCCGCGCTGCTCTAGCTTTAATTCGGTGCCGAGCTCGGCGAAGCTGATCCCGACATAACCCATGGCGATCGGACGCTGCAGCGAGGGCGAGAAGCCGCCGCTGGTGATGCGCCCGACTTCATTGCCTTCGCCGGTGAGCACGAGCGCGCCTTCCCGGACCGGCTGGCGCCCGTCGATGTCAAATCCGACTCGCAGGACCGGCGGCCCGCTCCCGAGTTCACCGAGAATCCGGGCCGCACCGGGGAACTCGCCTTCCACCCGGCGGCGCTTGTTGATCGCGAAATTGAGGCCCGCCATCACCGGCGTCGTGCGGTCGTCGAGATCGTGGCCGTAGAGCGGCAGGCCCGCCTCAAGCCGCAGCGAATCGCGCGCGCCGAGGCCGATCGGTTTGACCAGCTCATGCGCGGTGATGGCATCGGCGAGATCGGCGGCCGCGATTCCCGGCACCGAAATTTCGAACCCGTCCTCGCCGGTGTAGCCCGAACGGCTGATCCAGAGATTGTGCCCGCGCCAGTTGAACGCTCCGGCCTGCATGAAGCCGAGCTCCGCCACGCCGGGAAGGATCGTGTCGAGCATTTCGGCGGCGCGCGGACCCTGAAGCGCCAGCAGCGCCTGCTCCTTCATATAATAGATCACGATTTCGTCCGGCAGCCGGCTCCGCATGTTGGCGATGTCGCCGTGCTTGGTCGCGCCGTTGACGACGACGTAGAAATCCTCGCCGCGGCGAGTCGCCATCAGATCGTCGATGATGCCGCCGTCTTCATTGAGCAGAAGCGAATATTTGGGCTTCATGTCGGGCGCGGACTGAAAATCGCCCGGCATCAATTTCTCGAGCGCCGAATCGACCGACTGGCCATGCACCAGCAGCTGGCCCATGTGGCTGACATCGAACAGGCCGGCATTCTCGCGGGTCCACAGATGCTCGGCGATGATGCCTTCATACTGGACCGGCATTTCGTAGCCCGCGAACGGGACCATCCGCGCGCCGCGCGTTCGATGCCAGGAATCAAGAGGAAGCTTGTCCAGCCTCGGCTCGTCGACCGTGTCGCTTTCGGCGTCCATGCTCATTCAATTGCGCTCCGGCAAAGGGTGCGACCGCCAAGGACCCGATCCGGGTCTCGCCAGCCGCCCCCGTCTGTCCCTAGCGCCTGAGAGCTTTGCCCCTTCGGCGGACTCTTATTTCGGTGACAGTTTACTTAATTCGGCGGTCCGGCTCCGGACCGTTGCTGCTCAATGAATTAAGTAAACTGTCACCGAAATAGAACCTCTTTCCAGACTGTCAGGCGCGCGCGGTCCTTTTGCCTGAGAGATTCCGGGGGCGGTTGCTCCTTCGGCGTTGCAGCGAACTGCAAACTCTCCCGTGCGGCCTTCCGGAGCCGAGACCCCAGTGACGCGGCGTGCCTTGGCCGCGCCCGCTGCCCAAGTCAACGCGTTAGCGCGTCGCGTTATATTTGAGCTGGTCCTCGGTCAGCTCGAAGCCGACGAGATGCTCGAATGTCGCTTCAGCGACCGCTTTCTGGACCGCGGGATCGGACATTGGGTCGATCGCCGCTTCCGCCTCTCCAGCCTTGCGCGGGCGAGTGAGGATCGCGCGGACGTTCTCGGGAAGGGTCGCCGCCGACCGGTTCACGCGAACGCTCGCCTGCACGCGGGCGGAAGCATGGTAGTCGCCGGCCGGAAAATTGAGCACGGCCTGTCCGATTTGCTTCGCGGCGATGGTCGTTCCTCCGCGAAGCGCCACGTCGAAATACGGCAGAACGACCTGTCGCGGCTGACTCGCGTCGCGGCGCAGGGCGTAAATGGTGAATGTCGCGGTCGAGACGACGTCGGCGCCCGCGTCCTGACAGGTCGCGCGGACGTCGGTGATCGTCGCAGTCACGTCGATCGCCGCCGAATCGGTGCTCCCTGCCGGGTTGAACAGTGTGATGTCGCCGGTGCCCGCAGGCACGCCGGGAATTGGGCAGGTGCTGCGGACGGCATAGACGCCGCCGCCGTTCTCCGCCGTGATGTCGCCCGTGTGCCGGCAGGCGCTGAGCAATGTGACGGCAATCAGTGCTGCAAGGCGAAGCTTCACGTTGGGGCGGTCCTTACAAGGGCGGAAAAGGTGTGAGCGCGTTCATAGGAAGGCCCTTCTACCGCTGCAAGCGAAGGCTTACATGGCTTTCGCAATGCTGAACCGCCCGCCCCTTCGCGTCCTCATCGCGGCTCCGCGCGGCTTTTGCGCCGGAGTCGACCGGGCGATCCAGATCGTCGAGCTCGCGCTCGAGCGCTTCGGCGCGCCCGTCTATGTCCGCCACGAGATCGTCCACAACCGCTTCGTGGTCGAGCGGCTCAAGGATATGGGCGCCGTGTTCGTCGACGAGCTGGACGAAGTGCCCGACGACCGTCCCGTGGTCTTCTCCGCGCACGGCGTTCCCAAATCGGTCCCGGCCGAAGCGCAAAGCCGGGGCCTCAGCTACGTCGATGCCACTTGCCCCCTGGTGTCCAAGGTGCACAGGCAGGCACAGCGGCTGATCGACGATGGGCGCCACATCTTGTTCATCGGCCACTCCGGGCATCCCGAAGTCATCGGAACCTTCGGCCAGGTGCCCGCCGGATCGATCACGCTGATCGAAACCGTCGAGGATGCGCAGTCGGTCGCGGTGCCCAATTCGGCGACCCTCGCCTTTCTCACGCAGACAACCCTGTCGGTCGACGACACGGCGGCGATCGTGGACGCGCTGAAGGTGCGATTCCCCGAAATCCGCGCGCCGAGGAGCGAGGACATTTGCTACGCGACCTCGAATCGCCAGGCGGCAGTCAAGCAGATCGCGCCCGAATGCGATCGGATGTTGGTGATCGGCTCGCCGAACAGCAGCAACTCGCTCCGGCTCGCCGAAGTGGCCGAGCGCATGGGCGTTCCTGCCCGGCTGATCGGGCGGGCGGCAGATATCGATTGGGTCTGGCTGGGCAGTCCCGCCACGGTCGGAATCACCGCCGGAGCCTCCGCGCCCGAAGTGCTGGTGCGCGAAGTGGTCGACGCGCTCGGCGAACGCTTCCACGTCACCGAAGAGCAGGTCGACCACACTCCGGAGCGCATGATTTTCAAGCTTCCGCGCGAACTCGTCGCCTGAAGTGACCGACCTGCCGCTCGTCGAGATGTTCACTGACGGCGCATGCCGCGGCAATCCGGGTCCGGGCGGCTGGGCAGCGCTGCTTCGCATGGGCGACAAGGAAAAGGAGCTGTCGGGCGGCGAGCCGCTGACCACCAACAACCGAATGGAGCTGACGGCCGCGATTCGCGGGTTGGAGGCGTTGAAGAAGCCCTGCCGCGTGGAGCTTCACACCGACAGCCAATATGTGCGGGACGGAATCACCCGCTGGATTCACAAGTGGCGCCAGAACGGCTGGCGCACATCGGACAAAAAGCCCGTGAAGAACGCCGAGCTGTGGCAAGAGCTAATCGACGCCGCCGCGCCGCATCGTGTCGAATGGCATTGGGTGAAGGGCCACAGCGGCCATCCCGAGAACGACCGAGTCGACGCGCTCGCCTGCGCCGCCGCGGACGGCCAGCGGATCCATCACCGCCTGTAATCTGAATTAGCGAATCGGGCCGGCGAGAAGATTGCGGGGTCGATGTGCGCGACCATCGGGCCCGGGTCCGCGCCAAGGAGCACGGCCGCCGCCAGCTTCGCCGCGGCCGGCGACGTCTGTATCCCGAACCCGCCCTGTCCCGCGCACCAGAAGAAACGCGGAACGTCCCGATCGAAGCCATAGACGGGCAGCCGGTCGGGCGCGAAGCTCCTCAGACCCGCCCAGCTTCGCTCGACTCGCTCGATCGGCCAATCCACGACCTGCTCGAATCGGTCGATCGCGGTTGCAATGTCGATCTCTTCCGGCGCCGCGTCGCACGGATCGGTGGGGATTTCGTCGTGTGGACTGAGCCAGATCGACCGGTCGCCTTCGCCCTTGAAGTAGAAAGTGCCCGCGTCGTCGTCGACCAGCGGCAGGTCGCGAAGTCCGCCTCGCCCTAACCGCAGCTGGACGATCGTCCGTCGCTTTGGCGCGATGCCGAGGGGCGCTGCGCCGCAGGCGCGAGCAATTGGATCGGCCCAGGCGCCCGCCGCATTGACGAGCAGAGCTGAAGAAATCGAATCGCCGTTTTCAAGCCGGATAAGCCATCGGCCGTCACGAATGTCCGCGCCCACGAGGCGCGCCGCGGTCGAAATCGTCCCGCCCTGCCGCCTGAACCGGCGCAGGAAGCCCGCATGCAGTGCGGCGACATCGATGTCCGCGCATGCCGGCTCAAGAAGCGCGAATCGCCACTCGGGCTTCACGCCCGGGAGGATGCGTTCGAGCTCGTCGCGCGGCACTCGGCGAGCCGCGATCCCGTCCGGAAGTTCGGGCCAGTGCTCGCGCGACAGGTGCAAATCGCCGCGAGTCCTCAAAAATCCCCACTCGGCGAAATCCGTGGGCGGATTGTCGAGAAACTGGCGTGAGGCAGCACTCAACAACGCGACCTTCGGCCCCCCGTAGCTTTCGAGCCAGAATGCGGCCGAGCGGCCCGTCGAATGATAGCCGCACTGGTCTTCGGCCTCCAGAATCAGCGTGCGCGCGCTGGCCGCGATCTCGGCCCCGAGGCTCGCTCCGGCGATGCCGCCGCCGACAATGATCACGTCGAATTCGCTCATTCCGGACGCCGGTTACGAATTGGAAAGCCGTACCGTCTAGTGGTGTGTACATGTTGAACGGGGGATTCACCGAACTGTTGCTCATCGCGCTCGCGGCGATTCTCGTCGTCGCTGCGGTGATCGACGTTCGGACCTTCACCATTTCCAACCGGCTGAACCTCGTCGTTGCTGGGCTCGCTCCCGCCTATTGGGCATCGATCGCGCTCTCGCCCTGGCCAGGAATCGCGATCCAGCTGGCTGCTGGTGCGACGGTATTCGCGCTGCTGGCGGGCGCCTTTTACGCGGGGATGATGGGCGGCGGCGACGTGAAGCTCGCCGCGGCGCTGGCCTTGTGGTTTCCGCCGATCGGAACTGTGCAATTTCTTATTCTCATGTCGCTCGCGGGCGGCGTGCTCACTTTGGGGATCCTCGTCTGGCACCGATTCGCGAAGCGCGAGGGCCGGCCGGAGATACCGTACGGAGTCGCGATCGCATTCGGCGGTCTCGCGATTCTCGCCCAACGGTTTCTTAACCAATTTGCCTGATGTGTGAGGCTGTTTGAAAGCCCGTCTAGGGGAGGCGATCGCGCCATGGATGTGAAGAAGCTCGCTCTGCTCGTTGGAGCGCTGGTCATCGCGGTAATCACCGCAGTCATGGCCAGGAACATGTTCGCCGGCGCAGGGGCGCAGCAGGCGGCCGCGGCTGCGGTGCCAGTCGGTCCCAAGGTGCTCGTCGCGAAGAAGGCGCTGCCAGTCGGCACGATCATCGACGCGGACAGCTTTGCCTATCAGCCCTGGCCAAAGGAGCTGATGCAGAGCGCTTACTATGTGCAAGGGCAGCCCGACGGCGACCCCAAGCAGCTGCTCGGCACGGTCGTCCGCTATGCGATCACCGCCGGCCAGCCAGCCACTCGCGGCTCGCTCGTCGGCCCTGAGGACCGCGGCTTCCTCGCCGCGGCGCTCGGCCCGGGCATGCGTGCGGTCACCGTTCCCGTGAACACGTCGACCGGCGTTGCCGGCTTCGTTTTCCCCGGCGACCATGTCGACCTCGTCCTCACCCAGCAGGTGCAGGGCGGCGGCGAGGGCCCGCCTCTCAAGGTTTCGGAAACGATCGTCCGCAACGTCCGCGTCCTCGCGACCGACCAGCGCACCAGCGACAAGGACGAGGACGGCAAGACGAAGGTCAAAACCTTCTCGAACGTCACGTTCGAAGTGACGCCGCGGATCGCGGAGAAAGTCGCGGTTGCCCAGAGCCTGGGCACCCTGTCCCTCTCACTGCGCTCGCTTGCCGACAATGCGTCGGAACTCCAGCGGGCGATCGCGGCGGGCGATATCAAGGTCCCGGCGAACGCCAACCCGGCGCAGGAGAAGCAGATGCTGCTCGCCTATTCGAACCGGCCGAACGACAGCAACACGACCTTCACGACCGGCGGCGACGTCTCGCGCTTCCAGCGCAGCACGGTGCCCACCAAAGCGGCGCCGGAGCAGACTGCCGCCGCGCCTGGTGGTGCGCCGGGCGTACCGGCCGGTCCGGTCGTCAAGGTCGCTCGTGGAAATACTATCACCGTTGTCCCGGTGGGAGCTCGCTAACATGAAAACTCGTCACTTCAATCGCCGGGCATGGCTCGGCACGGCCTGCGCCGCGCTCGCTGCCGGACTGGCCGTGATGGCGCCTGCCGCGGCGGCCGCCCAGCCCAAGGCCTATTCGTCGGGTTCCTATCGTCCGTCGACTCAGGTTCTGCTGTCGGTCGGCGAAGGCCAGATGATCAATCTGCCCCGTTCCGTCTCGAGTGTCTGGACCTCCAACCCGGATGTCGCCGACGTCTATGTGAACGGTCCGCGCCAGATGAACATGTTCGGCAAGAAGGCCGGCGAGGCGACCATCATCGCCACGGCCGCGAACGGTTCGGTCGTCTATGGCGCTAACGTCCGGGTCAATCAGAACATCAGTTCGATCAACCAGATCCTGCACCAGGCGATGCCCGAATCGGACATCAACGTGCAAACGATCGGTCAGGTCGCGGTGATCAACGGCACCGTCGGTTCTCCCGACGACGCAGCCCAGGCCGAAATGCTGGTCAAGGCAGCGCTCAACCCGGGGGTCGACGTCTCCAAGGGCGACGCCGCGCTCAATATTGTCCCGGTGAACCGGCTGAAGGTCGCGACTCCTCTCCAGGTCACGCTCAAGGTCCGGATCGCGGAGATCAATCGCTCCGCGCTGAAGTCGATGGGAGTCAATCTGCTCTCCAGCGACTCTACCAACGGTTTCCAATTCGGAATCGGCCAGGGCGGCGCTAAGGTGACCAGCGGGCCGAACAGCCCCTCCTTTAGCATACTCAACGCGATTACGGGGGGAACGACGCTCGGCGCTGCAGGCCACTTGCTTGGCCTCGATCTCGCCGGGGCCCTCGACATTGCGGCTAACGACGGCGTTGCAACGATCCTTGCCGAGCCGAACCTCACGGCCTTGTCGGGCGAGACGGCGAGCTTCCTTGCCGGCGGCGAATTCCCGATTCCGGTGTCGCAGTCGCTTGGCGCGGTGACCATCGAATACAAGCAATATGGCGTGGGGCTCGCCTTCACGCCGGTCGTTTTGGCCGATGGCCGGATCTCGATGCGCGTGCGCCCCGAGGTCAGCCAGCTCAGCGATGCTGGAGCGGTCAAGCTCAACGGGTTCACCGTTCCTGCTCTGACGACCCGGCGCGCCGAAACCACGGTCGAGCTCGGCTCCGGCCAGTCGTTCATGATCGCCGGCCTGCTTCAGAACACGGCGAGCAACACGATCGACAAGGCCCCATTCCTGGGCGACATCCCGATCCTCGGCGCGCTGTTCCGGTCGACCAAGTTCCAGCGTCAGGAAACCGAGCTGGTGGTGATCGTCACCCCCTATCTCGTTCGTCCGGTCTCCGGCCAGATGGCTACACCGGTCGACGGCTATCGCGTCCCCGACGATGCACGGCGCGATTTCCTGGGTCAGACCTTCACCGGTCAGAGCGGCGCCGTCGCACCGACGGCCGTGCAGGCAACGCCCGCAGCGCCGATCACCGGTGCCGCCGCAGCCCCTGGATTCAAGCTGTGAGCCCCGCTCCTCTCAGGAAGGATTCGACGATGCGTTCGAAATTGATCCTCATCGCACTCGGCACCGCCCTGGCGGGGTGCAACACGCCCAACCTGCCCGACCAAGGCCTCGCGGCGCTTCACGTGCCAGTGGTCACCAGCGCGGACTACGTCTTCGACGCCGCCGCGCCGGGCGGCGCGCTGGCGCCGGGCGAAGCCGACCGGTTGAACGGCTGGTTCCAGGGCCTGGGCCTCGGCTACGGCGATTCGCTCTACGTCGACGGCGCCTACGCCGATGCGGCGCGCGGTCAGGTCGCGGCGCTCGCCGGCCGGTACGGAATGACGGTCTCGGCTGGCGCGCCGGTCACGGCCGGAATGGTCCAGCCGGGCACGGTCCGGGTGGTGGTCAGCCGCCGCCGGGCAGACGTCCCTGGCTGTCCTGACTGGGGCCTGCTTTCAGAACCGAACGTCGACAACCGCACTATGTCCAATTTCGGATGCGGCGTGAACTCGAACATCGCCGCGATGGTCGCCAACCCCGAGGATCTGGTCCACGGCCAGGAAGGCTCGGGCGTCGGAGACACGCGCACTGCGTCGAAAGCGGTGATCTACTACCGCTCACAACCGCCGAGCGGGACGAAGGGCCTGCAGGACATCAGCACGAAGGGTAGTCAGTAATGAACGCTCCATTCCAGGCACGCGCGGGATTGCGTGATCCCTTCACCGCCTTCGTCTGCGACGACACGACCGCCGATATGCTTCGGCCGGTGGCGGTCGAGCACGGCTGGTCTCCGGAAAAGGTCAACAAGGGCGGCCTTCGGAATGCCGTCCAGTCGCTGTCGATCTCGGCCAGTCCGAACATCCTGTTCGTCGACCTCAGCGAGTCCGCCGACCCCCTGAACGACATCAATGCGCTCGCCGAGGTCTGCGAGCCCGGAACGATCGTGATCGCCGCCGGCACGGTCAACGACGTGCGGCTCTATCGCGACCTCGTCGCCAGCGGCATCCACGATTATCTGCTGAAGCCGTTTACGGTCGACCAGCTGCGCGACACCCTGGCGCACGCACAGATGATCCTTTCGGGTCCGCGCGGCGAGACGCAGGCCGACAAGCCTCATGTCATGACAGCCGTCATCGGCGTCCGTGGCGGCGTCGGCGCTTCGACCATCGCCACGTCGCTCGCCTGGCTGCTCGGTGAAAAGGCGCGGCGGACGACAGCTCTCCTGGACCTCGATGTCCACTTCGGGACAGGCGCGCTCGCCCTAGACCTGGAGCCGGGGCGCGGTCTCACCGACGCGATCGAGAACCCCAGCCGGATCGACGGACTGTTTATCGAACGCGCGATGGTCCGTGCGAACGAGCGGCTCTCGGTCCTCTCGGCCGAGGCTCCGATCCATCAACCGCTGGTGACCGACGGCACCGCTTTCTTCCAGCTACAGGAAGAGATGCGCAACGCCTTCGAATCCACGGTGCTCGACCTGCCTCGGCACATGCTGATCCAGTATCCGCACCTGGTCCACGACACGCACGTCGCGGTGATCGTTTCGGAGCTGACGCTGGCCGCGACGCGCGATACCATCCGCATCCTCGCCTGGCTGAAATCGAACGCACCCCAGACCAAGATCATTGTTGCCGCGAATGGTGTGCCTTCGGGCGGCGCGCTGGAGATCAGCCGTAAGGACTTCGAACAGTCCATCGAACGGCCAGTCGACATCGTCTTCCCCTATGTCGCCAAGCTCGCTGCCCATGCGGCGAAGCTCGGAAAGCCGATGGCCGAAGTCGCCGGCGGCAAGACGGCGGCTCCATTCGTGGCTCTGTCGAACGCCGTCCTGAGCCACGCGAGCGAGGATGGCACGAACTCCGAGCCAAAGGCTGGCGCCGCGGCGAAATCGCTGATGAGCAATCTTAAGTCGATGCTTCCGAAGCCCAAAGACAAGGCAGCGTAAGCGAGGCGATGTGTGGCGCCCGCGGCATGGCCCAGGCGCGCTGAAGTGAGAGGCGAAGAGACGTATGCTCTTGTTGCTAGTCCTGATCGGCGGCGTCGGAACCCTCTTGCTGGCCATTGCGGCGGCACGTGGGCCGTCGCCGTCAAAAATGGTCAAGCGCCGGATCGAGTTGATTAAGGAACGCCATGGCGATGCTATTGTCGCCGGCGCACAGGCTCAGATCCGCAAGCTGCTGGCCGAACGGGCGAGCAGGTTCGAGGGCTATGCGACTACCCTCATCCCGAAGCCGGCGCTGCTGCGCAAGCGGCTGGAGATGACCGGCAAGGATATCAGCCTCGGCAAGTATGCCGGGATCTGTCTAGGCGTGACGGCGCTTATCGCCATTGCACTGATGATGCGCGGCGCGCCCTTCCTGCTGTCGGTTCTGCTCGGGCTGTTCTTCGGAATCGGTGGACCGCATTTTGTCATCGGCAAGCTGATCAAGCGCAGAGTCAACAAGTTCACCACGAACTTCCCCGACGCTATCGAGCTGATGGTCCGCGGGCTTCGCTCGGGCCTGCCGATCACCGAAACGCTCGGGATCGTCGCCAGCGAAATTCCAGGACCGGTCGGAATCGAATTCCGGATGGTCGCCGACAAGATGAAGATCGGGCGGACGATGGAGGCGGCGCTCCAGGACACCGCCGATCGTCTCGGCACGCCGGAGTTCCAGTTCTTCGTTATCACGCTCGCGATTCAGCGCGAGACGGGCGGCAATCTCGCCGAGACTTTGTCAAACCTCGCCGACGTTCTTCGCAAGCGCGCACAGATGAAGCTCAAGATTCGGGCGATGAGCTCGGAGTCGAAGGCGTCCGCCTATATCGTCGGCTCGCTGCCTTTCGTGGTGTTCACGCTCGTGTACGTAATCAACCCCACCTACATGGCCAACTTCTTTATCGACCAGCGGCTGATCGTCGCGGGTCTCGGCGGCATGGTCTGGATGGGGATCGGTGCCGCCATCATGGCCAAAATGGTCAATTTCGAGATCTGAGGAGGCATTTTAAGACATGCAGGCTGTGCCCTCTTCAGGTCCGCACATTCTCGGCGTCGACGTCATCTGGGTCGCCACGATCCTGAGTGCCGTCGCGACCTTCGCCGTGCTGCTCGCCATCTACGCCGCGACCACCGCCAAGGATCCGATGGTCCGACGGGTCAAGTCGCTGAATGAGCGGCGGGAGCAGCTCAAGGCCGGCATCGTCGCGTCGACCAACAAGCGCAAGAAGCTCACCAACCGGAACCAGGCGGCCGACCGCGTCCGGCAGCTGCTCTCTCAGTTCAAGATGCTTCAGGACGACCAGGTCAAGAAGACCCAGATTCGCCTGATGCAGGCCGGTATCCGGACCAAGGACCTCGCCTTCTTCATCATTTTCGCGCGGTTCGTGCTTCCGGTCGTAATCGGACTTGCTGCGGTCATCGCCTTGTACGGGCTCAACTATTTTCCGGACTGGTCGTGGCTCCGACGTTACATGACGGTCGCTGGATTGCTGGTCGGAAGCTACAAGGCGCCCGACATCTGGCTGAAGAACAAGGTCAACAAGCGCAGCCACGCGATCCGCAAGGGTCTTCCCGACGCCCTCGACCTCCTGGTCATCTGCGCCGAGGCCGGCCTCACCGTCGACGCCGCTTTCGGCCGTGTCTCCAAGGAGCTTGGCAAGGCCTATCCGGAGCTCGGCGACGAGTTCGGACTGACCGCGATCGAGCTCGGCTTCCTCAACGAGCGCCGCCAGGCATTCGAAAATCTGGCACAACGCGTCGACCTCGAGGCCGTCCGCGGCGTCGTCACGACCATGATCCAGACGGAAAAATACGGCACGCCGCTAGCCAGCGCGCTGCGCGTGCTGTCGGCCGAATTCCGCCACCAGCGCATGATGCGCGCGGAGGAGAAAGCGGCCCGGCTCCCGGCGATCATGACCGTGCCGCTGATCCTGTTCATCCTGCCGGTGCTGTTCATCGTCATTCTCGGCCCGGCGGCCTGCTCGATCAGCGACGCCTTCTCGGGCGGCGGGCCCGGCAACGTCAAATAGGGCAAACCCGAAACACGAGGGGCGGCCACGGCCGGGGGGACCCTGAGGAAGCCCTCGCGAACCGACACGGTTCGCGGGGGCTTCTTTCGTCCGGTCAGCCGATGCCGAAGTTGGCGTTGTCGATGTCGTCGGCGTCGAGGTCGTCGACCTCGGCGCGCACCCGGCCCAGCAGAGAGCGGAACGCCTCGACTTCCTCGTCGGTGAATTTCGCGAACAGGCGCCGCTCCATCTCCAGCGCCAGCGGCATGATCTGCCCGTGCATCGCCTTGCCCTCGGCCGTGAGCTCGAGGAGGTGCGAGCGCCCGTCCTGCGCGTTCGGCTTGCGCACGGCGAGGCCGCGATCCTCGAGCACCTTGCACGCGCGATTGACGGCGACCTTGTCCATGATCGTGTGCTGGGTCAGCTCGCGCTGGGTCAGCGGCCCGGAATCGCCGAGCACCGCCATCACTCGCCATTCGGGAACGCTGAGCCCGAAGCGGATGCGGTATTCCCCCGCGATCCGCTGG
>DASSOB010000024.1:0-52581 GCA_035701045.1 Sphingomicrobium sp. | reverse complement strand
CGGCGGCGTGCCGGTCGGCCGAGGCAGGGGGGCGTCGAGCTTAGGCGGTGAAAGGGCCTGGTCGCCGATGGGCGCGACGACCGCGTCGTTCGACACGGTCTCGGCCCGTTGGATGGAAAGCGAGCGGCAGTAGTAGAGGCTTTTCACGCCGCGCTTCCACGCCATCAGATGGATCTGGTGCAGGTCGCGCTTGTGCACGTCGGCCGGCAGGAAGAGGTTGAGCGACTGGCTCTGGCAGATGAACGGCGCGCGGTCGGCCGCATGCTCGACGAGCCAGCGCTGGTCGATCTCGAAGGCCGTCTTGAACACCGCCTTCTCGTGATCGTCGAGGCAATCGAGATGCTGCACCGAGCCCTGGCTGGTCGTGATCGAGGTCCAGGTGTCCTCGTCGTCCTTGCCCTTCCCGGCCAGCACCTTCTCGAGATAGGGATTGCGCACCACGAACGAGCCCGACAGGGTCTTGTGGTTGTAGACGTTGGCCGCCGACGGCTCGATGCCGGGCGAGGCGCCGCCGCAGATGATCGAGATCGAGGCGGTCGGCGCGATCGCCATCTTGCAGGAAAAGCGCTCCATCACGCCCATGTCGGCGGCGTCGGGGCACGGGCCGCGCTCGTTGGCGAGCATCATCGAGGCCTCGTCGACCTGCGCGCGGATATGCTTGAAGATTTTGAGGTTCCAGCTCTTGGCCATCGCCCCTTCGAACGGGATCGAGCGCGCCTGAAGGAAAGAGTGGAAGCCCATGACCCCGAGGCCAACACTGCGCTCGCGCTCGGCGCTGTACTTGGCGCGCGCCATCTCGTCGGGGGCCCGGGCGATGTAGTCGGAAAGGACGTTGTCGAGGAAGCGCATCACGTCCTCGATGAACTGCTTCTCGCCGTTCCATTCGTCCCATGTTTCGAGGTTGAGTGAGGAGAGGCAGCAGACGGCGGTGCGGTCGGCGCCGAGATGGTCCTTGCCGGTCGGAAGGGTGATCTCGCTGCACAGGTTGGAGGTCGAGACCTTCAATCCCAGCTCGCGGTGGTGCCTCGGCATGGACCGGTTCACCTGGTCGATGAAGATGACATAGGGCTCGCCGGTCGCGAGGCGGGTCTCGACCAGCTTCTGGAACAGCGAGCGCGCGTCGACCGATCCGCGGACGCTGCCGTCCTTGGGCGACTTCAATTCGAACTCCGAGCCGTCGCGGACGGCGTCCATGAATTCGTCGGTGATCAGCACACCATGGTGGAGGTTAAGCGCCTTGCGGTTGAAGTCGCCCGACGGTTTGCGGATTTCGAGGAATTCCTCGATCTCGGGATGCGAGATGTCGAGATAGCAGGCGGCCGATCCGCGGCGGAGCGAACCCTGGCTGATCGCCAGCGTCAGGCTGTCCATCACGCGGACGAAGGGAATGATCCCGCTGGTCTTGCCGTTGAGGCCGACCGGCTCGCCGATGCCGCGCACCCGGCCCCAGTAAGTGCCGATGCCGCCGCCGCGCGAGGCGAGCCAGACATTCTCGTTCCACGTGCCGACGATGCCTTCGAGGCTGTCGGAGACGCTGTTCAGATAGCAGCTGATCGGAAGGCCGCGCCCGGTGCCGCCGTTCGACAGCACGGGCGTCGCGGGCATGAACCACAGCTTCGAGATGTAGTCATAAACGCGCTGCGCATGCTCTTCGTCGTCGGCATAGGCCGCGGCGACGCGCGCGAAGAGGTCCTGGTAGCTTTCGCCCGGAAGCAGATAGCGGTCCTTGAGCGTCTCCTTGCCGAATTCGGTCAGGAGTTCGTCGCGGCTATCGTCGGTCTTGATCTCGAACCGCGGCGCATGGACCGCTTTGGTGCTGGAAACGGTGCCGCCGGTCGATACGTCGTCGCTCGGTACTTCTGAGCCGGTCGAAAAATCCATCGCGCTTCCCCGTCCTTCCGCGGCCCTGTCGAGGACCGCTTGTTCACTATGCGTTCGACTCGGAGCCATGGCCGGCATCCTAGTCTTTTTCAGCGCTCGAGGGGGCTTTTTCTCACCTCGCCCCTGTGGAAATCGGGGACGAGTGGGCCCGTTGCCGGAATATGGCTATTCCGGCGCCAAACACAAAGTGTTGAGAGCTCCCCCTCTCGCGCTACCACCTATTGTGCCTCAACCAGCGTGGGATGCAAGCGGAGAAAACGTGCCTAACGGAATTTTTCCTGTGGATTGGCCGCCGCGCCACAATGGGGCGAGGGGACGAAAGATTTGACCTTCGGCAATTGCGTCCCGATGCAGCCCCGTGTCTTTGCGTGAGGCGTCGAGGGAGAGGTTGAATGAGGGCAAGGCTGTTCGTCGGACTGGTGTCGCTGCTGGCGGTTGGAGCCGCTCCTCCTCCGCCTGCGCGGCACGTCGACATGCAGCGCATGTCGGAGATCACGAAGGTGCTCGCGTCGGATGCGTTCCAGGGGCGCGCGCCGGGAACGGCGGGCGAGGAGAAGACGATCCCCTACCTCGTCGAGCAGTTCAAGGCGGCGGGGCTCGAGCCTGCGGGCGAGAACGGCGGGTGGACGCAGACGGTGCCGATGATCCACACGCAGCTGGAAACGCCAGTGAACGTCTCGGTGAAGCAGGCCGGGAAGACCTTGCCGCTGCGCTTTCCCGACGACATTTACCTCGGCACCGTTCGGCCGGTCGATCGCGTGAAGATCGAGAACGCGCCGATGGTGTTCGTCGGCTACGGCGTGACCGCGCCGGAGCGCGGCTGGGACGATTTCAAGGGCGTCGACCTGCACGGCAAGGTCGCGGTGATGCTGGTCAACGACCCGGACTTCGAGGCGGCGGCGGGCGAGCCGGTCGCGGGCAAGTTCGGCGGCAAGACGATGACCTATTACGGCCGCTGGGTGTACAAATATGAGGAAGCGGCGCGGCGCGGGGCGATCGCCGCGCTGGTCGTCCACGAGACCGAGGCGGCGGGCTATCCCTGGACCGTGGTCAAGAGCCCGGCGGGCGAGAGCTACAATATCGTGCTGCCGGCGGGCGCGCAGCAGCCGGTGCTGCTGCAGGGCTGGATCCAGCAAGGCGTCGCCGCTGCACTGCTGAAGCGCGCGGGCTACGATTACGACACCGTGAAGCGGGGGGCGAGGACCGCGGCGTTCAAGCCGATCGATCTCAAGGCGAATTTCTCAGCCGACATTCCGGTGAAGCTGGCACGCATCACCAGCCACAATGTGCTCGGCAAGCTGACCGGCTCGAAATATCCCGACGAGACGGTGAGCTACGGCGTCCATTGGGATGCGTACGGGATCGGGCCGGCCGACGCGCAGGGCCGGACGATCCGGCCGGGTGCGGCCGACGATGCGCTGGGACTTGCCGCGATGCTCGAGGAAGCGCGGCTGTTCGCGGCGGGGCCGCGGCCGCAGCGAACGATCGTGTTCGCGGCGTGGACAGCCGAGGAGCGCGGGCTGCTCGGCTCAGCTTATTATGCGCAGCACCCGCTGTTCCCGATGGCGACGACGGTCGCGAACCTGACGCTCGACACGCTGCAATGGGCCGGGCCGGTGAAGGACGCGGTGCTGGTCGGGCGCGGGCAGAGCCGCGACATGGAGAATTTGTTCGCCGAGGAGGCCAAGGTGCAGGGGCGCTACGTGACGGACGAGAACCATCCCGAGCGCGGACTGTTCTACCGCGCCGACCATTTCTCCTTCGCCAAGCAGGGCGTGCCGGTGCTGCTCGATATGGCGCTGGCCGGCGCCTATGACATGGTCGAGGGCGGACGGCCCGCCGGCGAGCGCTGGCTCGATAGCTTCACCTCCACCTGCTACCACCAGACGTGCGACGCCTGGTCGCCGGACTGGGACCTGCGCGGCGCGGCGCAGGAGGCGGAGCTGTTCTACGCCATCGGCAATCGCCTCGCGAACAGCCGCGACTGGCCGCAGTGGAACCCGTCATCCGAGTTCGCGAAGGTGCGTGCCGAAAGCGCTTCGCAGCGCGCCGGATCGCCGCAGGGCGGGGAGCGCGGACAGCGCTGACCTAGAGGTTCCAGTGCAGCTCGGCCGTGAAGGTGCGGCCGGGGAACGGATGGAACAGGAAATAGCGCTTGTCGGTGAGGTTCTCGACGCCGGCGGCGATGCTCCAGTGCGGCGAGAAGCGGTAGAGCAGGCGCGTGTCAGCGACGAAGAAGCCTTCGAAGCCCTGCCAGGTGTGTCCGACGACGTCGCTGTTGTCGATCGTTCCGAACATGCGGCTCGAGTAACGCGCGGCGGCGGTCAGCGAGAGGCGGTCCGTCGGCCGCCAGGTCGCGACCAGCGTCGCCTTGCGACGTGGCACCTGCGGGATCAGCTTGCCTTCGGCTGCCGGGAAGACCGGGTCGGAGACGGTCTTCGGGTTGGCGAGGGTGACGCTTCCCGAGAGGTCGAAGCGCGGCAGCAGATTGCGCTTGTCGAATGCCAGCTCGATGCCGTCGGTGCGGGTGCGGCCGATGTTCTGGACGAACCGGAACAAGGTCGTGGAACCCGGCACGAGCGGCGCCGACTGTGACACCAAAGCGTCCTTCACGCTCTCGTGGAAGAAGGACAGGCGGACGTGCCCGCCGGCGAGGTGCCGCTCGATCGCCAGCTCCCCGGAGATTGCCTTTTCCGGTTCTAGGTCCGGGTTGGGAACCGTGATCGTCGGGCCGGTCGAAACCGCCTGATAGAGCTCGCTGACGGTCGGGAAGCGGAGCGCACGGCCGCCGGACAGGGTCACGGTCCATTTGCGCGACGGCTGCCAGCGGAGCGATGCCTTTGGCGACAGCCCCTGGGCGGTGCGGCTCGGCTGGTCGACGTCGAGCGCCGGCGAGGCCGAGAAGTTGCGGCCGCCATAGGCCTTCCACCATTCGTAGCGGGCGCCGAGAGTTAGCGTCCACGCCGGCGCGAGGCTCCATTCGTCCTCGGCCCACAGCGCGAGCGTCCGGGTATGCCCGCGCCCCTCCTCCAGCAGCGCGCCGCGCGAGCCGTCGCGCCAATCGTCCGTCGCGAAGCGCCGGTTTTGAAGCGTGAAGCCGTCGTAATGCGCTCCGCCGTGGAGGTCGTGGTGGGGGACGGATTTGGTGTAGGCATGAAGGTCCAGAGTCTGCCATCCGGTGCCGCTCATCCGGACGATCGAGCCCGGGCCGCCGTCCGTCGCCTGCGGCAGCGCAGTTGAGGGGATGCGCTGATCGTCCTTCGCATAATCGTAGACCGAACCGATGACCGACCAGAAGAAATTGTCGCCTTCGTGGGTCAGTGACGCGGCGTGCATCCAATGGCGCTCGTCGAGTTCGTAAACCTGGTTGGAAAAGGCGCTTGCGGGAATCGACACGGCGCGGCCGCCGATGTTCACGTCTCCGGAGAAAACGTCGTCTCCCATCGGATCGGCCAAATAGCTGTCGGCGTGACTCGCGGTGTCGTTGAGGAACAGACCGGTGCGCCAGGTCAGGCGAAGCGATGGCGCGATGTCGAGCCCGAGCTTGAGTTCCATATTGTCCTGCCGCTGGTGCTCGAACCCGCCGGCGCCGATGATTGAGATGGGCTGGCCGGTGCGGTTGAGCCCATCGAACGCGCCGGTCACGGGCTGGCCCATGGCTGACGACGACGAAGGCCGCGCGACGGTCACATAAGCGAGCGGCTGGCTCTTGCTGTCGACATGGTTGGCGGAGACGAACCAGGAGAGCGGCCCCGTGCGGTCGCCGAGCGTTCCCGAGAGCTGATACGCGGGAAAGCTCCCGTGCGTGCCATATTGGTCGAACGTCTGGACGTTGACCGCGCTGGTCGCCGAGGCTTCGAGCGTGTCGGGCATGCGCGTGGTGATGTTGACGACCGCGCCGATCGAATTGCCGGGATAACGCGCCGAAAAGGGGCCGTAGAGAACGTCGACTCGCTCAATTTCCTCGGGCGAGATCATTCCCCATCGCGGCGAGGCGAAGCTGTTGTTGTTGCCGATGAGCGCCGAAAGAAGGACTCCGTCGGCATAGACGAGGCTGCGGGCGCTCGAGCCGACGCCCGAGGTGCGTGTGGCGAGCGGCGCCTGGGTGTCGCCGATGTGGCGCTTTCGGACGAACAGGCTCGGCAGATAGCGCAGCGAGTCTTCGGTATTGCGGAGGTTGGTCGTGGTGCGGAGGCGCGCCGCATCCACGCTCTCCTTGCTGTTGGGAGTCATTTCCGCCGCTTCGCGCGTGCCGGTGATGACGATCGCCGGCTGCTGCGCGGGCAGCGCATCGATTGCTGACATGAATGGATCACCTGAAAGAGTTCGTTTGGGAGAACGGATCAGGCGAGTGGGGGCGGTCCCGTCGAATGCGGCGGAGCGGCGGCTGGGCCGCCTTCGAAGGCCGCGGGAGCAAGGAGCGGCTGCCCGGCGGCAGGAGCCGGAGACGGAGTTGCAACGAGTGCCGGCGGGTCCGGCAGGGCAGCGCCGGCGAGCAGCGGCGAGAAGCAGTCGCCGCCGGCCTTCGAGTGATCGTGGTGCGCCGGGCCGTGCCCCATATGCATCATCGCCGCCGGCGCGGCGGCCGGGCAGGGCATGATCGCGAAGCTGTGCGCGCCGGGCGCCGGCATCCAGCCCGCCGGCACCCAGGCGCGAAGCGCGAGCGCGCAGGCGAAGAGCGCGACAATCAGCAGGCGCGGCCAGCGGGGCATCGGCCAGGCTACTAGGCGCGGCCGGCTTTTCGTTCCAGTCACAGATATGGCTCCGCCCGCATGAGCGATTGGATGCGTGTGGATGGGGCCGCGTTCCCGAGCGGCTGCGCGCTTGTCACTCGACGTCGCCCATTCGCTGACGCAATGTTGAGGCGATGCGGGGGCGGGCGATCATTGCGGCATTGCTGCTAAGTACCGCGAGCGCGGTGCTGGCGGACGAGCATCCAATCTGCGCCGACCGGCCGGGCCTGGGGACGTCGACGTGCACCGTGCCCGCGGGGCGCTGGCAGGTCGAGACGGGCCTCGCCGACTGGACGCTCGACCGTCATGGCGGCGCGCGCGACACCGTAATCGTTCTCGGCGAGACGACGATCAAATATGGGCTCTCCGACCGTTCCGACATCGAAGTGGAGGTGGCCCCGTGGCTGCGAGAGACCAACCACGCGGGCGGACTCCGTGAAAGCGCCAGCGGCATCGGCGACGTTTCCGTCATCTACAAGCACCGGCTCAACCGCGACGGCTCGCCGCTGGAAGTGTCAGGCTATGCTTTAGTCAAAGCGCCGACGGCGAAACGCTCGCTCGGCAATGGCGAATGGGAAGGCGGGCTGTTGTTGCCCATCGGCTATGCAATCCCGGGGACGCCGCTCAGCTTCGGCCTGACGCCGGAGCTCGATTGGCTCGCCGACGCCGACGGGCACGGCCACCACGCGGCGATGGCGCAAGTCGCGGGTTTTGGCTGGCAGGTCAGCGACAGGCTGGCCCTAACGGGCGAGCTGCGCGGGCAGTGGGATTGGGACCCGGCGGGAACGATGCGGCAATATGCGGCGGGCGCATCGGCTGCCTTTCTGGCGGGCAAGGATGTGCAGCTCGACGCGGGCGCGAATTTCGGGCTCAACCGGCGAACGCCAGACGTCGAATTCTACGCGGGCGTGTCGAAGCGGTTTTGAACGGGAGGGCTTGGGGAATTCAGTCCCGATAGGCGGGCAGCGACCAGCCGCGGGCGATAGCCGCACCACGCAGCGCGAAACCGGCGGCAATGGCGACGGGCGCGGCGATCCAGAGTGGGACTCCCATCAGCGTCAGGCCGACGAACAGGCCCGCGGAAAGCGCCGCGGCGGTCACGTACAGCTCCGGCCGCATCAGGATCGACGGCTCGCCGGCAAGCACATCGCGGATAATCCCCCCGGCGCAGGCGGTGAGCACGCCCATGCCGAACGCTGGAACCGGCGCCACTCCGTAGGCGAAGGCCTTTGCCGCGCCATAAGTCGCATAGGCGGTGATGCCGGCGGCATCGAACCAGAGCAGCGCCCGGCCGGCGAATCGACGGCGGCTGGTCAGCCAGACGGCGAGCGCGGCGGCGAAGCAGATGAGCAGGACGCCGTTGGTGTGGACCCAGAAGACCGGCGCGCCGATCAGCAAGTCGCGCGAGGTCCCGCCGCCGATCCCGGTCACGACGGCAAAGAAGATGAAGGTGACGAGCGTCTGGCGCTTCTCGGCGGCGAGCAACGCGCCCGAGATGGCGAAGACGGCGATACCAAAATAATCGAGGAGGACGAGCGCCGCCGGGAGCTGAACCGGATTCACGACTCAGCGCTGTTTTGCGGCGGCGCCCGCGGGCGGCTGGATCAGCGTCTCCTGCGCGGCGATCGCGTGCCACGAACCAGCGCGATAGACGAATATGTCGGTGAACCGGACCGCGCCGACCGTCTTGCCGGCCGGCGTAGTCTGTGTGTTGACACCCCTGACCATCGCCATGTCGCCGCGAACGGTGACTTGCAGATCGCTGAGGTGAAGCTGCGAAGACGGACGGTGCGGCAGTTTATTGAGCACTTCGGTGCGGGCCACGCGCTCGCCGCGCCAATTGTTGTCGGCGAAGGCGGGATCGAGGATACAGGTCAGCGCGGCGACGTCGCGGCTTTCGATCGCGGCGACCCAGGCCGTCTCGGTCGCGAGCGCGCCAGCGGCCGTGCGCGGGCTTTCCGGACATGTGGCGGCCATCAGCGCGATTGCGGCGAGCAGCATCGGCGCCCTCAATAAAGCCTGCGCGCGTGCTCGCAATGCCGCGCGGATGGATTACATTCGCCGCATGGCCGACGACCCGAACCCGGCGAGCGCGATCCCGACGCTGGAAGATTGGCAGCATTGGACGCTGGTCATGGGCCGCGCGCAGCAGATGCTGATGGAGTTCTGGGCCGGGCAGACCAAGGAGGGCGAGCCGCCGGCCTGGCCTGCATTCGGCTTCGGAACCGAGGGCGGCGCGACGGATCCGATGGCGCTGATGAGTGCTGGCGCTCAGGCATGGGCCAAGGGGCTCGAGACGTGGGGCAAGATGCTCGGCGGCGTGACGGCCGTGCCCGCGACTGACGAGAAGGATCGCAAGGATCGGCGGTTCGCCGCGCCCGAATGGGGCGAGAATCCAATCTTCGACACAATCCGCAAAAGCTATCTCCAGATTTCGGACCAGTTGCTCGGCACCGTGGACGAGATCGAAGGCGTCGACACGGAAACGCGCGAGAAGCTGCGATTCGCGACGCGTAGCTTCGTCGACGCGATGAGCCCGTCCAATTTCGCGCTGACCAACCCGCAGGTGCTGAAGCGGACGATCGAGACCCGCGGCGAGAATTTGCTCAAGGGCCTCGCCAACATGCTAAAGGACATTGCGTCGGGACAGCTGACGCAGACCCGGCCGGGTGTGTTCGAAGTGGGCAGGAATCTGGCGACGACGCCGGGCAAGGTCGTCAAGCAGACGCCGCTCTATCAGCTGATCCAGTACACGCCGGCGACGCCGCAAATGCTGAAGACGCCCGTGGTCATCTTCCCCCCGTGGATCAACCGCTTCTACATTCTCGACCTCAATCCCGAGAAGAGCTTCGTCAAATGGTGCGTCGACAGCGGCATCAGCCTGTTCATGGTGAGCTGGAAATCGGCCGACGAGAGCATCGCAGACGCGACGCTCGACGATTATGCCCTGCAAGGGCAGGTGGACGCGATCGACACGGTGTGCGAGCTGCTCGGCGTCGAGGCGGTGCATGCGATCGGCTATTGCGTCGCGGGGACGACGCTGGCGGCGACGCTCGCCTACCTTGAGGCGAAGGGAGAGGCGGCGAAGGTTAAGTCCGCGACTTTCCTGACGGCACAGGTGGATTTCACGCAGGCGGGCGATCTGAAGCTGTTCACCGGGCCCGAGACGATGGGACTGCTGGAGCAACTGACGGCGGAGAAGGGCTATCTCGACGGCCGCTACATGGCCGCGACCTTCAACCTGCTGAGGGGCCGCGACCTCATCTGGAACTATGTCGTCAACAATTATTTGCTCGGCGAGGAGCCGCCGCCGTTCGACCTGCTCTACTGGAACAGCGACACGACCAACCTGCCGGCGAGCTGGCATCGCGGCTATCTCGAGGACTTCTACAAAGGGAACAAGCTCGCCGAGAAAGGCGGAATCAGAGTCGCGGGAACGCCGGTGGACATCGATCGGGTGAAGACGCCGGCCTACGTCCAGGCCGGGCGTGAGGACCATATCTCGCCGCCCGAGAGCGTGTGGAAAATCATGAACCATTTCGCCGGGCCGAAGCGGTTCGTACTTGCCGGATCGGGGCATATCGCGGGCGTGGTGAACCCGCCTGCCGCGCGGAAATATTGCTATTGGATCAACGACAAGCCGGGCGAGACCTTGGACTCGTTCATCGAGGGGGCCACCGAGCATCCGGGCTCGTGGTGGCCGGACTGGCTCGGCTGGCTGAAAAAGCAGGATTCGGAGACGGTGAAAGCCGGCGGGGCGCGCGTGCCGGGCAAGGGCAAGCTCAAGGCTGTCGAGGATGCGCCGGGGAGCTATGTCAAAGCTCGCTGACACCCTGACGCTGCGGGTGGCGCGGCCCGAGGAGCGCGACGAGCTCGAGGAATTGCAGCGCCACGCCTCGCTCGAGCTTCCCGAATATCGCGACCAGCTGATTGCCGATCCCGAGGCGATTCACCTTCCGCTGTCGCAGGTCGCGAACGGGCAGGTGATCGTCGCCGAAGCGGACGGCGAGATCGCGGGCTTCGCGGCGGTGGTCGGCGGCGAACTCGACGGTCTGTTTCGTCGACCCGGACCTGTGGGGGCTCGGAATCGGCAAGGCGCTGGTCGATGCGGCGACACACCAGGCGCGGCGCAAGGGATTTACTTTGCGTGTCGTTGCCAATCCGCGCGCGAGGAAATTCTACGAGCGCTGCGGTTTCACCGTGGAGGGCGAAGTGCAGACGCGCTTTGGGCCGGGGCTGAGGATGACGAAGTGATGCGCATAGCGTCATCCTGAACTCGTTTCAGGATCCATTTACGGGAAGGTCGCTGCGGGTCTCCGCAATGGATGCTGAAACGAGTTCAGCATGACGGGCTTAGCAATTCTGGTACTTCCAGTGCCGCCGTTTCCCTTCGCTTAGCCACTCGATGGCGGTGGCGATGCGTTTGGCGCGGGTGACGTCCTGCTTCGCTTCGGCGATCCATTCGACATAGTCGCGCTGCGCGGAGGGCGGGAAGCCGTCGAGCGCGGCCTTGGCGTTCGGCGCCTTCGCGAGAGCGGCGGCGAAGTCCGGGTGCAGCTCCGGCGCAGGCTTGGGCGAGTGCTTGGTCTTTCGCGGCGCGGGCGCGGTCTTCGCCAAGGCCGCGGCCTCGCGGATGATGGCGTCCAGTTCCGCGTCCGGCGGCAGATCGTCGATCGAGGTCAGGCGGCCGAACTGGCCCATAGCGCCGGCCTTCGCCTGACCGTCGCCGATTTCCTGCCCGCGCCAGAAATTGAGCGCGGCATGCGCCTTGAACGCCGCCATGATGAGCAGGATCTTGCCTTCAATGGTGAAACCCGGCGCGCCCCATTTCACCGCTTCCTCGACGCCGGGGACCGCCGCGTGGACACGCTCGCGGACCTTCTCGAGGATCGGGCGCGCGAAGGGCTGAGCCCTGGCGATATAGGTGTCGATGCGCGGTTCGCGGCTCAAAAGATTCCTCCTCCGAGCATCAGGCGAACGACGCCGACCAGGATCACGAACAGATTGAGGTTCCGGCCCGATGTGTGGCGCGACATCATGCCGACGACCGCGCCGATGATCGCCAACGGGACGATCAGCCAATTGGCCCAGCCGAGCAAGGGAATGAAGGCGATCACCGCGAAGACGAGCGCGACGAAGCCGATGATCAGCGAGACGAGGTTGAACATCGGCCGATTCCTAGCATCATTCGGGCGGCTGCGGCAGCCGCGGCGCGCGGATGAGGGCAATGACGTAGAGGACGAGCGCCGTCCAGATCGCCGAAAAAGCGATCGCATGTGCCGCGGTGAATCGCTCGCCATAGAGCAGGACGGCGATGAGGAACTGCAGCGTCGGCGCGACGAACTGGAGCATGCCGAGCGTCGAGTAAGGCAGGCGCCGGGCCGCGGCCGTGAACAAAAGAAGCGGAGTCGTGGAGACGATCCCCGCCAGCAGCAGAAGACCCGCGTCCTGGCGGCTGTAGCCCATTGCCGGCTGGCCTGCGGCGACGAGCCAGCCGAGCCATGCGATGGCCAGCGGAAAGAGGATCGCGGTCTCGATCGCGAGCCCGGTGACCGCGTCGGCGGGCACGATCTTCCGGAGGAGTCCATAAAGCGCGAAGCTGATGCAGAGGGCGAGGCTAAGCCAGAGCTGGCCGAGCGACTCGGCCGCGAGTACGGATATGCCCGCGGCGGCGATGGCAACGGCGATCCATTGGAGACGGCCAAGCCGCTCGCGCAGAACGAAGCGGCCGAGCAGCACGTTCGCCAGCGGGTTCAGATAATAGCCGAAGCTGGCCGCGAGGATGTGCCCGCCGGTCACCGCATAAACATAGAGCAGCCAGTTGCCGCCAATCAGCAGTGCCGTGAGCGTCAGGACACCGATGGTCCGCGGCCGCAGCGCAGCGGCGCGAACCTTTTCCCAACCCTTTGTCAGCGAGATCAGGATGGCGAGAAAGGGAAGCGACCAGAGCACCCGGTGGGCAACGATATCGACGGCGGGAACCGCGGCGATCGCCTTGAAGTAGATCGGGAGCACGCCCCACAAGGCGTAAGCGGCGAGCCCGAGCGGGAAGCCGCCCCGGCCGTGCGCTTCATGGCTTTTGGCCGGTTTTTGCGTGACGGTACGGTTCACCCGGCGCGCGCCTAGCGGCCGTGAGCGACGCATGAAAGAATTTCCTCAACATCCAGTTTGTTGAAACTGTCGTCAGGCCCTGCCACTGTGCGGACGGGGTCGAGCGAAAGGTCTGTCTACTGTGCCAGCATTCCGCAGCGCGTTCTTGACCGCCGGCGCCATGGCGGCGCTCGCGCTGCTCTCGGCCTGCGCGGCCGGGCCGAAGCCCGGCGAGGGCTTGAATCCGTCCGTCAGCGTTGGCCCGCCGCCCAAATCCGATGTGTGGAAGGCCGTCGCCACCGCGGCCGACCAGGACCGACTGTCGCGGCTGGGCCTCGCCTGGCAGGCAGCGCTCGCCGACGCCAAGAAGAGCGATCCGGCCGAAGTCAGCAAGGAGGGCAAGCTGCTGCTGCCGAGGTCTGGATTGCCGAGGCCGGCGCCCACTCCGGGGAGCTACAATTGCCGGATGATCAAGCTCGGGAAGACGACACCCGAGGGCAAGGCGTACGAAAGCTTCAAGCCGTTCTTCTGCTACGTGCAGCTCGAGGGAGATCAGCTGACCATCGTCAAGCAGACCGGGAGCCAGCGGCCGGCGGGCAGGCTGTGGGACGACGACGATCCGAACCGCATGATCTTCCTCGGCAGCCTGGCGCTTGCCGACGAGGATCAGCCGCTCGCTTATGGCGACAACCCGAAGCGCGACATGGCGGGGGTGTTCGAGCGCATCGCGCCGTTTCGCTGGCGGCTGGTCATCCCCTGGCCGCAAAGCACGTCGAAGCTCAACGTGTTCGAATTGACACCGGTGGACTTCACGCAACAGCCGCGATGAACGGCGCCGGATTGCTGGCCGATCCGCGCGAAGTGCGGGCGATTCTGGTCGCGTCCGCGCGCGCGGGTCAGCCGATCAGCTATTCCGAGGTGCTGGGGCTGCTCGGTCACGATTTCAGCCGGCCGAAGATGCGGGCGCTGTGCAAGGTGCTGGCCTTCGTTGACGACGAAGCGGAGGAGCGCGGCGAGCCGGAGCTGGCGGTGCTGGTGGTGCGCCAGTCGGACGGGCTTCCGGGGCAGGGCTGGTGGGTCGGCGGCGCGAAGAAGCACGGCTACGCCGGGTTATGGCAAGGACCGGGCGCGATGAAGCTGGTGAAGAAACTTCACCGACAGGCGTTCGATTTTTGGCAATCCTCCCCGGGACGGGGAGGGGAACCGGCCGCGTAGCGGACGGTGGAGGGGGCCCGCCGCGGCGGAGACGTGGGCCCCCTCCACCATGCCTCGCCTGCGGCTCGACATGGTCCCCCTCCCCGTTCCGGGGAGGAGTTGCTAGGGCGTCGCAATGCCCGAACCCCGCACCTTCACCGTCGGCGAGGACGACGATGGAATCCGGCTCGACCGCTGGTTCAAGCGGCACGTGCCGGAGGTGAGCTTCAACATGGTCTCGCGCTGGGCGCGGACGGGGCAGCTGCGGGTCGATGGAAAGAAAGCGGTTCCGGGCGACAGGATCGAGACCGGGCAGGAGATCCGCTTCCCGCCGGCCGAATCTACGCCCTTCCGGCCATCGCGGGCGAAACCGAAGCGGGCGCCGCTTACGGCGGACGAGGAGCAGTTCGTCCGCGACATGGTCATCTACGAGGACGAACATGCCTTCGTGCTCAACAAGCCGCCGGGGCTGGCGACGCAGGGCGGGACCAAGACTCACCAGCATCTCGACCGGCTGCTCGATGGGCTGTCGGACGAGCGGGGCCGGCCGAAGCTCGTGCACCGGCTCGACAAGGACACCTCGGGTGCGCTGCTGGTGGCGCGGAGCGCGCGCTCGGCGGGGCACTTCGCCAAGGCCTTCTCGGGCAGGACGGCGCGCAAACTCTATTGGGCGCTGGTCATCGGCGTGCCCGCGGCGGACGAGGGGACGATCGACGCGCCGCTCGCGAAACAACCGGGCACCGGAGGCGAAAAAATGCATGTGGATCGGGAGCACGGGCTCGCCGCCAGGACGCGCTGGCGAGTGATCGACCGCGCAGGCAACCGCGCCGCCTGGCTGGAGCTTCAGCCGCTGACCGGGCGCACGCATCAGCTCCGCGCGCATATGGCAGCGCTCGGCCAGCCGATTGTTGGAGATGCGAAATATGGCGGCGCGGAAACTTTCCTGACGGGTGGGATCAGCCGCAAGCTGCACCTTCATGCGCGGCGGATCCGGATCGATGCGCCGGATGATGGAAAGATCGACGTCACCGCCGAGCTTCCGGCGCATTTCGCCGAGAGCCTGGCGACGCTGGGGTTCGATGCGGGCTTGGGAGACGCGCTGCCGCTGGAGAAGGCAAAGCCGACATCTTCACCGCAGCGCAAAGTTGCAGCGGCCGCCAAGCAACGGCGGCGGGAGCGCAGGGGGGAACGACGCGCTCGAGGTTCGCAATCGGGGACGAAGCGCCGGTGAACCGCCTCGCCATCTTCGATTGCGACGGGACTCTCGTCGACAGCGGCGCGACGATTTATGCCGCGCTCTCCGAAACTTTCCGGCTGAACGAGCTGATCCTCCCGCCGTCGGAGACCTGCCGTCGGGTGATTGGTCTCAGCCTCGTCGAAGCGATGGCCATGCTGCTGCCCGAGGGCTCGCCTGAACGTCACGCCCAGCTCTCCGAGGATTACAAGCGCGCGTTCTGGACGTTGCGCGCGGCGGGACAGGTGGAGGAGCCGCTGTTCGACGGCGTGCTGGAGCTGCTCGATGCGCTGGAAGCCAATGGCTGGCTGCTCGCGGTGGCGACCGGCAAGTCCGACCGCGGCCTGAAGCATTGCCTCGAACGGCATGGGCTTCACGCGCGCTTCGTCTCGTTGCAGACGGCGGACCGGCATCCATCGAAGCCGCATCCGTCGATGGTTCACCAGGCGATAGTCGATGCAGGAGCCGCGAGCGGCACGAGCATCGTCATCGGCGACACCAGCTTCGACATGGCGATGGCCGCGGCCGCCGGCGCGACCGGCATTGGCGCTGGCTGGGGCTATCACGATGTGCGGGAGCTGGTCGCGGCCGGCGCGGTGGGGGTAGCCGAGACGCCGCTCGACGTGCTCGCGCTCATAAGGGAGCATGTCGATGGATGACGAGACGCTCTGGCGGAAGCGGCTGCTGCTCTATTCGCTGGTGCGGCTGGGCGGCATCGCAATCTTCTTCATCGGGATCGCGATCATCTACACGGATCTCGTGCGGCCCGGCGGCTGGCCACAGCTCGGCGCCGTCGTCGCCATCCTCGGCGTCGTGGATGCCTTTTTCGCGCCAAGGATGCTGAGGAAAGTCTGGAAAGATCAGGACCGACCGGAGCCGTGAAGCGATTCTGGAAGGAGGTCGAGGTTAAGCGCGACGATGGCATGTGGGGCATCGCGCTCGATGGCCGGCCTGTGAAGACGCCGGCACGAAAGCAGCTCGCGGTTCCGAACGAGGCGCTGGCCGAGGCCATTGCGGGCGAATGGCGCGACGTGGAAGAGGATATCGACCCGCGCGCCATGCCGCTGACCGGGCTCACGAACGCGGCCATCGACCGGGTTGCGCCGGAACGGCCGGCCTTCGCGGCGGGGCTGGCGCAATATGCCGAAGCGGACCTCGCCTGTTACCGGGCGGACGGGCCGTCGGCGCTGGTTGAACAGCAAGAGGAACGGTGGGATGAGCTGCTGGCCTGGGCGCGGCGGCGTTACGACGTGGATTTCGCGACGACGTCGGGGCTGATGCATGTGTCGCAGCCAGAGGCGACGGTTCAGCGCTTGTCCCATGCCGTCGCGACGCTCGATTCCTTTCATCTTGCCGGCCTGTCGCCGCTGGTGACCGTGGGCGGCTCGCTTGTGGCCGCGCTTGCCGTGTTGGAGAAGGCGATCACTGCCGACGAGGCGTGGAAAGCCGTCAGCATCGACGAGCACTGGCAACTGGAACAATGGGGCGCGGACGCGGAGGCCGAAGCGGCGCTTGAGAATCGCCGCAGTGAATTCATGGCAGCCGCGAGCTTCCTGATGCTGCTGGACTGATTTCCTCCCCCAGATTTCTGGGGGAGGGGGACCATGCGAAGCATGGTGGAGGGGTCTTGCTGCGATCGAAGAAGACCCCTCCACCGCCTTCGACGGTCCCCCTCCCCTCGAAATCGAGGGGAGGAGATTCAATGCTCCGGTCCGATCAGGTGGCGGACGAAATCCATCAGGCCGGTCTGCCGGACTCGCCTGGATCGCTCGGCCGCGACGATCGCGCGGACCTGGGCGAGGCAGGCGTCCATGTCGCTGTTGACCAGCACATAATGATATTCGGCCCAGTGATCGATTTCGTCCGCCGCTCTCCGCATCCTGTCGGCGATCACCTCGGGAGAATCGGTGCCGCGGCTACGCAGCCGATGCTCCAGCTCGGCCATCGAGGGCGGAAGCAGGAAAATGGTGACGAGATGCTCGCCGAAATCGGGCTCGAGCTGGCGCGCGCCCTGCCAGTCGATGTCGAACAATATGTCGCGTCCCTCGCGCAACGCCCGCTTTACCGGCGCCTTGGGCGTGCCGTAGCGGAAGTTGAAGACGTGGGCCCATTCGACGAACTCGCCGGCGGCGATCATCCGGTCGAACTCGGCGTCGTCGACGAAGCGGTAGTCCACGCCATCGGTCTCGCCTGGACGAATCGGCCGTGTCGTCGCCGACACAGACATTGTCACCTCGGGGTCCGCTTTCAGCAGCATCCGCGAAATCGTCGATTTCCCCGCGCCCGACGGCGACGAAAGCACGATCAGGAGGCCCCGGCGTTGCCCTGTCGCGGGATCTGAATCGGCGTCCATGACCGCTCTTGCTTCGGGTGAACCGTGGCCGTCAAGCGACCGAATGACGCACTGCACAAAAATCCTCTTGAAATGGTGCGGCGCACCCATTATTGTGCAGTGCAACAAATCATGAGGACGAATCGATGACGGACGAAACGAAGGTCGAAGCGCAGGCCGTGGCGGAAGCTCCGGCAAAGGTCGCCGGGACCGTGGCGGATGTCGCCGAGACAATCGTGCAGGAAAGCGCGAAGCCGGCAAAAAAGTTGCGCTCAACGGCCACTCGCCGCGTGACGCGCAAGCCTACTGCCAAGAAAGCCGCCGCTCATCGCAACGTTCGCAAAACCCGCAAAGCCGCGCGCAGGACCGGCGCGGCGAAGGAAAGGATTGAAACCGTGACCAAGACCAATTTCTTCAATGGCTTCGAAGCCGTCCCGGCGTTCGCGCCCTTCCAGAGCTATTTCGCCGAGGCGAATGAGCGCGGCCAGGAGCTCGCCAAGAAGAGCCAGAAGGTCGCCGAGGAGCTCGCCGATCTTACGCGCGCCAATGTCGAGGCAGTCGTCGAGGCCGGCCGCGTCGCCAGCGAGGGCGCCCGTTCGATCGGCCAGGACGTCGTCGCCAAGCAGCGCGACAGCTTCGAGCAGGCCGCGGACGCGATCCGCACGCTCGCCGAGGCCAAGTCGCCGACCGAATATCTGCAGCTTCAGGGCGAGTTCGCCCGCGCTTCGTTCGACCGCGCGGTCGCCGAAACGTCGAAGCTGACCGAGTCGCTGGTCAAGCTCGCCGGCCAGGCGTTCCAGCCGCTTTCGAATCGCGCCACGGCCAATGCCGAGCGCTTCAACACGCTCGTTGCCTGACCCTCTCCCCTCCTAAAGTTCAGGCAACGACTTGTGGCGGCCGCTCCCAGTTGGAGCGGCCGCCAATTTTTTACGCAACTGGTGCAAACAAGCGCCTTGCCGCTTTTTCCTGGCTTGCCATATTTTAGGGCCTGATGATTTCGAACCCGACCGATATGGCGAACGGCCCTGACGGCGACGACGGCCTCGACGAGATCGAGACCGGGGTCGCGACGCGCACGCGGCCCAAGACCAAGAAGCCGTCCAACTACAAAGTGCTGATGATGAACGACGACTACACGCCGATGGAGTTCGTCGTGGAAGTCCTCCAGCGCTTCTTCTCAATGGACATCGAGGATGCGACGCGCGTGATGCTCCAGGTGCATCAGCAGGGCGTCGCCGTGTGCGGCGTGTTCACCTATGAAGTGGCCGAGACGAAGGTGACGCAGGTGATCGACTACGCGCGTGAGAACCAGCACCCGTTGCAGTGCACGCTCGAGAAGGCGTGATTCCTTGAAATCCTCCCCGGAACGGGGAGGTGGCAGCCGAAGGCTGACGGAGGGGACCCGCGTTCGTGGCAGACCCCAACCGTGGGCCCCCTCCACCACTCGGCTGCGCCGAGCGGTCCCCCTCCCCGTGCCGGGGAGGATTGCAGGGAGGGGAGAAGCGGCTAAACCGCCACCGTGGACAGCATCTGGATCAAGGGCGGAAAGCCGCTGAAGGGCGAAATCCCGATCAGCGGGGCGAAGAATGCGGCGCTGACGCTGATGCCCTGCGCGCTTCTCACCGAAGACAGACTGACGCTTACGAACCTGCCGCGGCTCGCCGACGTCGATACGTTCGGCCATCTCCTCAATCAGCTTGGCGTTTCGACCAGCGTCGCGGGGGTGAAAAAAGGCGAGGTCGGGCGGCGGATGACGCTGCAGGCCGACGAAATCGTCTCGACCGTCGCGCCCTACGACATGGTGCGCAAGATGCGCGCCTCGGTGCTGGTGCTCGGGCCGATGCTGGCGCGGGCTGGCGAGGCGACCGTCTCGCTGCCGGGCGGCTGCGCGATCGGCGACCGGCCGATCGACCTGCACTTGAAAGCGCTCGAATGCATGGGCGCTGAGATCGAGCTTACGGCCGGCTATGTGAAAGCGAGTGCTCCCAAGGGGCGGCTTCCGGGCGGCGACTTCAGCTTTCCCATCGTCTCGGTCGGAGCGACCGAGAATGCCGTCATGGCGGCGGTGCTCGCCAAGGGGAAAACGCAGCTCTTCAACGTCGCGCGCGAGCCGGAGATCGTCGATCTTTGCAACCTGCTTGTCGCCATGGGCGCCAGGATCGAGGGCATTGGCTCGTCGCACCTGATCATCGACGGAGTGGAAGGCCTTAAAGGCACCACCTACGCGGTCATGCCCGACCGCATCGAAGCGGGAAGCTACGCCTGCGCGGCGGGGATCACCGGCGGGTCGGTCGATCTCATCGGCGCGCGTCCCGACGACATGTGCGCGACCCTCAACGCGCTCGCGCAGTGCGGATTGGCGGTCGAATTCCACGACCGCGGCGTCAAGATCAGCACGAACGGCGGCTTAAGGCCACTTGCGCTTTCGACGTCCCCATTTCCCGGCTTTGCCACAGACATGCAGGCGCAATTCATGGCCATGCTCGCGCGGGCCGAAGGCGACAGCTTCCTCGAGGAAACGATCTTCGAGAACCGCTACATGCACGTGCCGGAGCTTCGCCGGATGGGCGCGGACATCGACATCCACGGCCGCTCGGCGATCGTGCGCGGGGTCGACCGGCTCGCCGGCGCGAGCGTCATGGCGACCGACCTCCGCGCCTCGATGAGCCTGGTGCTGGCGGGCCTCGCCGCCGAGGGCGAGACCGAGGTGCTGCGCGTCTATCATCTCGACCGCGGCTACGAGCGGTTGGAGGAAAAGCTTTCCGCCGTCGGCGCGACGATCGAGCGCCGGAGCGCGGGCTAGGCCGCGGCTGGCGGCTCGTCGAAGAAGGGCTGCCGCACCCTCAAGATCTTGATCCGCCGCTCATGGCCGTCGAGGTCGGGCCAGTCGATCGACTGGCCGGCGGTGAGGCCGTAGAGCGCCGCGCCCATGGGCGTGAGGATCGAAATGCGTCCTTCGGCGATGTTCGCCATCGCCGGCAGAACCAGCTCGACGGTGCGGAGCTGGCCCGAGCGCTCGTCGATGAAGTCGATCTCGGAACCGATGCTGACCGCCGTCTCCGGGAGCGTTTCGGGCTCGTGGAGCTGGGCGCGCTCGATTTCCTCGAGCAGCATGGACGCGACGACCGGCTGGCGGTGCTCCACCTGAAGCGCGAGCGTCGCGACCATGTCGGATTCGGAAGCGAGAAGATGAATGGGCGGGCGCGCATCGCCCGCGCGGACGGTGGCCATCATTGAAAATCCTTCTGGTGAAAAATGTGAAAGTCCGATCCCCCGGAGCAGGCCGAAGCGCGCGCCGGGGCTAAGCTCGCGCGGGGGTCTGCCCTGCGTGCAGGGTGACGCGGCGGAGGGACTCGCTGTTCATGACTCCAAAGTGGGGTCGAAGAGCGCGGATGTCAAAGGGGCTGCAGATCCTTCGCGAAGCGAATGCTGGTCCGTTCGTAGCCCATGTGGCGGTAGAAGGCGTGGGCGGCCGTCCGGCGGTCGTTGCTGGTCACTTCGACGAGCGTGCAGCCCTGTTTTCGAAACCATGCCTCGGCCGCCTCGACGAGCATCCGACCGATGCCCTTGTCCTGCGCGTCATCGGCGACGACGAGGACCGAGATTCGGCCGATCGGCGCGGGCTTATGCACCGCAATTCTTTTGTTCATCCCGACGAGGCCGATGACCCGCTTGCCGAGCGTGGCGACGAGCGGAGTCTCCCCCGACTTCCGGAGCGCGGCGAGGTTCTTCCGGATGGCCTTCTCGTCGATTTCATGCCCGAGATCGTGGATCAACTCGACCAGCTGCTTCGCGTCCGCCGGTCTGACATCACGGAGTTTCGGCTTCGTTGGCGGAGGAGTAGGTTTGGGCTTCGGCTCGGCCGGTGGCTTCGGCTTAGGCTCGGCATCGTTCGCGGATTCTCGTGGCGCTTTCGCTGGCTTGCGCTTTCTCGGAAGCACTGCAACGTCGAGCGACGCGCCCCAGTCTTTCGCGCCGAGGTTGCGCAGATAATCCTGAACTTCCTCAGGTTTGGCCGTCGGCCCCTTCGCATCCAGGCCGAACACCGGCTTCCCCCTGGCGTCGGCCAGGCCGACCTTGCCGAAGCGCCGCTTGCCGGGGGTGCGTACGCGCGATCGGACGAGCTTCAACCCACGATTGCGCGCGCTTTCCGAAAGTTCGTCGAGGTCGCTCACAATGTATCCAGAACGTGGAGCACCAGCCCGACGAGCCCGCCGACCAACGTGCCGTTGATGCGGATATATTGGAGGTCGCGGCCGACCGCCGCTTCGAGCCGCGCCGTTACCGTATGCGCGTCCCAGCTTCGAACCGTCTCCGAGACCAGCGTGACGATCGAGCTTCCGTAGCTCGCCGCCATGCCAACAACCGCCCGCCGGGTGAACTGGTTGATCGCGGCGCGGATTCGCGCGTCTTTCTCCAGCGTTCCGCCCATCGACTTCAGCACTTCGCCGAGCTTGCCGGCGAGCACCGCGTCGGGGTTACGCGCGGCGCGGACGATCGCCTCGCGGCCCTTCTCCCACAAGGTATCGAGCCACAGGCTGACCGACCGGTTGTCGAGCAATTGGTCCTTGATCGCCTCAACCCGCTCGCGCGTTTCCCGGCGCGTCTGGAGGTCGTTGGCGAGCTGGACGAGCGCCTCCTCGATCTTGACCCGGACCGGGTGCGCCAGGTCGGTGGACATCTCGGCCGTCAGCTTGCGCAGCCCGTCGATGATTGCATTGGCGAGCTTCTCATCGAACCCGGCGAGCTTCAGCACCCAGTTCGCTTTCTTGCGCACCATGTCGCGGATGAGCGTCTCGTTGGCGTCGAGTGCGCGCGCGGTCCAGCGAATCGCCGCTTCGAGCATTGGCACGTGCCGGTCCTCGTTGATCGCCGAGGCGAGCGCGTGGCCGAGCAGCGGCGAAATCTCCGTCTTGCGCAGCCGCGCGCTGATCGCGCCCTTGACGATCCCGCCCAGGCGTTCGTCGTCGAGGCTTTCGAATATGTCGGCGATGAGGCGCGACGCGCCCGCCCGAATGCGCGTCCCTTGTCCGGCCGGAGTCTGGAGGAAGCGTCCGGCCGCGGCGGCGACGTCGAGCTTTCGCATCCGGCGCGCGACGACCGAGGGAATCAGGAAATTTTCCTTGAGGAAGTTGGCGAGCGCCTCGCCGATCCGGTCCTTGTTGCGGGGGATGATCGCGGTGTGCGGAATCGGCAAGCCGAGCGGGTGCCGGAACAATGCGGTAACCGCGAACCAGTCGGCGAGGCCGCCGACCATCGCCGCCTCGGCGAAGGATTTCACATAGGCAAGCGCGGGATATTGGTCCTGGAACGTCCGCGCAACGACGAACACGACGGCCATGACGACGAGGAGTCCCGTCGCGACGACCTTCATGCCCTGCGTGCCCGGCTGTGCCGGGTTGAAGCGAGCCAAGGCGCCGTTCGTCGTCACCCTCATGCCGGCTCAATAGCCGGAGGGCAGCGGAAGTTCACTCCGCCGGAACAGGGTGACCCGGATGATGCGCGTCGCTGCCGACAAACCGGTGGAACAGCCGCCCGATCCGCGATTCGATCGAGATGGCAATCGAGAAGTAAGACGGGACGAGAAGCAGCGTCAGGATCGTCGAGAAGATGAGGCCGCCGATCACGGTCACGCCCATCGGCGCCCGCCAGCTTGCATCGCCCGTCAGCGACAGGGCAATCGGAAGCATCCCGGCGACCATCGCGACCGTCGTCATGACGATCGGCTGCGCGCGCTTGTGGCCCGCTTCGTGAATCGCCTCGTCCTTCTCCATGCCGTGGTTCATCATCTCGACCGCGAAATCGACCAGAAGAATCGAGTTCTTGGCGACGATTCCGAACAGCATCAACATGCCGATGAACACGGGTAACGAGAGCGGCTGGCCGGCAATGTGCAATCCAATCGCGGCACCCAACGGGCAGAGCCATAGGGAGCCCATGTTGACGAACGGCGCGAGGAATCGCCGATAAAGCAGTACCAGCACCGCGAAGACGAGCCCGACTCCCGCGAGCAGCGCGACGATGAAATTCTGCACCATCTCGGCCTGCCACTTCTGCGCACCGAGATCGAGTTTGTGAACGCCTTGCGGCAGGTTCTTGAGAGCGGGCAGCTGATTGATTTGCGGCCACACGTCGCCGGTCGTCATCCCGGGCGCGAGGTCCGCGCCGACTTGCGTGCGCCGCTCCTGGTTCGTGCGCTGGATCGTGGTCGGGCCCGCGCCGAAGCCGATTTCCGCGACCGATTTGAGCGGTACCGAGCCGCCGTTCGACGTCGGCACCGGAAGATTCTGGAGCACCGCCAGGTCACGGCGTGAGTTCTCCGACAGCGAGACCTGGATCGGGACCTGGCGGTCGGAGAGCGAGAATTTGGCGCTGTTCTGCTCGATGTCCCCGAGCGTCGCGATGCGGATGGTCTGGCTCAGCGCCGCGGTGGTGACTCCGAGATCGGCGGCGAGATCGAAGCGCGGCTTGATCGTGATCTCCGGCGCCGGCGTGTCGCCCATCACGCGCGGGGCGCGAAGGCCGGGAAGAGTCGCCATCTCGTCGGCGATCTTCACCGCAGCGGCGTTGAGCTTCACCGGGTCCTCGCCGCCGAGATAGATCATGATATCGCGCCCGCCGCCCGGACCGCCGCCGTTCTGGCTCTGGAAGGTCACGCGCGCGTCCGGGATCTTCGCAAGCTCGGGCGCGAGGGAGCGCTCGAACTCGGTGCTCGTCTGATCGCGATCCTTCTTGAGCACGACGTTGAGTCGTCCCGAACCGACATAAATGCGCTCGAACACATGCTCGACGTTGTGATTGGCGCCGACGATGGAGGCCGCGCGATCCGCGACGGTCTCCGTCTGATTGAGCGTGGCGCCCGGCGGCATGTCGATGTTCACCGCCGAATAGTCGTTATTCAGCGGCGGCTGAAAGCTCATCGGCAGCGTGATCAGGAAAAAGCCGGTCAAAATGAGGGCGCCGAAGCCTGCTCCGACCATGTACATCCGATGGTCGCGGAACAATGACTTGAATTTACCCCATCGGCCCGGTTTCCGCGCGGCATAGGCGTGGGCCTTGGTGGTATCGAGCGACCAGCGGAGCAGGCCGAGGTATCTCTCCATCGTCTTGCCGGCCGCGTGCGGCTGGATGCCGTGGCTGCGCAGGAAAAAGGCGGCGATGAGCGGCGTGATCATACGCGCGACGAGAAGGCTCATCAGCACCGCGATCACGACGGTGAAGCCGAAGGCCTTGAAGAACTGACCGGCGAGGCCGGGCATGAGCGCGACGGGCAGGAAGACCGCGACGATCGACATGGTCGTCGCGAGCACGGCGAGGCCGATTTCGTCGGCGGCGTCGAGCGCGGCCTGATAGGCGCTTTTGCCCATGCGCATGTGCCGGACGATGTTCTCGATCTCGACGATCGCGTCGTCGACGAGCACGCCGGCGACGAGGCTTAATGCCAGGAGCGACAGCCCGTTCAGGTTGATGCCGATCAGGCTCATGAACCAGAAGGCCGGGATCGCCGAAAGCGGGATCGCGAGGGCCGAAATGGCGGTGGCGCGAATGTCGCGGAGGAACAGGAGCACTACGAGCACCGCGAGGATCGCGCCTTCGATCAGGCCTTCCATCGCGGAGCTGTATTGGTCCTTGGTGTACTGCACCTGGTTGACGATCTCGGAGAAATGGACCCGCGGGTCGTCTTTCTCGATCTTGTGCAGTTCCTTCCAAACCTCGTTGTAGACGGTGACGTCCGACGCGCCCTTCGCGCGCTGAACATTGAAGCTAATTACCTGCCGGCCGCCGAGCTTGGCGAGCGTGCGCTGCTCCGAGTAAGAATCCTTGACGGTCGCGATGTCCGCCAGCCGGACGGTCCGGCCGCCGGGCAAAGCTATTTGCGTCTGCGACAGGTCGTAGGCGTCTGCCGCATTGCCCATGATGCGGACGCCCTGCTCGGAGCCCGCAATCTCGGCGCGCCCTCCGGCCGCGTTCATATTGGTCTGGCGTAGCTGCTGATTGACGGCGGCCGCCGTGATGCCCTGCGCCTGCAACGCCGCGGGGTCGAGAATGACGCGAATTTCGCGGTCGACGCCACCTTCGCGAGAGACCGCCGCAACGCCGGAAAGCCCTCGAAGGTCCTTGCCGATGTCGTTGTCGACGTACCAGCTCAATTGCTCGAGGCTCATGTCGCTGGTCTCGACGGCGACGTAGACGATCGGATCGCCCGCGATGTCGACGCGATCGACCTGGGGCTCGAGGATGCCTTCGGGCAGATCGCTTCTCGCCTGCGAGACGACGTTGCGAACGTCGTTCACCGCCCGATCGATGGGCGTGCCGATCTGGAACTGGATGAAGGTGTTGCTGAAACCTTCGCGGACGCTGCTGTCGATTTCGTCCACGCCATTGACGCCGCGAACCGCGGCCTCGATCTTCTGCGTGACCTGTTTTTCCATTTCGGTCGGCGCGGCGCCCGGCTGGCTCACCCCCACCGTCACACCGGGAAAGTCGATGTCCGGATTGTTGGTGACGGTCATTTCGGCGAACGCAATCAGGCCGGCGAGCATCAGCCCGACGAACAGCACGATCGGGGGAACCGGATTACGGATGCACCACGACGAGATGTTACGGAAATTCATGAAACTTGAGACTCTTCCACTCGCCTAGTGCGCGGCCTCGCGCTTGGGCTTCACTTTCTGCCCGGGGTTGAGGAACGGCCCGGCGGATAGCACGACTGCCTCATTGCCCGACAGACCTTCGGCGATGGTGACGCCATTGTCGCTGACGTTGCCGATCTTGATGTTGCGGCGCTCGACCTCGTTCTTGCTGTTGACGATGTAGACGTAATTGCCTTTCTCATCGCTCAGCACCGCGCTCTGCGGGAGCATCGGGGAGTCGGTCGAGCCGGCGGTGATCTTCGCTTCGGCAAAGCCGCCCGGGCGCATCGCGCGGCTATAGGGAACGGCGATGCGCACTTCGCCGAGCCGGGTTTGCGGGTCGATGGTCGGCGCGACTTGCCAGACGGTGCCGGAGACGCCGTCGTCCGACCCGACCGGCGTAACCTGCGCGGGCATTCCGACGTGGACGGCCGCGAGGTCCTGCTGGGCAAGCTGCGCCTTCATTTCCATCCTGCCGCCTTCGGCTAGGCGGAACAACGCGCCTGAGCCCGGGCTGACGATCTGGCCGAGCTCGACGTTGCGCTCGAGCACCAGGCCGTCCGACGGCGCGACGACGTTGAGCTGGCCGATCTGCGCGCGGGTGGCGCCGAGCTGCGCCTGCGCTACCTTGACCTGGGCCACCGCCGCGTCTCGCGCGGCCTTCTTGGCGTCGATTTCGGCCTTCGAAATGAATCCGCGGCCCTGCAGCGCCATCGCGCGGTCGTAATCGTTCTGCGCGAGCGCCGCCTGGGCCTTCGCCGCCTCGACCTGCGCCGCCTGCTGGGCGGCTTGCTGCGTCTGGACCGACCGGTCGACCACGGCGAGCACCTGCCCGGCGCGCACCCAGCTTCCGGCATCGACGAGCACGCGGACGACCCGGCCGCCCTGGCCGGCGATGCCGACGGGCTGGTCGCGCCTCGCGCCGATCGGGCCGCTGGCGGTGACGACGCGCCCGACCTGGCTTTGTCCCGGCACCACGACGGTCACGGTCGGGACCTGGCCCGCGGCGCCGCCGGCCTGAGGCGTGCCGCTCGGCGAGCCTTCGCGCATCAGCGCGAACGCGATGATGAGGACGGCGACGACGGCGATCACGCTGACGATGAGCCACCGCCGCCGGCGCGAGCGGTCGACAACCACCAGATTGTCCGAGGAATAGAGTGACGTTTCCCGGTTCATTCTTCCCTGCCCGTTACGATTGAGTTTCAGCATGCCCTGTGGCCGCTGTATTACCTCAATAAGGCACCCTGCGCAACAGACCGCAGGAGCCCCCCTTATGCCAGCCGAATTCGACTAACGGCGGCACTTGTTTCGCGAGCGCGCGTTGGCTCATGCGAGGTGAAGGTCGGTTGAACGGCCGGCAAAACAAGGGGAAACTTAATGGCGGACTATGGAATTATCGGCTGGATCGTCATCGGCGGCATCGCCGGCGTCATCGCCAAGCTGCTGATGCCCGGCCGCGATCCCGGGGGCTGCATCATCACCATCCTCCTCGGAATCGCCGGCGCGCTGCTCGCCGGGTGGATTGGCCACGCGATCGGCTGGTACAATACGGGCGAGGGCGCCGGTTTCATCGCGGCGATCGTCGGGGCGTTCATCCTGCTCTTCATCTATCGCCTGGTCGCGCGCCGCCGCGTCTGAGAGTGCGAAACAGCCGTTCAGGGGACAGCCATGGCGCCCGGGCGACGCTTGGGCGGTGCCTTTGAACAATCAACGGAGACTATCATGAAATACGCCTTCATCGGCGCCCTGATGCTCGCGTCTGCCGCCGCCTTGCCGGCGCCGGCCGCCGCCCAGCAGGCGTCGATCACCCAGACAATCGCGGGCACGCGCCTCGATATCAATGCCACGGGTGAGGTCAGCCGCGTGCCCGATGTCGCGATCATCTCCGCCGGTGTCGTGTCCCGATCCGCGACCGCCAGCGGCGCGATGCAGGACGCGGCCGCGCGGATGGAACGCGTCATCGCCGCGCTGAAGCGGGCGGGGATCGCCGATCGCGACATCCAGACGAGCAGCGTCAACCTCAATCCCGAATATAAATATGTCGAGAACCAGCCGCCGCAGCTGGTCGGATATAACGCGTCGAACAGCGTCACCATCCGGTTCCGCGACATTCGCAATTCGGGCAAGATCCTCGACGCGCTGGTCGGGCAGGGGGCGAACCAGATCAACGGGCCCAATCTGACGGTCGACAAGCCGGAAGCGGCGCTCGACGAAGCGCGGGCGAAGGCGGTTGCCAATGCTCGCGCCAGGGCGGACCTCTATGCCCGTGCGCTCGGGCTGAAAGTCGTCCGCGTCGTCTCCATCAGCGAGAGCGGCGGCAATTATCCGGTCCCACCGCCCATGCCGATGTATGCGCGGGCGGAAGCGGCAAGCGCGAAAACGCCGATCGAACCCGGCGAGCAGAAGCTCCAGATCAATCTGTCCGTGACGTTCGAGCTGCGGTGAAATTCTCCTCCCCCGGCTTTCCGGGGGAGGGGAACCGCACGAAGTGCGGTGGAGGGGTCTTTCGGAGTTGGAGAAGACCCATCCACCAGCTTCGCTGGCCCCCCTCCCCTCGAAAGCGAGGGGAGGAGATGTGCCTAGCGAACCGTGCCGCGACGGATGAGGTTGACGATCGCGAGCAGGATGATTGCTCCGATCAGCGAATAGAGAAATGTCTCGATCGAGATGCCGCTGTTGATGCTTCCGCCGAAGATCAGCCCGGCGATGACCGCGCCGACGATGCCGACGACGATGTTGAGGATGATGCCCTGCTGAGCATCCGTGCGCATGATGAGGCTCGCAAGCCAGCCGCAGATGCCGCCGACGATCAGCCAGATGATCCAACCCATGTGCTTCCCTCCTGTTATCGGCCGGCACGAACGTGCGCGACGGCCGTTCAGGCATCACAGACGCGCGATGCTCGCCCGTTGTTCCGGAATCGGAAGGAACTGTCCAGTTATTCGGCTGATAAGCGGCGGAATCGCTCGGTCGGTGGTGCGCCGTAACGACGCCGCGTCACTCAGTAGCGCTGCTGCTTCTCGTACTGGTCGCGGTACTGCTTGATGCGCGTCACCCGAAGGCCGGGCATGCCGCTGCGGTCGACCGCGCGCTGCCAGCTGGTGAATTCCTCGAGGCTGAGCGAGTAGCGCTTGCAAGCGTCGTCGACGCTCAAGAGCCCGCCGGCGACCGCGGCCACGACCTCGGCCTTGCGCCGAACCACCCATCGGGTGGTGTTGGAAGGCGGCAATGACTCGAGCGTCAGCGGCTCGCCGAGCGGTCCGATGACCTGGGCCGGACGAATCTTCTGGTTCTCGAGCATGTTCAGTTACACCTGCTTAATCATTGACACTGCCCACGGCTTAAAACGCGGCCGTTGAAAATATTCTGAAACGTGCTGGTTAACGGCCCGGTCAGCCAGCCTTACGCTCCTTTAACCCTCCCACTTCCTCGGCGAATGTTCCGCCGAGCGTCTTCAAGGCCTCTCGCCACCCATCGCCGCCGGAAAGGTAGCAGGCGATCGCATGCTCCCGGGTACGCCGCTCCTCGTCGCCGCCGCCGTCGAGCAGGGCGAGGAGTTCCTCGAGCGTGAGCGGCGCTTCCGCATTCGTGCGAAAGTCCCCCTCGTGAAGCGCCAAACCCTGTCCCCTCTTTGCCTTCTTTGCCGCCGGTCTAGGCGCGAGGAGTGAAATTCGGGTAAAGAGTGGCGAAAGAAGAACTTCCAATGTGGATTGATTTTCAGCTTGGCCGCCCCGCGGGCGATGCCCGGATCGTCGTCGCCATGTCGGGCGGCGTCGACAGCTCGGTCACGGCCGCGCTCGCCGCCGGGACGGGCGCGGAAGTGATCGGAGTCACCCTCCAGCTGTACGACTATGGCGAAGCGGTGCGCCGGCCCGGCGCCTGTTGCGCGGGTCAGGACATTTACGATGCGAAGCAGGTCGCCGACCGGCTCGGCATTGCCCATTATGTGCTCGATTACGAAAGCCGCTTCCGCGAAGGCGTGATCGACCGCTTCGTCGACGAATATGCGCAAGGGCGCACGCCGGTGCCCTGCGCCTCGTGCAACCAGGGCGTGAAGTTCGTCGATCTGGTGGCTTTCGCGCGCGAGCTCGGCGCGGACTGTCTCGCGACCGGGCATTATGTCCGGCGCATCGTCAACGGCACTCGAAGCGAGATGCACAAGGGCGCCGATCCGCGGCGCGACCAGAGCTATTTCCTCTACGGGACGACGCGCGAGCAGCTCGATTTCCTGCGCTTTCCGCTTGGCGACCTGCCCAAGGACGAGGTCCGGCGAATTGCTGGTGACCTCGGTCTGGAGGTGGCCGCCAAGCCCGACAGCCAGGATATCTGCTTCGTGCCTGATGGAGATTACGCGGCACTGGTGAAGCGGCTCCGGCCGGAAACGGAGGCGGCGGGCGACATCGTCGACCTGGAGGGCCGCGTGCTCGGCCGGCATCGCGGCGTGGTTCACTTCACCGTCGGTCAGCGCCGCGGAATCGAGATCGGCGGGCAGAAGGCGCCGCTCTACGTCGTCCGGATCGAGCCGGACGATCGCCGAATCGTGGTCGGTCCGCGGCGCGCGCTGGCGGTCGATGGGATGCGAGTCGGCGGCTGGAACTGGATCGGCGAGGATCAGCGGGAGATCAGCGCGAAGGTACGTTCGCTGGCGCCGCCCGTGCCCGCGGAGAAGGACGGCGACTGGATCCGCTTCCGCCGGCCCGAATTTGGCGTCGCGCCCGGGCAGGCCGCGGTGGTCTATGACGGAACAAGGCTGCTCGGCGGTGGCTGGATCGACGAGACGATCCCGGCCGGACAGAGCCAATTGAATGCCGCCGCTTAGCGCGGGGATATTGCTGTACCGCTTGCGTGAGGGCGAAACCGAAGTGCTGCTGGTCAAGCCCGGCGGACCTTATTGGCGCAACCGGCGGTCGGGAGTCTGGATGATCCCCAAGGGTGCGGTCGAGCCTGGCGAATCGCCGGTCGATACGGCGCTACGCGAATTTCGGGAGGAAACGGGCGCGTCCCTCGACCTCGCCCCTATCAAGCTGGCAAGGATCCGTCAGAGCGGCGGCAAGATCGTCGTTGCGTTCGCCGCCGAGGGCGATCTCGATGAAACCACCGTCAAGTCCATCGAGTTCGAGATGGAGTGGCCCCCGCGCAGCGGCCGGCTCGAGCGGTTCCCCGAGGTCGCCAGGGCGCGCTGGATGACTTTTGCCGAGGCGCGCGCGAAGATGTTGCCGAGCCAGCTGCCGTTGCTGGATGCCCTGGAAAAGAAACTGGAGGGATAAACGCCGATGCTTGGATTGATTGCCGCTCTCGCACTGCACGCCTCCGCGCCGGCGCCGAAAGCCTGGCCGACGCACGAGGCCGACGTGGTGCTGAAGGACTTCCGCTTCCGCGACGGCGAGAACCTGTCCGAGCTTCGGATTCATTACACGACGCTCGGCGAGCCGCATCGCAACGCTGCGGGGCAGATCGACAATGCGGTGATGGTGCTCCACGGCACCGGCGGCGACGGGCATCAGTTCCTGCGTCCGCAATTCGCCGACGAGCTGTACGGGCCGGGCGAGCCGCTCGACATCCGCCGCTATTTCATCATCCTTCCGGACAATATCGGGCACGGCAAATCCTCGAAGCCGTCCGACGGCCTCAAGATGAAATTCCCGAAATACGATTATGGCGACATGATCGAGGCGCAGCGGCGGATGCTCGCGGAAGGGCTCGGGATCACGCACATGCGGCTGATCATGGGCACGTCGATGGGCTGCATGATGAGCTTCATGTGGGGCGAGGAGCATCCGGATTTCGCCGATGCGTTGATGCCGCTCGCCTGCGAGCCGATCCAGATCGCCGGGCTGAACCGGATGTGGCGGCAGCTCGTGATCGACGGGATCGAGAAGGACCCGGCGTGGCAAGGCGGCAATTATTCGAAGGAGCCGGAGCAGGGGCTTCGCACCGCCGAATCCATCCTGTTCATCGTCGGCGGCGCGCCGCTCAATTTGCAGAAGCAATATCCGGCGCGCGACGCGGCCAAGGCCTATGTCGAGCAACGCGTGGAGGCGGGGCTCGGCAATCTCGACGCGAACGACATGATCTATCAGTTCGATTCGTCGCGGAACTACGATCCGTGGCCCGGTCTCGAGAAAATCAAGGCGCCGATGACCTGGGTAAATTCGGCCGACGATTTCATCAATCCGCGCAATCTCGATGTGCCGCAGCAGGCATTGAAGCGGATGAAGAATGCGCAATTCCGGCTGATCCCGGAGAGCGCCGAAACCCACGGGCACGGCACGCATACCTGGGCGGCGTTCTGGAAGCAGGACCTCAGCGCGCTTTTGGCGCGGTCGGAGCCGAAGTGACGTCGTAGGCCGAGACGTGGTTCATGGTGATGAGCCATCGCCCATGAATCTTGCGGAACAGGCGGGTGTTGACGCCTTCGGTCACGCGCTTGCCGCGGATCAGGCGGTACTGGCCGATCAGCATCGCCGCGTCGGGCGCGAGCAGGTCGACTTTCATATTGTAGAAGTGGAGCCGTCCGCGCCGCTCGGCCGATCCGCCATAGTCGCGGATGTAATGGTCGAGCGTGCCTTGCCAGCCTTGCTGGAACTTGCCGCCCGAGACGAACACCACGCCGGGGTTCTCGAAGCCGGCCATGTAGCCGCGGAAATCGCCGCGATTCCAGGCATCTTCCATGTGCTGAATGGTCGAAAGGATCGCCGTCCGCTCGCTTGCCGGGCTGGCGGCCACGGGCGCAGCGAGGGCGATCAGGGCGAGAGCGGCGGCTCTCACAGCTGGAACTGTCCGGCGATGACGGTCTGGCAATGGCCGCCAAGCACGACGCGATCATCTTCCAGCCGGCAATGGAGCAGGCCGGTACGCTTGCTCGCCTGGAGCGCCGTGAATTCTGTTCGGCCGAGCCGCTCCGCCCAGTAGGACACGAGCGCGGCATGGGCCGAGCCGGTCACGGGATCCTCGTCGATTCCGAGATAAGGGACGAAGACCCGGCTCGCGATGTCCTCCCGGTTTCCGGGTGCGGTCACGACGGCCATTCGCGGCACCTTGCGAAGCGCGGCGAAGTCCGGCTGGACCGCCAGGACCGCGGCTTCGTCCTCGACCTCGACGATCGCCGCGTCGTTGCAGCCTTCGGCCAGCCACGCCGGCAAGTCGGGAAGGCCGAGCGCGCGGCACATCTCCGGTTCGCGGGTTTCGGTCAGCTTCGCCGCCGGCAAATCGAGCTCGAGCAGCGCGTCCTTACGGCTGACAATCAGGATTCCCGAGCGCGTGGCGAAGCGGACGCAATCGCCGGTCATCAGCACGTGCCCGCTCGCGAGCGTCGCATGGCCGCACAGCTCGACCTCCGCCGCAGGCGTGAACCAGCGGAGGTCGAAGTCGGCTTCGCCGCTCTCGCTCGGCACGGTGAACGCCGTCTCGGCAAGGTTATTCTCCTCGGCTATGGCTTGCATCAACGCGTCGTCGAGCCACTTTTCGAGCGGCATCACGGCCGCCGGATTGCCGGTCAGCGGGCGCTCGGCGAAGGCGTCGATCTGGAAGAATGGAATGCTGCTCATTCTGCTTTCTCGGTAATTTCGGACGGGAGGATGGTTTCCCGGTCGATTTGCCCCTCCGGATCGACGTGGATGAGGATTTCGGTGCCGGGAAAGCGCTGCTGCAACTCCTCCTCGATCTTATCGAGCCGGTCGTGGGCCTTTTGAACGGTCCAGTCGGCGGGCACCCAGACATGGAACTGGGCGAAATAATGGACCCCGCTCGTCCGGGTCCTAAGGTCGTGCAGGCCTTCGAGCAGCGGATATTCGCGGGTGGCGGCGAGGAATTTTTCGCGCAGATCGTCGGGCCATTCGCGGTCCATCAATTGGTTCAGCGCATTGCTCGACGCGCGCCACGCGCCCCACAGCAGCCAAAGCGCGATCAAAAGGCCGAAGACCGCGTCGGCGCCGGTCAGGCCGCCGAACTGGTCCAGCCCCAGCGCCACGATGACGGAGCCGTTGAGCAGCAAGTCCGACGAATAATGCAGCCGGTCGGTGCCGATGGCGAGCGAGCCGGTGCGGCGGACGACGTGCCGCTGGTAGGATATCAAGGCGAAGGTCAGAACCATGGCAATGACCGACACGCCGATCCCGAGCTCGGCATCGGCCGTTTCTGCGCCGGCGAGCAGCCGCTCCACCGCGCGAAAACCGATGAAAATTGCCGAGATGGTGATGAGGATCACTTGCAGCAGCGAGGCGAGCGCTTCGGCCTTTCCATGTCCGAAGCGGTGGTCGTAATCGGCCGGCTGAGCGGCGATGCGTACCCCCAGCAGCACCACGAGGCTGGCGATGAGATCGAGCCCGCTGTCGGCCAGCGAGCCGAGCATCGCCATCGACGAGGTCTCAACGGCCGCATAGGTTTTGAGCGCGATGAGGGTGACCGCCATGGCGATGCTCGCAAGCGCCGCCCGTCCGGTCAGTTTGGCGCGTTCAACGGGCGAGATCGTATCGGTCACGGGTAGAGCAGCCCTTCGGTCCACCCGTCGCCGTCGCGCGTGAAAAGCCGCCGCTCGTGCAACCGGTGCGGCCGGTCCCGCCAGAATTCGAACGAGCGCGGAACGATCCTGAACCCGCCCCAATAGTCCGGCCTCGGCACGAGTTGCCCCTCGAACCGCTGCTTCATCTCGTCGTAGCGGCGCTCGAACGCCTCGCGATTGTCGAGAGGCCTGGACTGTTTGGAAGCCCAGGCGCCGAGCTGGGAATCGCGCGATCGCGTGGCGAAATAGGCGTCAGACTCTTCCGCGGAGACACGTTCGACGCGGCCCTCGATTCGCACCTGGCGCCGTAGGCTCTTCCAGTGGAAGAGGAGCGCGGCCGAGGGGTTTTCCTTCAGCCCGCGGCCTTTTTCGCTTTCCTCGTTCGTGAAGAAGACGAACCCGTCGGGGCCATGCCCCTTGAGCAGCACCATCCGCACCGTTGGATTACCCGCGGAATCCGCCGTCGCGAGCGCCATCGCTTCCGGATCGTTCGGCTCGGTCGCCCGGGCCTCTGCGAACCACTCGTCGAACAGGGCGAAGGGGTCGGTCATTGCTCGCGCGGCTTAGGCTTGGACCCGCAGTTGCGGCAACCCATCTGGTCAGGCAAGCGTCTCTGCGGCATGGGAAGACAATGGCACTCGACCTCTATCAACGCCTCGGCCTGAAACGCGGCGCGAGCGAGGCCGAGATCAAGAAGGCCTATCGAAGCCTCGCCAAGCAGCTTCACCCCGACCGAAACAAGGATAATCCGAAAGCCGCGGAGCGGTTCGCCCAGGTGACGGCGGCGTACGACCTGCTGTCGGACAAGGACAAGCGCGCCAGATACGACCGCGGGGAGATCGACGAGGACGGCAATCCCAAGATGCCGTTCGGCGGCGGCTTCGGCGGCTATTCGCCAGGAGCGGGGCCGCAGCCGGGCGGCGCTGGATTCGAGAATTTCAACATGGGCGGCGCGGACGCGGCCGACCTCAGCGATTTGTTCGAGGGTCTGTTCGGAGGCGCCTCGCGCGGCCGGAGCGGGGGACCGTTCGGCGGTTTTCGCCAGCGCGCCCGGCAACCGCAAAAGGGGGCGGACATCGGCTACCGGCTCAAAATCCCGTTCGACGACGCGGTCGCGCTGAAGCCGCAGCGGATCACGCTCGGCGACGGCAAGACCATCGACCTTAATCTTCCCAGGGGATTGGATGACGGGACGAAAATCCGCCTCGCCGGCAAGGGCCAGGAGGGGCCCGGCGGGCGCGGCGATGCGATCGTCACGCTCGACGTCGCGCCGCACCGCTTCTTCACTCGCGACGGAACCAATATCCGCCTGGAGCTGCCGATCACGCTCAAGGAAGCGGTGCTCGGCGCCAAGGTGAAGGTGCCGACTCCCGAGGGACCAGTCATGCTGACGATCCCCAAGGGGACGACCTCGGGCAAGGTGCTGCGTTTGAAGGGTCGCGGCTTCACCGCCAGGGACGGCAAGCGCGGCGACCAGCTGGTGACCGTCGAAATCGACGTACCGGCGCAGGATGCCGAGCTTCAGCAGTTCGCCGAGAACTGGAATGGCGGCGGGAATCCGCGCGCGTCGCTCGGGGTTTGACGCGAAGCTGAATGAGAGACGCGTCCCCTCAATCGCCGGAAGCACGGCGCAAGCGGCTCGCGGAAATGCGCGCGGCCTTCGGCACGGAGGTCGAGGAGAAGCTGAAGCCACGGATGACTCCGTGGGAAGTGGTCAAGCGCGTCATCGTCGGAGTCTATAACGACGGCTTCATCCACGCCGGCAACCTCGCTTACCTCTCGATCCTCGCTTTGTTCCCCTTCATCATTCTCGCCGCCGCGGTGGCGCACCTGCTCGGGCAGGGGCAGGACGCCACGCTGACCGTCACCAACATCCTGAGGCGCCTTCCGCCGAACGTCGCCGACACCCTGCGCGAGCCGATTCAGGAAGTGCTGACGGTGCGCACCGGCACGTTGCTGTGGGCGGGCGCGATCATCGGGCTATGGACCGCCGCGAGTTACGTCGAAACCATCCGCGACATTCTCCGCCGAGCCTATGGCGTGAAGTACAGCGCACCCTTCTGGGAATATCGGATCGGCTCGATCCTGCTCATCCTCGGCGCGGTTTTCCTGTTGATGTTCGCCTTCGCGGTCAGCGCGACTCTCACGCTTCTTCACCATGTCCTCGTCGAATGGTTCCCGTTCGCGCAGGGTGTGGCGAGCACGCTCGGCATCTATCGGCTGGTGCCGGCGGCGACCCTGTTCTTCACCTTCTACATCCTGTTTCTTGCGCTCACCCCAAAGCGCTATCGCCGGCACGGCTGCAAGAGATGGCCGGGCGCACTGTTCATCACCTTGTGGTGGCTGGCGACGGTCGAGGTCCTGCCGAGCACGCTCGGCCTTCTCGGCGGCTACAGCCGGACCTATGGAAGCCTCGCCGGCGTGATGATCGCGCTCATCTTCTTCTTCGTCGTCGGCCTGGGCGTCGTGATCGGTGCCGAGCTCAACGCGGCGCTGGCCGAAAGCGGCGCCACCGCGCTAAAGGGCGAAGTTTACACCGGGCCGTACACCGACGAGCTCGACGTCGAGGAACCGCAGCCCGGCGAAGACGTCGAACGGATGCTTGAATCAGGGGGACCGCAACTTTGAGTCAATTGATGCAGGGCAAACGCGGGTTGATCATGGGGCTTGCCAACGACCGGTCCCTGGCCTGGGGTATCGCCCGCGCCGTGGCTGCCGAAGGCGCGGAACTCGCCTTTTCCTACCAGGGCGAAGCGCTGGAGAAGCGCGTGCGGCCGCTGGCGATGGAGGTCGGTTCGGACTTGCTCGTCGATTGCGACGTGTCGGACATGAAGGCGCTCGACAAGACCTTCGACGCCCTGAAGGAGCGGTGGGGGACGCTCGACTTCGTCGTCCACGCGATCGGCTATTCGGACAAGAACGAATTGCGCGGGAAGTTCGTCGACACGTCGATGGACAATTTCCTGATGAGCATGAACATCTCGGTCTACAGCTTCGTCGCGGTGGCGCAGCGCGCGCGGGCGCTGATGACCGATGGCGGATCGCTTCTGACTCTAACTTATTACGGCGCGGAGAAGGTCATTCCACACTACAATGTGATGGGCCTCGCGAAATCGGCATTGGAGACTTCGGTGAAATATCTGGCCGCGGACCTTGGGCCAGAGGGCATCCGCGTCAACGCCATTTCGGCGGGGCCGATCAAGACCCTGGCGGCGAGCGGAATCGGCGACTTCCGCTACATCATGAAATGGAACGAATATAATGCGCCGCTTCGTCGCAACGTCACGATCGAGGACGTCGGCGGCGCCGGGCTTTACCTGCTGAGCGATCTCGCCAGCGGAGTCACCGGCGAAATTCATCACGTCGACGCCGGCTACAATGTCGTGGGCATGAAAGCCGAGGACGCGCCGGACATTTCGACGGTATGATGCTCGCGATCCTCCTGGCTGCGGCGGCGACGGCTGTCCCGCCCGATCTCGCGGCCGCGGTTGCCGCTTATGACAAGGCGCAGGTCGACGGCGACAAAGCGGCGCTCGATCGTTGGCTCGCCGACGATTATCTGCTCGCCAACAGCCATGGTCAGATCGAAACCAAGGCGCAGCTCATCGCGGATTACACCGCGCCGGGCTTCACGCTCGAGCCGTTCACGGTCGAGCAGCCGATCGAGAAGGTCTGGACCGGCGGTGCGGTGATGGGCGGCGTCGCGACTTTGAAGGGCATGGACGGCGGCCAGCGCTACGAAGCGCGGCTGCGCTTCGCTGACGTTTGGGCAAAACGCGACGGTCGCTGGCAGGTAATCTACACGCAGGCCGCGAAGGCCCCGTGACCCGAATCGCGCGCCGTGTCCGAGTGACCGGCCGCGTGCAGGGCGTCTTTTTCCGCGCCTGGACGCGCGACGAGGCGCAGTCGCTTGGCGTCACCGGCTGGGTGCGGAACTGCAGCGACGGCTCGGTTGAGGCGCAAATCGAGGGCGATCCCGAGGCAATCGACGAGCTGCTCGACCTGATCCGCGAAGGCCCGCCCGATGCGCGCGTGGACAATCTCAGCGTGGAGGAAGCCGATCCGGAAGGGCTCGGCACGTTTGACGTAAGGCATTGAGTTCGCCCCTCCCTGTAAGGGAGGGGGTGTCACCCCGCGAAAGGGTCGCGGACGAGGATGGTGTCGTCGCGCTCGGGGGAGGTACTGACCAGCGCCACCGGGCAGCGGATCAGCTCCTCGATGCGCCGGACGTATTTGATCGCGCGCGCCGGGAGATCGGCCCAGCTGCGCGCGCCGCTGGTCGAGCCTTCCCAGCCCTTGATCTCCTCGAACACCGGCTCGACCCGCATCTGGTCGGCGGCGTGCGCCGGGAGATAGTCGAGCTTCTTGCCGTCGAGCTTGTAGCCGGTGCACACCCTCACACTCTCGAACCCGTCGAGCACGTCGAGCTTGGTGAGCGCGATGCCGGTGATTCCGCCGACCGCGACCGCCTGACGCACCAGAACGGCGTCGAACCAGCCGCAGCGGCGCTTGCGGCCCGTGACCGTTCCGAACTCCCGGCCGCGCTCGCCGAGCGTCTGCCCGTCGGCATTGTCCTGCTCGGTCGGGAAGGGGCCGGAGCCGACGCGCGTCGTATAGGCCTTGGTGATCCCGAGCACGAAGCCCGCTGCCGACGGGCCGGTGCCGCTGCCGGAGGCGATGGTGCCCGCAACCGTGTTCGACGAGGTGACGAACGGATACGTGCCGTGGTCGACGTCGAGCAGGACTCCCTGCGCGCCTTCGAACAGGATGCGCTTGCCCTTGCGCCGCGCCCTGTCGAGGTCGCGCCAGACCGGCCGGGCGAACGGCAGCACGAAATCGGCGATCTCGGCGAGGTCGGCCTTCAGTCGCGCGCGGTCGACCGGCGGCTCGCCGAAGCCCGCGCGGAGCGCGTCGTGATGTGCGCACAAGCGGTCGAGCAGCGGCCCCAGATCGTCGAGATTGGCAAGGTCGCACACGCGGATGGCGCGGCGGCCGACCTTGTCCTCGTAAGCCGGGCCGATGCCGCGCCGGGTCGTCCCGATCTTGCCCGCGCCCGATGCGTCCTCGCGCAGCGCGTCGAGATCGCGGTGGATGGGAAGGATCAGCGGGCAATTGTCGGCGACCATCAGCAGGTCGGGAGTGACCTTGACCCCCTGTTCGCGGATCCGCTCAACCTCGGCCTTCAGCGCCCACGGGTCGAGCACGACGCCATTGCCGATCAGCGACGGTGTGCCGGTGACGATGCCGGATGGAAGCAGCGAGAGCTTGTAGGTCGTACCTTCGACGACCAGCGTGTGACCGGCGTTGTGACCACCCTGGAAGCGCACCACCATGTCGGCGCGGCTGGCCAGCCAATCGACGATCTTGCCCTTGCCTTCGTCACCCCATTGGGCGCCGATGACCGTGACGTTTCCCAAAGCGAATCCCCGTTGTTGGCGGCACGCGCGCTCCTAGGGGGTGGCGGGCGGAGCGTCCAGCCGGTGGGCGGCGATCTACGCCGATCCCGCGAGTGCCTCGGTGCAACCCGAGCGCAGATTTTCCAATCTCGTTAATGACGCATCGTCGACCGTCGAAACGCTGAGCGCGTCGGCCACGGCCGAGAGCGTCTGGATTGCAATATCGAGGTGCTGCAGCCTGGCCGAATGGCGCAAAAGCACATTCTGGTCGCTCGCCAGATCGTCTCCAAGACTTTGGATCAGGGTCAGGACGCGCTGAATATCCATGGCGAGTGCAGCTGGTCCGGCGAAGTTTTCAGCGGTCGCTGGCGGAATTGGTCGCTGCGGGATGGGAACAGCGCCCAACTTTAGAAGGCGGACGGTATCGTCAACGCGGTTCTGTTCGCTGTTTCGGACCGCCGCGAGCCAGTCGGGCACGGAAACGATCGACGAAAATCGCAAGCCGCAGCGGCTTCCTCCGGACCAGGCGACCACCGCCGGAGCAACGAGGCTGCCGCGGATCAGCCTGACGGCAATCGACGGCCCGGGAACGGCCGCCGCTTCAACCAGCGCGCCCGTGGGAGACATGTTGCGGACCTTTACCGGCGCCGAAAAGCCCGGCCCCTGCAGGACGGCCGCCAGGAACATGTTGCTCCGCTGGGCGGCGCGCGCATCGGGCGTCCGTTCAGGGTCAATCGTGTCCACTTTTTCCAGTCCCTCGGCCGAGGGTCATTCATATGAGTTCCGAGCTTGCGGCATGGCTAATTTTCTCACCGATCCGGAGAGATTGCTGCCGCCTCCTATCAAAAACTCAGCGGCACGACCGCGCGGACCCCGGGGAGCCGTCGAAGCTGCTGCGCGACGTCCGGCGTGATCGGATCGTCGACCGAGACCAGGGCGACAGCTTCGCCGGCTTCCTGCCTTCGGCCGAGGTTGAAGGTAGCGATGTTGATTCCGCTTTCCCCGAGGCTGGTGCCGAGGGCGCCGATGAAGCCGGGCGCGTCGGTGTTGACGATGTAGATCATCTGGCCGGCCAGCTCGGCCTCCACGCCGATCCCGAAGATCGAGACCAGCCGCGGCGCGCGGTTGCCGAACAAGGTGCCTTCGACCCGCCTGGGGCCGTGTTCGGTCCCGACCGTCACGGCAACCAGCGTGTGATAGTCGCCTTCCTGGCTGTTGCGGATTTCCCGCACCTCGAGCCCGCGCTCCTTCGCCAGATGCGGCGCATTGACCATGTTCACCGTGTCGGACCAGGTGCGCATCACGCCGGCGAGCACCGCGCCTGTGATCGGCTTGATGTTGAGCTCGGCCGCCGCGCCCGCGACCTCGACGTCGATCGAGCGGATTTCGGTGCCGGCGATCTGGCCGACGAGACGCCCGAGCTTTTCCGCGAGGGCCATGTAGGGGCGCAGGCGTGGCGCTTCCTCGGCCGAGAGCGACGGCACGTTCACGGCATTGGTTATTCCGCCCAGCAGCAGGAAATCGCTCATCTGCTCGGCGATCTGGATCGCGACATTGACCTGCGCTTCGGTGGTCGAAGCGCCGAGGTGCGGCGTGCAGATGAGGCCGCGCGTGCCGAACAGGGCGCTTTCCTTGGCCGGTTCGACGGCGAACACGTCGAGGGCAGCGCCCGCGACATGGCCGCTTTCCAGCGCGTCCTTGAGTGCCGGTTCATCGATCAGCCCGCCGCGCGCGCAATTGACGATGCGGACTCCGGGCTTGGTCTTCGCCAGCGCGTCGCGGCTCAGGATTCCGCGGGTCTGGTCGGTCAGCGGCGTGTGCAGGGTGATGAAGTCGGCGCGGACAAAAAGGTCGTCCAGCTCGACTTTCTCCACACCCAGCTCGACCGCCCGCTCCGGCGAGAGGAACGGGTCGTAGGCAACTACCTTCATCTTGAGGCCGTGCGCGCGGTCGGCGACGATCGAGCCGATATTGCCGCAGCCGACGAGACCGAGCGTCTTGCCGGCGAGCTCGACGCCCATGAAGCGGCTCTTCTCCCACTTGCCCGACTGGGTGGACTGGTCGGCCTGCGGGATTTCGCGGGCAAGGGCGAAGAGCATGGCGATGGCATGCTCGGCGGTGGTGATCGAATTGCCGAACGGCGTGTTCATGACCACGATCCCGCGCGTCGAGGCGGCGGGGACGTCGATGGTATCGACGCCGATGCCCGCCCGCCCGATCACCTTCAGGCGGGGCAGGGCGGCGTCCATGACCGGCGCGGCGACTTTGGTCGAGCTGCGCACGGCGAGGCCGTCGTAATCGGCGATGATGCCTTCGAGCTCGTCGGGCGAGAGGCCGGGCCGCTCGTCGACCTCGATTCCACGCTCGCGGAAAATCGCGGCGGCTTTCGGGTCCATTTTGTCGGCGATGAGGACTTTGGGTGTGCTGGTCATTGCTGTTCCTTGAGCCCCTCTCTCTTCAAGGGAGAGGGAGGGAGCCGCGAAGCGGCGGAAGGGTGAGGGGTGTGCGAGAGTGGCGGCGCCACACCCCTCACTCCGCTCGCGCTGCGCGCGAGTCGACCCTCTCCCCGATCACGGGGAGAGGGTTTGTTCCCACGCCCAGTCGAGCCAGGGACCGAGCGCCTCTATGTCGGCGGTGTCGACAGTCGCGCCGCACCAGATACGAAGGCCGGGCGGGGCGTCGCGGTAGGCGGTGATGTCGTAGGCTGCGTCCTCGCGTTCGAGCAGCTGGCCGATCGCCTTCTGCCGCGCGCGGTTCGCCGCTTCGTTCGAGCGGTCGGCGAATTGCAGGCAGACCGAGGTGTTGGAGCGGATTGCGGGATCCTTCACCAGATGCTCGATCCACTGCGATTGCGACACCCAGCGGTCGAGGGCCGCGGCATTGGCGTCGGCGCGGGCGATCAGGGCATCGAGGCCGCCGGTCCGCTCGGCCCAATCGAGTGCGAACAGCCAATCCTCCACGCACAGCATCGATGGCGTGTTGATCGTCTCGCCCCTGAAAATGCCCTCGATCAGCTTGCCGCCCTTTGTCAGGCGGAAAATCTTGGGCAGCGGACGCGGCGCCGGCTGGCTTTCGAGCCGTTCAACCGCGCGCGGCGAAAGCACGAGCATGCCGTGCGCCGCCTCGCCGCCTAGCGCCTTTTGCCAGCTGAAGGTTCCGACATCGATCTTGGCCCAGTCGATGTCCTGTGCGAACGCCGCCGAGGTCGCGTCGCAGATGGCGAGGCCGGCGCGATCGGCCGCGAGCCAGTCGGCGTTCGGGACGCGTACGCCGCTGGTCGTTCCGTTCCAGGTGAAAACCACGTCGCTCGTCGGGTCGATGCCCGAGAGATCGGCGATTTCGCCATATTCGGCGAGACGGATTTCGGCATCCAGCTTCAGCTGCTTGGCAACATCTGTCACCCAGCCGGCGCCGAAGCTTTCCCATGCGAGCATCGTGACGTGGCGAGCGCCGAGCAGCGACCAGATCGCCAGCTCCATAGCCCCGGTGTCGGACGCCGGAACGATGCCCAGCCGGTAGTCCTTCGGAAGCTCCAGCAGCGCATGCGTCCGCTCGATGGCTTCGGCGAGTTTCGCCTTGCCGACGGTGCTTCGGTGCGAACGGCCGAGCGCGGTCGTATCGAGCTCGTCCGCGCGCCAGCCGGGCGGCTTCGCGCATGGGCCGGACGAGAAGTTCGGCCGAGTTGGTTTTGTACGGGGCTTCGCGCCCGATTCTGTTGGGCGCACGTCTGGCGCGGCGGCAGTCGCTTCAGTCACAAATCACTCTCCTTCCAGAGAGCTCGCGCCGCGTTGGGACGGCGTGGCCCGGAGACAGATTTATCGGCTGAGGCTGGCAGCGCAACCGCCCGTGTGAAAGATTCGCCCGCGACTCCGCTCAAGCCCGCGATGTTGCGCCGCACAAGAGTTTGAAAACGCTCGAATCGCTCGTCCGGAGAGCAGAGTTGAACGCTTCACCGCAACCAGCCCGCGATTCATCCCGGGAACGGGCACCCAAGGTTGAATTCATTAACCATCCAGCAGCAGTCTCCGGCTCGCCGCGTACGGGGAGGGCAACCCGCGTGCACGGTTTAGGGGCTGGGGAGCTCCTGGCATTGGTGGATCGATCGGCGCGGTCTTGCGCGCCGATGAGCTTGGAGCGGGAAGTAATGGCGCAGGTTCTGGCCGCGACGGGAGCGTTGTTTCGCGATCGCGATCTTTTCATCCACGATGGATCCAGGCTCCGCCGTTTCCGCATCTCCGCGCCCGTCCAGGCTTTCCTCTTCGTCATTCTGCTCGGGCTCGTCGCCTGGGCCAGCTACGCGACCGTCCGTCTCATCACCCGCCCGTTCGGCCTGTCCGCGGCGACCGAAGCCCGGGCGCGCATGATCGAACAGCGCCAGGGTCTGATCGAAGCCGCGCTCGCCGGCCGCCAGATCGACCCGGCCCTGCTTGCCGCCGCTGCGAACGGCGGCCCTGTCGCCAAGGGTGGGCCACTCGCGCGGGTCGAGCAGCAGCAGCTCCAGCAGGCGGCGCTCGTCGCCAAGGCGCTCGACGTCCGCTATCGGGTCACCACGGCCGAGCTCCAGAAGCTCGGCATCAAGCCCGCCGTGGCGGGCGGTCCCGACGCGGTCGGCGGACCCTTCGAAAGCGCCGGCAATGCGACCTTCAAGGCGCTGTTCAAGAGCTGGAAGAAGCTCGATCAGCTGCAGGACGACGTCATCGCCATTCCGTCGGACAAGCCGGTCCGGACCGAAGTGACCTTCACCAGCGGTTTTGGCGTGCGCGACGATCCCTTCCGCCGGGGCGCTGCGATGCACCCGGGCATTGATCTCGCGGCCGCCTACGGCACGCCCGTCTATGCAACCGCCGACGGAATCGTGACGCGCGCCGGCTGGAATTCCGGAGGCTACGGCAATCTCGTCGAAATCGATCATGGCCGTGGAATCTCCACGCGCTACGGCCACATGTCCGCGATCCTCGTCAAAGCCGGCGAGCATGTCACCCGTGGCCAGGAGGTCGGCCGAATCGGGTCGACTGGGAGGTCGACCGGGAATCATTTGCATTATGAGGTGCGGATCGACGGGCGCGCGGTGAACCCGATCCCGTTCATGAAATCGACCGATTACGTGCTTGCGATGCAGCAGCGCGGCAATGCGGCGTCGATGGACGCGGTCGGCGGCCCGGCCAGCGGCAAGAAATAGGCCCTCCGTTGCCGCCCGGCGCGGCACTTCCTATCTCACCCTCGTGAGCGACGACATCAGCCTGACCGAAAACGCGGCCCGCCGCGTCGCGTGGATCGCGGAGCGGCAATCGAAGCCCGCGATCCTGCGCCTCGCCGTCGACGGCGGCGGCTGTGCCGGCTTCACCTACACCTTCGAACTGACCGCGGCCGCCGAAAGCGACGACGCGGTCGCCGAAAAGGATGGAGTCAGACTGGTGGTCGATCCCGTCAGCCTCGATCTCGTCAAGGGCTCCGCAGTGGATTTCGTCGAGGATCTGGGCGGCGCGTCGTTCAAGGTCCTGAACCCCAACGCGCAATCGGGCTGCGGCTGCGGGAGCAGCTTTTCGGTCTAGCCGCGAGCGGCTAGGGCGGGCGGAATGAAGCTCGCCACCTACAACCTCAACGGAATCCGCGCCCGGCTGCCGCGGCTGGTCGAATGGCTGGAGCGCGAGCAGCCGGACATCGTCTGTCTGCAGGAACTGAAATGCGCCGACGAGGCGCTTCCGATCGCCGACATCGAGGCCGCGGGCTACGGCGCCGTGTGGCACGGGCAGAAGGGCTTCAACGGGGTCGCGATCCTGGCGAAGGGCGACACGCCCGCGCTGCGCCGCGTCGGCCTGCCGGGCGACCCCCACGATACGCACAGCCGCTATATCGAGGCCGAGGTGAACGGGCTCGTCGTCGGCTCGCTCTATCTGCCCAACGGCAATCCGGTCGGCACCGAGAAGTTCGATTACAAGATCCGATGGATGGAGCGGCTCGCCGGGAGGGCGGCCGAGCTGCTGAAGGACGAACGGCCAGTGGTGCTGTGCGGCGACTGGAACGTGGTGCCCGAGGACCGCGATGTCTTCTCGGTCCGCGCGACCGAGCGCGACGCGGTCATGCAGCCCGAGGCGCGGCAATGGTGGCGGCGGATCGTCCACCAGGGCTGGACCGACGCGCTGCGCGCGCTGCACCCGGCGCAAGAGAAGCTCTACACCTTCTGGGATTACACCGCCGGTTGCTGGCAGCGCGACATGGGCTTCCGGCTCGACCATCTGCTGTGCTCGCCCGAGGCGGCGGACCGGTTGACCGGCGCGGGGGTGGATAAATGGGCGCGGGCACAGGAGAAAGCGTCCGACCACGCGCCGACGTGGGTGGAGCTTCAGTAGCTCCCTCTCCCTTCTAGAGGGGGAATTAAGCCGCCTTGGCCTCGTCCTGCGCCGCATCGAACCGTGCCCGCGCGGCGTGGATCGTCTCCACGTTATCCAGTGCCCAGGTGGCGAGGCCGCAGATCGGTTTTTGCAGGGACTGGCCGAGTTCGGTCAGCTCATAGTCGACGCGCGGCGGGATCGTCGGAGTCACCGTCCGGCTGACCAGGCCGTCGCGTTCGAGGTTGCGGAGAGTCAGCGTGAGCATCCGCTGCGACACGCTCGGGATTTCGCGGCGAAGCTCGTTGAATCGCTTTGGGCCGTTTCCAAGCGTCTGCACTACGAGCACCGTCCATTTGTCGCCGATGCGCGACAGCAGCGTGCTGATCGTGCGGCATATTGGACTGGTTGGATCCTTCATTTCCGGCCTCCGGTTTCGGCGTCGATCGCGTGGGAACAAGGATGTTCCTGCCTGACAAAAATGTGCCTTCTTGCGGGCGGTTCGCTGGTGGTTATTTAGCGTGCCTAGGTATCAAATCAATACCAAGGAGCGAATAGTGACCATCCTGCATATCGACAGCAGCATCAACGGAGAGAATAGCGCCAGCCGGGCGATCAGCCGCTCGATCGTCGAGCAATTGAGGCGGGCCAATCCCGATGCGGAAACCGTCACGCGCGACCTCGTCAGTCAGCCGCTGCCCCACCTGACCGAGCGCGGCCAGGACCCCGAGGTGCTGGACGAGTTCCTCGCCGCGGACACGGTGGTAATCGGCGCCCCCATGTACAACTTCACGCTTCCGACGCAGCTCAAGGCATGGCTCGACCGGATTCTCGTCGCCGGCGCGACCTTCCGCTACACCGAGAGCGGTCCAGAGGGTCTCGCGGGCGGCAAGCGCGTCATCGTCGCCCTCGCGCGCGGCGGCCTTTACGACCGGGGCTCGCCCGCCGCCGCGCTCGAGCATCTCGAAACCTATCTCGCCGGCGTGTTCAACTTCATCGGCATCGAACCCGAGTTCGTCGCAGCCGACGGCCTCAACATGGGGCCCGAGCAGCGCGAAACCTCCATTCGGCGGGCACTTGGGCAGGCCGTGCCGCTCGCCGCCTGATTCCGGGCGGCGCAGCCGCCAATGGCTCTATGAACCAGGACGCCCCGCTTCGCGGGGATCGCCGTTCTGACGAAGCTCAATTGATGGACCGTCGGCCGGAACGGTTCGTTGTTCCGGCCGAAGGAGAAAACGCATGAGCGAATTGAACGCCGACGAGCGCCACGACCTCAAGGACAGACAGTTCGCATTCCCGAAGGAGCGCAAGGAGCCTCTGGAGGATGCGAGCCACGTGCGGAACGCGATCGCCCGCTTCGACCAGGTCGAGGGCGTCAGCGAGAAGGAAAAGGACGAGGCGTGGGACCGCATCAAGAAGGCCGCGGACAAGTTCGGGGTCGAGGTCCACGAGAAGAGCTGGCGCGAACTCGGCAAGAAGGACTGAGCGCCGGATCGGCACTTAGCGGCCGCTAAAGGTTGCAATCGTCGGCCCTGCCTCGCTAGGGCCGTCCTCATGCTCGGCGACCGTTCGATCCGGAGCCCGTGAGCGGCAGGGATGAAGATCTCCTGCGGTTCATCGCGGGAAGCTTTCCTTCAGTCTGGGCGCTGGAGCTCTTGCTGCTGCTCAAGGGGGAGCGGCGGGTCTGGTCGCGCGAGGAGCTCGTCGCCAGCCTGCGCGCGAGCGAGTTGGTGGTCAGCAAGGCGCTCGACGGCCTGGTGATCGCGGGGCTCGCGTCGGTGGAAGAGGGCGGCGCGATTTATTCGCCCGTCAACAAGCAGGTCGAGGCGGACATCGACAAGGTCGAGAAGCTCTACGGCAGCCGGCCGAACGCGGTGCGCCGCGCGATCGTGTCCGCGGGAACCAGTAGCGCGACGGCATTCGCCGATGCATTCAGGCTTCGGAGGGGCGACGATGGCTGATGTGTTTCCCGGGATCGTTTACGTCTTATGCTTCTTCACCAGCACGTGCTGCGCCTGGCTGCTCGGCCGGAGCTACAGCCGCAACCGCAACGGGCTGCTGCTGTGGAGCAGCATCTGCTTCGGCTTCCTCGCCGCGAACAATCTGGCCTTGGTCTTCGACCTGGTGGTGTGGCCGCACGACGTCGACTTGAGACTGATCCGGCTTTTGCTGGCGCTCGCCGCCGTCATAGCCTTGCTCTGGGGCCTGGTGTGGGAGGTCGAGCATGAGTGACATGATGACGCTCTACGACTTTCTCTCGGGCGCCGTGGCGTTCGGATTCTTCGTCTGCGGTCTGTTCTTCCTGCGCTTCTGGCGGCGAATCCGCGATCCGCTGTTCCTTGCCTTCGCGGCGGCGTTCGTGCTGCTGGGCATCGGGCAGAGCATTCTCGCGCTCGCCAACATCCCGACCGAGGAGCGTGGTTCGATCTACCTGATCCGCCTCGCCGCCTTCGCCCTCATCCTGTTCGCGATCCTCCGAAAGAACAGTAGCGCCCGCGCCTAGGCGCCGGACATGCTTGACTCGATTGCATGGCGGACGCACTGGCGCGCGTCCCGCGTGTTCCGGCCCGCGCGCCTCCTGTTCGCGTCCCGAATGGCCGGCTTGGGGGATGCACCATGCTCAAGTCGATTTTGTTCGCCGCCGCCGCGATTTCCTGGCCGGTTGCGGCCCAAGCTGCCCAACCGGCGTCCGCTCCGGCATCGGCAGAAGCGCCGGCTCCCGCGGGTGACGCCGTCAAGTTCGTCACCACGGCAATGGACAGGTTCAACGGCGGCGACGTCGATGCCTGGGTTTCGGCGCAGGCGGACGATGCGGTCATTGTCGATGATTTTGCGCCGCATCTGTGGACCGGCGCCGGCGCGCCGAAGCGCTGGATCGATGACTATGCCAAATATTCCGAAGCCAATGCGGTCAGCGGCGGCAGGGTCGACTATGACAAGCCGCTTCTGGCGACGAGCGACGGCGCGACCGCTTACGTCGTCCTTCCGACGACCTATCGCTTCGTCCAGAAGGGCACGAAGATGGCGGAGCCGAGCAGCATGACCTTCGTCATGAAGCGCGCGGAAGGCAGCGGCTGGAAGATCGCCAGCTGGACTTTCTCGGCAACCGCCGCGGCAGCGCCTGAGAAATAATGCCCGCGCCTAGGCGCTGAGCAAGCGCAGCGGTTTTCGATGTAGGGTTTGAGCGCCTGCATGAAGCTGGCGGCGTCCCAGCCGTCGACGACGCGGTGGTCGCAGCTGAGCGAGAGGTTCATCCGCTTGCGGACCTCGATCTCGCCGCCGATCGAGACCAGCTTATCCTCACTGAGGAAAAACAGTAGCGCCCGAGTCTAGCCGCGCTAGCGCGCCTGAAAGAACGGCGGGCGCTCCCCTGTGGAGCAATAACCGGCTACACCATCTGACGACGCTCTCGTTCCCCCCGGCGTTAAAGGACAGTGACAATGAACGCCCGACAATTGTCGATTTACGCGCCGGTGATGCTCGGCATCCTTCGAATCATGACCGGCCTCCTGTTCCTCGCCCATGGAACGCAGAAATTCTTCCATTTCCCCGCAGGCGAACGCGCCGGAAGCGGCTGGGCGCTGGACAATCTCGGCGCGGTCGCCGGCATCGTCGAGGTGATCACCGGAGCCCTGGTGGCGATCGGTCTCTTCACTCGACCGGCGGCATTTGTCGCGTCAGGCACGATGGCGGTCGCCTATTTCTACGCCCACGCGCCACAGAATTTCTGGCCGGTCAACAACATGGGCGACGCGGCGATCCTCTACTGCTTCGTGTTCCTGTATTTCGTTTTCGCAGGGCCTGGCTCCATCAGCGTCGATGCGAAACTCGGGGGCCGAAGCGCCGGCCTGACAGACTAGGCCGAAAGCAGGCGGAGCAGCACGCGACCGGTCGAGCAGGCTCGATCACTTAGGACCCCAGCGTCGCGTGCCAGTAACGCGCGATATAGAATAGGATGAAGATGGCCGGGACCAGATAATCCAGCCAGCGAACGCGGACGACGGCGAGCAGAAAGAAGCCGGCGATCGGCGCAAGTACACGGAGCCAATCGACCGCCGTTGCGGAGCCGCTGCCGGCGGCGTTCGTCGCGCCGAAGGCCAGCCAGAATGCAAAATACATGAGGTGATAAGCAGCGAAGAGGCCCCAGAAGTAATGGCGTCGCTGCTCATAAACGGCGCTTAAATCGCAATCGTCGCTCGGTTCGTCGGGGAGGCTCGCGCTTGCCAGGAGAACCAACAGAAGCATCTGGACGAAAAGGCCAAAATAGATCGGGAAGGTCAGCGCGATCGACACGTTGCGCAGGGTCCATTGACCGAACCAAAGCCGGACGCATTCGACGACGATCAGCACGGCGGCGATCAGTGGCCGGCCGTCCCAGCGGATCGTCCGCGCGCGAACCGCGAGCTTGTGGAAGCTGAAGCAAACGTCCGCCAGCGCCAGCCCCATCAGGATAGTCAGGAGGCCGAGCGAATAGTCGAACGGATTCATCGCGCTGTCAGGCCGACAGCAGCCGGAGCGGGTTCTCTATGTAGCCTTTCAGCGTCTGCATGAAGCTGGCGGCGTCCCAGCCGTCGACGACGCGGTGGTCGCAGCTCAGCGAGAGGTTCATCCGCTTGCGGACCTCGATCTCGCCGTCGATCGGGACCAGTTTCTCCTCAATCTTGTTGACCGCGACGATCGCGACCTGCGGCGGGTTGACCACGGGGGTCGAGGTGATTCCGCCCATCGGGCCGAGGCTCGATATGGTGAAGGTCGCGCCGGAGAGCTCCTCGCGGCTCGCCTTGCCGCTGCGCGCCGCCTCGGACAGGCGGAGGATTTCGGACGCCAGGTCCCACACCGGGCGCGATTGCGCGTCGCGGATCGTGGCGACCATCAGGCCGTTCGGGGTCTGCGTGGCGACACCCATCTGAACGCCGCCGTGACGGGTGACGACCATCGCCTCGTCGTCGAAAGTGGCGTTGAGCATCGGCCATTCGCTGAGCCCGCGGCAGAGCGCGGTGATCAGGAAGGGGAGGAGCGTCAGCTTCGGATTTGGACCGCGGTCGCGGTTCATCATCTGCCGCGCGTCCTCGAGCGCGGTGACGTCGAACTCTTCGACGAGCGTGAAATGCTGGATGCGACGGTTCGCCTCGGTCATGTTCTCGGCGATCTTGCGGCGGAGGCCAACGACCTTGATCGCTTCGTCCTTGCGCGGTGCGGCCGTGGACGGACGGCTCGACACGGTGCCGCCATTGTAGAGCAGCCAGGCGTCGAGGTCCGAGTGGCGGACGCGGTCAGATGCGGTCTTCACCTGCGCGAGGTCGATTCCGAGGTCGCGGGCGCGGGCGCGGACTGCGGGAGAGGCGAGGACGTGAACTCCCCCTACCGCTTGCGGGAGGGGGCTGGGGGGTGGGCCAGTCGGACTCGGTGCCGCTTTGGTCGTACCCACCCCTTCGGCGCTTCGCGCCTCGTCCCCTCCCGCAAGCGGTAGGGGAGCAACTTCGGCATCCCCGGCGACCACCGGAATCTCCTCCGCCTGTTGAGGCGTCGCTTCCACCGCGCCGTCGGCGAGCGGGCGTTCGTCCTTGCTGTCCTCGACGCCCTCGGACGCGCGGTCGGCGCCTTCGGTTTCGATCACCGCCAGCACCGACCCGATCGGCACCTGGTCGCCAACCTCGCCCGCGAGCTCGAGCACCTTGCCCGCGACCGGGCTTTCCATCTCGACCGTCGCCTTGTCGGTCATCATGTCGGCGATCTGCTGATCCTCGGCGATCGTGTCGCCAACCTTGACGTGCCAGGCGACGATCTCGGCCTCGGCAATGCCTTCGCCAATGTCGGGCAGCTTGAATTCGTATCTCGCCATCTAATCAGCCATCACTTTTTCGAGGGCGCGCTTCATGCGCTTCGGGCCGGGGAAATAGGCCCATTCGTAGGCGTGCGGGTAAGGCGTGTCCCAACCGGTTACGCGCTCGACGGGAGCCTCAAGGTGGTAGAAGCAGCGCTCCTGCACCAGCGTCACCAGCTCGGACGCGAAGCCGGATGTCCGCGGCGCCTCCATGACGACCAGGCAGCGGCCTGTCTTCTCGACCGACTTCTCGATCGTCTCCATGTCCAGCGGCACGAGCGTCCTCAAATCGATGACTTCGGCGTCCAGCCCCTGCTCCTCGACCGCCGCAAGCGCGACATGGACCATCGTGCCATAGGCGAGCACCGTCAGTTCGCCGCCTTCGCGGACTACCGCTGCCTTGCCGAGCGGCACGGTATAATGGCCCTCCGGGAC
>DASSOB010000023.1:0-15103 GCA_035701045.1 Sphingomicrobium sp. | reverse complement strand
CGGCACATCTATGCGCAGGTCATCGACGACAGCGCCGGAAAGACGCTGGCGTCGGCCTCGACCCTCGACAAGGACCTGAAGGGCAAGGGCGCCGCCACCAGCCAGGGCGCGGCTGCCGTCGGCAAGGCGATCGCCGAGCGCGCGAAGAAGGCCGGCGTTTCCGCAGTTGTCTTCGACCGCGGCGGATTCCTGTTCCATGGCCGCGTCAAGGCGCTGGCCGATGCCGCTCGCGAAGGCGGATTGGAGTTTTAAATGGTGCAAGAGAGCGAAACCCCTGAAGTGACGCAGGAAGGCGTTGCCGAGGCGCAGACCGAGGTTCCGGCCAAGGAAGACGCGGTCGTCCGCACCGAGGGCGAAGCGCCTCGCGGACGCGGCGGACGTGGACGCGGTGGCCCCGGCGGCGGTCGCGGGCGTGGCGGCGATCGTGGCGGCCGCGGCCGTCGCGACGACCGGCGCGGACGCGGCGGCGACGACGAGGGCGGCGAGGAGCTGATCGAGAAGCTCGTCCACATCAACCGCGTCTCCAAGACGGTGAAGGGCGGCAAGCGCTTCGGTTTCGCGGCGCTCGTGGTGGTCGGCGACGGCAAGGGCCGTGCGGGTTTCGGACACGGCAAGGCCCGCGAAGTTCCGGAGGCGATCAGCAAGGCGACTGCCGCCGCGAAGAAGGCGATGATCCGCGTTCCGCTGCGCGACGGCCGCACGCTTCATCACGACGGTCTCGGCCATTTCGGCGCCGGCCGGGTCACGATCCGCACCGCGCCTGCGGGAACGGGGATTATCGCCGGCGGCCCGATGCGCGCGATCTTCGAGAGCCTTGGAGTGGCGGACGTCGTCACCAAGTCGGTCGGGACGTCGAACCCCTACAACATGATCCGCGCGACCTTCGAGGCGCTGAAAGAGCAGACCAGTCCGCGCTCGGTCGCCCAGCGGCGCGGCAAGAAAGTCTCCGAGCTGCTCGGACGCGGCGGCGCCAATGCCGCCGAAGCCGAAGCGCAGGCGGAAGCGGTGGTGGAGTAAACCAGGATGGCGAAGATCAAGATTACCCAGACCGGCTCGCCAATCCGCCGCGACAAGACGCAGCGGGCAACGCTGGTTGGGCTCGGCCTCAACAAGCTTCATCGAATGGTGGAGATCGAGGGAACGCCTGAAGTGCTCGGCCAGGTGAAGAAGGTGCAGCATCTGGTGAAGGTCGAGGAAGCGGCTTAGCTAGCCTGTTCCCCGGCGAAAGCTGGGGCCCAGGAGCCGCCTTCCGGCGGCTGATTTCATTTAGGACTGGACCCCGGCCTTCGCCGGGGAACTGCGCGACAAAAGCGAAAGCGAGTGCAAAGACATGAAACTGAACGAACTCAGAGATAACAAGGGCGCCCGCCAGAGCCGTGTGCGCGTCGGGCGCGGCATCGGCTCGGGCCTCGGCAAGACCGCCGGGCGCGGCCAGAAGGGTGCCAAGTCGCGCTCGGGCGTGTCGATCAACGGCTTCGAGGGCGGCCAGATGCCGCTCCACATGCGGCTGCCGAAGCGCGGCTTCAACAACATCTTCGCGCGCGATTATGCCGAAGTGAACATCGGCGCCGTCCAGAAGGCGATCGATGCCGGCAAGCTCGACGTGAAGGGCACGCTCGACCACGACGCGCTGAAGGGCGCCGGGCTCGCTCGCGGCGGCAAGGACGGCGTCCGCCTGCTTGGCAAGGGCGAGCTCAAAGCGAAGCTGGCGTTCAAGGTCGCCGGCGTGTCGAAGGGCGCGCGCGAAGCGGTGGAAAAGGCTGGCGGATCGATCGAGCTGATCGAGCGCAAGAACCCCGCCGAGCTCGCCGCCGCCAAGAAGGGCTCGCGCAAGGCCGCCGCCGCAAAGGCCTGAAGGCCTTAGACAAGCGGTCCTGAGCCACTATATCGGCTGCGGGGAGGCGTCAGGCCTTATCGCCGCCGTTTGTTCTTCCGGGGAATTTTAGTCGATGGCATCCGCAGCCGAACACCTTGCCTCCAGCATCACGCTCGCCAACTTCAACAAGGCGACCGAGCTCAAGAAGAGGCTGTGGTTCACGATCGGTGCGCTGATCCTGTTCCGCCTGCTGTCGTTCGTCCCAGTGCCGGGCATCGATCCGGCGGCTATGGCCGCGCTCTACCAGACGCAGAGCGGCGGCATTCTCGACGTCTTCAACACCTTCTCCGGCGGCGCGCTCGAACGATTCAGCATCGTCGCCTTGGGCGTCATGCCGTACATCACCGCCTCAATCGTCGTGCAGCTTGGCGGGACTCTCTATGAGCCATGGAAAGCGCTCAAGAAGGAAGGCGAGGCCGGGCGCAAGAAGCTCAACCAATATACCCGTTACCTGACCGTCGCGATCACCCTGGTCCAGGGCTATCTCGCGGTCCGCGGGCTCGAGGCGCAGGGCGCCAACCAGGGCATCCAGGCGGTCGTCGCGCCGGGGCTGCTGTTCGAAATGGCGGGCACCGTCAGCCTCGTCGGCGGCACCATGTTCCTGATGTGGATCGGCGAACAGATTACCAGCCGCGGGATCGGCAACGGCGTATCGCTCATCATCATGGCCGGCATCGTCGCCCGCCTGCCGCAGGCGATCGCCCAGCTGCTCGAAGGCAGCCGCACCGGCTCGCTCAGCGGCGTGCTCGTCGTGGGCATCATCGTCCTGACTCTCGCCCTCATCCTGTTCATGTGCTTCGTCGAGCGCGCCCAGCGGCGGGTGCTGATCCAATATCCCAAGCGCCAGACCGTCAGGGGCATGCAGCAGGAGCGTTCGCACCTGCCGATCAAGCTCAACACTTCGGGCGTCATCCCGCCGATTTTCGCCTCGTCGCTGCTGCTGATGCCGCTGACCGTGCTCAATTGGGCCGGCGCCCGCGCCACCTCGGAGGGCGGAGCGAGCGACTGGCTGATCACCATCACCACTTATTTGCAGCACGGCTCGGCCGCCTACATGACCCTCTATGGGATCGGCATCGCCTTCTTCACCTTCTTCTACACGGCGGTGCAGTTCAACAGCGAGGAAACGGCCGATAATCTGAAGCGCCACGGCGGCTTCATCCCGGGGATCCGGCCGGGCAAGGCAACCGAGCATTATTTCGATTACCTGCTCAACCGCATCACGGTGGTCGGCGCGGCCTATCTCGTCTTCATCTGCCTCCTGCCGGAGACGGTGATGGCCCAGGCTGGGCTCAACATGGCGCTGGGCGGCACCAGCCTGCTCATCGTCGTCAACGTGACGATGGACACGGTCAGCCAGATCCAAAGTCACCTGATCGCCCACCAATATGGCGACCTCATCAAGAAGGCGAAGCTCAAGACCACGCCGCGGCGGCGGTAGTGCTTCGATACGACACTTCGATGCGCTTCGCTTACTCAGTATCTACTCAGCATGAGCGGGATTGGTTGTTTCCGCTCATCCTGAGTAGCGACTGAGCGAAGTCGAAGTCGCGTATCGAAGGACAGGGGGAATGCTGAACATCATCCTGCTGGGACCTCCCGGCGCGGGGAAGGGCACGCAGGCCGCGCGGCTGCAGGCCGGGCGCGGCATGATCCAGCTGTCGACCGGCGACATGCTTCGCGAGGCGGTGGCCGCCGGAACTCCCATCGGTCTCGAAGCGAAGGCCGTCATGGAGCGCGGAGAGCTGGTCAGCGACGCCATCGTCAGCGCGCTCATCGGTCAGCGGCTCGACGGCGCTTCGAACAAAGGCGCGATCTTCGACGGCTTCCCGCGCACCCGCGCCCAGGCCGAAGCGCTCGACCTGCTGCTCAACGATCGCGGACGGAGCCTCGACCATGTGATCGAGCTCGCGGTCGACGAAGAGGCGCTGGTAACGCGCATCACCGGCAGATTCAGCTGCGCCAAATGCGGGACCGGCTATCACGACAGCTTCCGCCCGACGAAGATTCCGGGCGTGTGCGACGTCTGCGGCTCAACCGAGTTCGTCCGCCGCAAGGACGACAATGAGCAGACCGTACGCACGCGCATGGCCGAATATCGCGCGAAGACCGAGCCGGTCCTTCCATATTACCGGGAGCGAGGCCTCGTTCGGCGGGTCGACGGGATGCTGTCCGTCGAAGCGGTTGCCGCCGAGATTGACGCCATTCTGGACGGCGCAGCATAGGGACAGTCCCTACGAGGGACTGTCCCTCATATCCGCTCCAGCGTCACGAACCGGAATGGCGGGCGGCCGTCCTCGGCCGGATGCGCTTCGCCGCCGGTCTCCCGCCAATCGCCCGACGAGCGCGGGTCCGGCATGAGTGTATCGCCATGGATGTCGGTCAATACCTCGGTGAGCTCGATCCGGTTGGCGAGCGGCATGAACAGCGCGAAGATTTCCGCGCCGCCGATCACCGAAACAGGACTTCCTCCCGCGACCCTCAGCGCTTCCCCGACGCTTCCCACTCGTTCCGCACCCGCGGCTCGCCACTCCTGATGGCGGGTCAGGACCAGGTGACGGCGCCCGGGAAGCAGGCCCGGCAGGCTCTCGAACGTCCTCCGCCCCATGATCATGACGCTGCCCATGGTCAGCGCCTTGAAGTGCTTGAGATCGGCGGGAATGTGCCACGGCAGCGTGCCGTCGCGCCCGATGACTCCGTTTTGCGCCCGCGCGACGATCAGGGTGATGGGTGGCCTCTCCATCGCGCCGCTTTGACGCGCGCGGCGGCCCATGCCAAGCGCTGAGGCGCGATGGATGCGGTCGCCCAGCTCATCTCACAGGCCGAACAGCGGCTCGGGCCCAAGGCGGTCGTCACCGACCCGCGGGAGATCGAGCCGTGGGTCAGCGACTGGCGCGGGCGCGTGCATGGTGCCGCCCGGGCGATCCTGGCCCCTTCTTCGACTGAGGAGACGGCAGAGATCGTCCGCCTCGCGGCCGGGCATCGCGTGCCGCTCGTCCCCCAAGGCGGGAACACCGGCATGTCCGCCGGCGCCACTCCGCCGTCCGACGGCTCGGCGCTGCTCCTCTCGATGCGGCGGATGAATCGCATCCGTTCGATCGGCGCGGAAGCGCGGCTCGCCATCGCCGAGGCGGGCGTCGTGCTCGAAAATCTCCACGAGGCCGCGCACGAGATCGGCATGCGTTTTCCGCTAACGCTCGGTTCGCGCGGTAGCTGCACGATCGGCGGCCTCACCTCGACCAACGCCGGCGGGACTCAAGTGCTCAAGTTCGGCACGATGCGCTCGCTCGTCGCGGGCGTCGAAGCGGTGCTTCCCGACGGCTCGGTCCACAACGGCCTCTCCGGCCTCAAGAAGGACAATCGCGGCTTCAGTCTCGATCAATTGCTGATCGGCGCCGAAGGCACGCTGGGTATCATCACCGGGGCCGCACTTCGACTCGTTCCCGCCGTCGCGGCGCGGGTGGTCGCCTGGGCCGGAGTCGAAAGCCCGATGAAGGCGCTCGACCTGCTGCGTTTCCTCGAAAGCCGCACCTCGGCCATCGAGGGTTTCGAGCTTGTCCCCGAGGATTCCCTCCAACTCATCCTGAAGCACATTCCGGGGACGCGCGCGCCGCTGACCGGTACGCATGCCTGGCACGCTCTGGTCGAAGCCACGACGGCGGACCCGAACCATGACGTTTCAGCCGAGATCGAACGGCTGCTTGCCGCCGCGCTGGAACAGGGCATCATCGGCGATGCGGTAATCGCGTCGAACGAGGCGCAGGCGGAGGCTTTCTGGAAACTCCGCGACAGCATTTCCGAAGCCGAGCGGACCGAGGGCCAGACGCTCGCCCACGACATTTCCGTGCCCGTGGCCGACATGCCGCGCTTCATCGCTGAGGCCTCCGCCGAGGTCGAACGCCGCTTCCCCGGCGTCGCCGCGAGCGGCTTCGGCCATCTCGGCGACGGCAACATCCACTTCCACGTCCGCGCCGCCGGCCACGCCGCACCCGACTGGTACGACCGCGAGGGCGAAGAGATCACGCGCTTCGTGGACGATCTGGTGACGGCCGCCGGCGGCTCGATCTCCGCGGAACACGGCATCGGCCAGCTGAAGCTCGCGGAATTCGAGCGTCTGGCTCCGCCAGGCCGCATTCACGCGCTAAGAGCAATCAAGCAAGCTCTCGACCCTCTCGGAATCATGAACCCGGGAAAGCTGGTGCCTTAGACTTGGCGCGCCCGGCAGGACTCGAACCTGCGACCCCAAGCTTAGAAGGCTCGTGCTCTATCCAGCTGAGCTACGGGCGCGCGGCGGGCGAATGACTAGCCGCATTTGACGACGAGCGGAACTGCGCTAGGCGTGACCGATGAGGGCCGAGGGGGAAGGCTTGAGGCATGTCGAGGCGCGCGCGATGCACGGCGCGCGCTTCCGCTACTTCGACTTCGTCATGGTCGCGTTCGTCGTGGTGCTGCTGCTGTCGAACGTGGTCGGCGCGGAAAAGCGCTCGTTCGTCGACCTTCCCGGGATCGGTCCGTGGCCGTTCGGTGCCGGAATCCTCTTCTTCCCCATCTCCTACGTCATCGACGACGTCCTGACCGAGGTTTACGGCTACGCCCGCGCCCGCCGCGCGATCTGGGCCGGGTTCGCCGCGCTCGCCTTCATGGCGGTGATGGAATGGACCGTCGTTCATCTGCCGGTCGCCGAGGGGTGGACGGGGCAAGCCGCGTACGAGCGTGTGTTCGGCGCCGGCTGGCGCATCATTCTCGCCTCGATGACCGCCTTCTTCGTCGGCGATTTCCTGAATTCCGTCGTGCTCGCCAAGATGAAGATCTGGACCAAGGGCAAATATCTCTGGACCCGCACCATCGGCAGCACGGTGATCGGCGAAGGCGCCGACAGCGTCATCTTCTACCCGCTCGCTTTCTACGGCATGGCCGACTGGCCCGCGCACATCATGCTCGAAGTGATGCTCAGCCAGTTCGTGCTGAAGGTGAGCTGGGAGGTGCTGCTGACCCCCGTCACCTACGCGGTGGTCGGCTGGCTCAAGAAACGCGAGGGCGTCGACGTCTATGACGTCGGCACCGACTTCACGCCATTCACGCTGAAACAATAATCTCTATTTCGGTGACAGTGCACTCAATTCCTGTGCCGCCCGTGTGGCTGTCACGCAATCGGTGAATTGAGTGCACTGTCACCGAAATACCTGTCACCGAAATACGGCTCCGGCACCTATTTGATCTCCGCGTTGGCGATACGACGCTCGCCAAGCCACGCGCTCATCACTCCAAAATACGCAGGCGCGTCCGGCGCGAATTTGCTGAACGAAGCCGGATCGATCTCGTCTTTGGGATCGACGCCCAGCATCATCTCGTGAGTAGCCCCCGAGATCACTCTCGTCGTGATATTGGGATGAAGCTTTCTCGTCGCCTTGAGCTTCCGCAGCGCGTCGCCGACGGGAATCCAGACATCGTTCTGCCCGAAGATCAGCAGCGTGGGCACTCGAGATCCGTTCAGCGACTTCATTGGATCCGCGCTGATCTGCTCGCGCCAATCGGAGTCCGGATCGATCATGTCTCTCCCGAGATAGATCTGCTTGAACCATGGCTTGTGCTCGGCCGCGTCCAGCATCCGCTCCACGGTCGCTCGGTCGATCTTCCCGCGATCGTAATCGTCGATCGCGTGGCGGGTGGCCATCGCCTGATCGATCTCCGATTGGGGATAGCGCTTGATGCGCATGATGTTCGCGGAGGCGAAGTTCATTTGAACGTCACCAGTCGAAATCAGGGGTGAAACCGCTATCGCAAACGCGGCCCGGGGCTCTTTTTGCGCGGCAAGCAAGCTCAGCCCGCCGCCCTGGCTCAGCCCCCAGAATCCGACGCGCCCGGGATCGATACGCGGGTCCTTGATGAGCATCCGGAACGCGGCGATGCCGTCATCCGAAAGCACGCCAAAGTCCTGCTTGCCATGCTCTCCGCCACCGGACTTGCCTGTGCCCCTCCTGTCGAAGACGAACACGGCCACACCGAGCGGCGGCAGCATCTGCTTGAGATGGGTGTAAACGTGATCATCCTGGGAAGGCTCGCCCGAAGCGTGCAAGACGACCACGGCGGCGAGATTGCGACGGCCCTCAGGGTAGTAAAGCGTCCCGCTAAGTTGCGCGCCGGCACTCGTGAACGTCATCTCTTGCTTGTCGATGATGAATTGGGGAGGAATTGCCCAGGACGCGCTGGCTGGCGGAGCATCCGCGGCGGCTGCGGAATGGATGGCTGGGGAAATTGAAGAACCGAGTGCAGCGGCGCACAGCAGGAGAGAGGAACGCATTTGAGAACACCTTTCGCTAGACACGCGCTACATATGTAGCGCGACCGTGAAATATGTCTAGCTGCGCCGGTTACACGCACCATTTCGGTGACAATTTCGGTGACAGTGCACTCAATTCCTCTGCGCTGTTGCGAATGACGCCGGACGGTGAATTGAGTGCACTGTCACCGAAATAATTATGCCGCGACGGTCTCCAACAATCCCTCGAACAACCGCCGGCCGTCGGTGCCGCCGTGCGCCGGTTCGATGGCGCGCTCGGGGTGCGGCATGAGACCCAGTACGTTGCCGGCATCGTTCAATATGCCGGCAATGTTGCGCGCCGAGCCATTAACCTTGTCGAGATAGCGGAAGGCGACGCGCCCTTCGCTTTCGAGGCGGTCGAGCGTGGCTTCGTCCGCCTGGTAATTGCCGTCGTGGTGCGCGACCGGAAAGGCGATCGTCTCGCCCGTTTCATAGCGCGCGGTAAACAGGCTCTGACTGTTCTCGACGCGAAGCGGCACGGGCCGGCAGACGAAACTCAACCCCGCGTTTCGCATCAGCGTGCCCGGCAACAGCCCGACTTCGGTCAGCACCTGGAAACCGTTGCAAATACCGATGATCGGAACGCCGCGCGCCGCCGCGTCGGTCACCGCGCGCATGATCGGCGATCGCGCCGCCATGGCGCCCGACCGCAGATAGTCGCCGTACGAAAAGCCACCCGGAATGCCGATGAAATCGGTGCCGTCGGGAAGCTCGGAATTCTTGTGCCAGACCATCGCCGGCTTGCGCCCGCCGATCTGCTCCAGCGCGACGGCAAGGTCGCGGTCGCAATTCGATCCCGGGAAGACGATGACGGCGCTTTTCACACGGTCTCCATGCGCTCGATCCGGAAATTCTCGATCACCGTGTTGGCGAGCAGCTTCCGGCACATGTCCTCGATGTCGGAATCGCTCGTGCCGTCCGCAAGGTCGAGCTCGATCAGCTTGCCGGCGCGGACGTCGTTGACGCCCGAAAAGCCGAGCCCCTCGAGCGCATGATGGATGGCCTTGCCCTGAGGGTCGAGAACCCCGGACTTGAGGGTGATGAAGACGCGCGCTTTCATGGGTTCGCTCGCAAGTTGTGACTGTGCCGCCCCTATGGCTACGCCCCGGCACCGCGGCAAGTGTTGCCGGCCGTTCGGCGGCCCCGCCGTCAATCATTCACCGCCGATATTCGCAATCCGCGCGGCGGCGGTGACGGTTCCGCCACTTGCAAGCGTGTAAGCATCGCCCTAGCCGAGCCTGACGGAGACCTGACATGAGCGACGTTCTGGAAAAGCCGGCGACCGGCCCGATTTCGACCCGCAGGCACGGCGACGTAATGATCGTGCTGTCCAACAACCCGCCGGTGAACGCGCTGTCCACGCCGGTCCGCCAGGGCCTGGTCGATGCGATCGCCGAGGCCGAGGCCGACGACGGCGTTCATGCCGTGGTGATCGCCTGCGAAGGCCAGACCTTCTTCGCCGGCGCCGACATTACCGAGTTCGGCAAACCGCCGCAGCAGCCGTGGCTGCCGATGGTCGTCGACGCGATCGAGAATTGCTCGAAGCCGGTCGTCGCGGCGATCCACGGCACCGCACTCGGTGGCGGGCTCGAGGTCGCGCTCGGCTGCCATTACCGCGTGGCCGACAAGAGCGCGAAGCTCGGCACGCCCGAGGTCAAGCTCGGCCTCCTTCCCGGCGCCGGCGGAACGCAGCGGCTGCCGCGCATCGCCGGAGTCCGCAAGGCGCTCGAAATGACCGCAACGGGCAATCCCATCGGGGCGAAGGAAGCATTCGACAGCGGCCTCGTCGACCGGCTTGCCGAGGGCGACCTCATCCCGCACGCGGTCGCGTTCGCTGAGGAGGTTCGCGATATCCACCCGCTCCCCAAATCCTCCGAACGGCAGGACCGGATCGCCGGCACCGATCCCGCCATCTTCGACGAGTTTCGCAAGGAGAATGTGAAGCGCTTTCGTGGGTTCGAGGCGCCGCTCAAGAATATCGAGGCGGTCAGGATCGCGACCGAAAAGCCCTACAGTGAGGGCGTGATCGAGGAACGCAAGCTGTTCATGGAGCTGATGAGTGGCGCCCAATCCGCCGCCCAGCGCTATTTCTTCTTCGCCGAGCGCAAGGCGTCGAAAATTGAGGGCCTCCCCGACAACACCGAGCCGCGGCCAGTGCGCAAAGTCGGCGTCATCGGCGCGGGCACGATGGGCGGCGGGATTTCGATGAACTTCCTGTCCGCGGGCATCCCGGTGACGATTGCCGAAATGGGCCAGGATGCGCTCGACCGCGGCACCGGCCTCATGCGCAAGAATTACGAAGCGAGCGCGGCCAAAGGGAAATTGACGCCCGAACAGGTCGAAAAAGCGATGGGTTTGCTTGCCCCCACGCTCGATTTCCAGGCACTCGCCGACTGCGACCTCATTATCGAGGCCGTCTACGAGAATATGGACGTGAAGAAGGAGGTGTTCGCGAAGCTCGACCGCATCGCCAAACCCGGGGCGGTCCTCGCGTCCAACACCTCCTACCTCAATATCAACGAGATCGCGGCGAGTATCTCGCGGCCGGGCGACGTCGTCGGGATGCACTTCTTCTCGCCGGCCAACATCATGAAGCTGCTGGAGATCGTGCGCGGCGACAAAACCGCGCCGGACGTACTTCTGACCGCCATGGCCACCGCCAAGCGCATCCGGAAGGTGGCGGTCGTGGCCGGGGTCTGTCATGGCTTCATCGGCAACCGGATGCTGATGCCGCGCCAGATCGAGGCGACCAAGCTGCTGCTCGAAGGTGCAACGCCCGAACAGATCGACCGCGTGCATGTCGAGTTCGGAATGCCGATGGGGCCGTTCCAGATGGCCGATCTTGCAGGGGTGGACATCGGCTGGCACCGCGACCCCAGCCGGATCGAGAATGTCCGCGACGCGCTCTGCGCGATCGACCGCTGGGGCCAGAAGAAGGGTGCCGGCTTCTACGATTATGACGAGAAGCGCCGGCCTTCACCTTCGCCGGTGGTGCAGGAGATCATCGAGAAATTCGCCGCCGAGAAAGGCGTCGAGCGCCGCGAGATAAGCGACGAGGAGATCGTCGAGCGCACGCTCTATACGATGGTCAACGAAGGCGCGAAAATCCTCGAGGAAGGCATCGCCCAGCGCGCGTCGGATATCGATGTGGTGTGGGTCTATGGCTACGGCTGGCCGGTCTATCGCGGCGGCCCGATGTTCTGGGCCGACAGCGTGGGCCTTCAGAAGATCGTCGACGGCCTGAAGCGCCAGGAAGAGCGCACGAAGCCCGAATTCAGCTTCTCCAAACTGTTGCTAGACAAGGCGGAGAAGGGCGAAAGCTTTACTAGATAATCGTCATTCCACTGCCCCGAGCGCATCGCGGATCGAAACAGTCCATATTTCACGCGAAGGCGCGAAGGTAAAAATAAGGCGCGAAGGGCTCAGTGGGCGATCTTCGCGCCTTCCTTCCTTCTTCGCGCCTTCGCGTGAAATATCAGAATCGGATTGCTTCGCTACGCTCGCAATGACGCGCCGGGCTCGTCTTCCAGCAAACTCAGCATCGCCCAGGCGATCGCCGCGACTCCGGCGCTGGTGACGAAGACCGCGCCGCTGCCCTCGCGGTCCCACAGCCATCCGGCGCCGAGGCTGGCGAGGAGCGAGGCGATTCCGGTCACGAACCAGAAAGCGCCGAAGCTGGTCGCGCGCAGATTTTCCGGCGCGCTGTCGGCGATCATCCGCGCGAAAATGCCCTGCGTCAGCGCCATGTGTGCGCCCCACAAGGCGGTTCCGAGAAGAAGACCGGCGTAGCTCCCCGTCGCCGCGAGCACGAGGTTGCCGGCGATGAGGACGCCCATGCCGCCCATCAGGATCGTCCGCGGGCTCGTCCGGTCGCTGAGCGCCCCGGCGGGATAGGCGAGCACGACGTACGCGAGGTTGAAGATCGCCAGCGTCAGCGGGGACAAGGTCTCGGAGAGGCCGACCTCCATGCCCTTCAGGATCAGGAATCCTTCCGAAAAGCGTGCCAGCGTGAAGAGGAAGCCGACGGCGAGCAGTCGCTTGGTCCCTTTGTCGAGCTCGCGGAACCCCCGAAAGAACGGCGATTTCTTGACCGGCGCGAGATGCTTTTCCGGCTCGCGCAGCGCCAGCCAGGCGAGCAGGAACGAGATGGCCGCCGGAATGATCGCGAACCAATAGACCGCGCGGATGTCGCTCGCGAGCCAGGCCATGAGCGCGATCGCCGCAATCGGCGCGAGCAAGGCGCCCACCGTGTCGAGCGTCTGCCGCAGCCCGAAGGCGCGGCCGCGGATTTCGAGGGGCGTCTCGTCGGCGAGCATCGCGTCGCGCGGGCTGCCGCGGATGCCCTTGCCGATCCGGTCAGCGAAACGCGCCAGCAGCAGCGCCGGCGCGCTCCCCGCGAGCGGGAACAAGGGCTTGGAAATGGCCGCGAGCCCGTAGCCCGCCACCACCCACGGCTTGCGCCTGAGGCTTCGGTCCGACAGCCGCCCGGAGAAGAGCTTGGCGAAATTGGAGGTGGCCTCCGCAACCCCGTCGATCGCTCCCAGCGCCGTCGCCGGAAGCCCGAGCACCAACGTCACGAATGCCGGCAGAAGCGCGTGATAAATCTCGCTCGACAGGTCCATGAACAGGCTGACGAAGCCGAGGACCCAGGCGTTGCGGGGCAGGGGCGGCCGCGTGCTCACCCGGCTCAACTAGCCGCAAAGTTGCAAGCCGCCAAACATTTGCTAAGCTGCAACCATGTTGTGGGGAGCAACGCCCGAGGCGCTGTCAGCGCGATTCACGGCGCTCGCGCAGCGATTCATCACCGACGGTCCGGCCGAACGCGCCGACCGCGCGCGGCGCAACCTGCTGGCGGCGGTCGAAACCCACGAGCCCGCGACGCTCAATCAGGTCGCCTCGACGATCGAGCGCGGCGCGCCGGCGGTCAGCCGCTCGGTCGACTCGCTGGTCCGGTCCGGGCTCATCGAACGCGCCGCCGATCCCGGCAACCGCCGCCGTCTCGCGATGCGGCTGACCGAGAGCGGCAGGGAAATGCTGGCGAAGCAACCCAAGGCCGGAACCGGTCTGCGCGTCCACCTCGATCGCCTCGCCCCGAGCGAGCTCCGAGCTGTCGAGCGCGCCATTGAAATCCTCGAACGCTGATCCGACTTTTGTTGCTGCAATGCAGCATTTGCGCTAAGCGGCGCCAACCTCTTTTCCGGAAAACAGAAACATGAACCTGCGCAACGTGGCGATCATCGCCCACGTCGACCACGGCAAGACGACCCTTGTCGACCAGCTTTTCCGCCAGTCGGGCACCTTCCGCGACAACCAGCGTGTGGAGGAGCGCGCCCTGGATTCCAACGATCTCGAGAAGGAGCGGGGGATCACCATCCTCGCCAAATGCACGAGCGTCGAGTGGGAGCATGACGGCGGCACCACGCACATCAACATCGTCGACACGCCCGGCCACGCCGACTTCGGCGCCGAGGTCGAGCGGATCCTGTCGATGGTCGACGGAGTCATCCTGCTCGTCGACGCCGCCGAAGGCCCGATGCCGCAGACCAAGTTCGTCACCGGCAAGGCGCTCAGCCTCGGCCTCAAGCCCATCGTCGTGGTCAACAAGATCGACCGCCCCGACGCTCGCCCCGCCGAAGTGCTCGACGAAATCTTCGAGCTGTTCATCAACCTCGACGCGAACGACGAGCAGCTCGATTTCCCCACGCTCTACGCCAGTGGCCGCGCGGGCTATGCGGGGCTCACCGACGACGTCCGCTCGGGCGACCTGACGCCGCTCTTCGAGACGATCGTCAACCACGTCCCCGCGCCTGGCCTCGATTCCGGCGGCGAGTTCAAGATGCTCGCCACCTTGCTCGACCGCGATCCGTTCCTCGGCCGCATCCTCACCGGCCGCGTCGAAAGCGGCGCGATTACCGTCAACGACCCGATCCGCGCGATGGACGTCAACGGCAATGCCGTGGAAGACGGCCGCGCGACCAAGCTGTTCGCCTTCCGCGGCCTCGAACGCGTTCCGGTCGAGCGCGCCGAAGCCGGCGACATCATCGCCATCGCCGGGCTCATCAAGGCGACCGTCTCCAACACCATCGGCACGCCGGCGATCGCCGAGCCGCTCCACGCGCGCGAGATCGATCCGCCGACGCTCAGCATGACCTTCGCGGTCAACGACAGCCCGTTCGCGGGCAAGGACGGCGACAAGGTGCAGAGCCGCGTCATCCGCGACCGCCTGTTGCGCGAGGCCGAGGGCAATGTCGCGATCCGCGTCACCGAACTGCAAAGCGGCGAGGCCTATGAAGTCGCGGGCCGGGGCGAGCTTCAGCTCGGGGTGGTGATCGAGACTCTCCGCCGCGAAGGCTTCGAGCTCGGCATCAGCCGCCCGCGAGTCCTCTACCGCGACGGGCCGCCAAATTCTCATGGAACAAGCGCCCGCGAGGAGCCGTACGAGACGGTCGTCATCGACGTCGACGATGAATTCTCCGGCACGGTCATCGATAAGATGGCGATGCGCAAGGCGGAGATGACCGACATGCGCCCCTCGGGCGGCGGCAAGACCCGCCTGACCTTCAGCGCGCCGAGCCGCGGCCTCATCGGCTATCACGGCGAGTTCCTGTCCGACACGCGCGGGACGGGAATCATGAACCGCCTGTTCGAGAAATACGGACCGTACAAGGGCCCGATCCAGGGCCGCCAGAACGGCGTCCTCATCTCCATGGAGCAGGGCAAGGCCGTCGCTTACGCGCTGAACGCGCTGGAGGAGCGCGGAGTCCTTTTCGTGTCGCCCGGCGAGGACCTCTACGAAGGGATGGTCATCGGCGAGAATGCGAAGCCGCAGGATCTCGAGGTGAACCCGCTGAAGTCCAAGCAGCTGACCAACTTCCGCGCCTCGGGCAAGGACGAGGGAATCCGGC
>DASSOB010000022.1:0-126734 GCA_035701045.1 Sphingomicrobium sp. | reverse complement strand
GATCGCCTTGGTCGCCATGGTCTTCCCTGCGCTGGCGGAACGCACGTGAGGGGCGCTCCGCGATTGCTCCCCGGCAAAGGACCGGGGATCATTCCTGGGCACCGGTTTGCCGGTGCACTGACTTCTGGAGCGCTGCCCCGTTGACCCTCTCCAATGCGTTCGGCCCGTGCGCCTGTTTCGGGCCCTGTCCCGGAGAGGACGGGAAAAGCCCCGGGCGCACGTCACCGTGCGGCGGAGCCGTCTATTTGTTGGATAGAGCCGATATAATCCTATTTTCGGCGTTGTGAAGGGGGCGCCGCAGGATTTTGTAGCTATGCAAAAGGGCGGCCCCGACCGGAGCCGCCCTTTCCCTTTTCGTCATCCCGGCGAAAGCCGGGATCTCAGCGGGTGAAAGGCGCTTGCGTCCTTCCGTCCCGAGGCCCCGGCCTACGCCGGGGCGACGCATTACTTGAGCTCGACGGTTCCGCCGGCGTCCTCGATCTGCTTCTTGATCTTCTCGGCCTCGTCCTTGTTGACGCCTTCCTTGACCGGCTTCGGCGCGCCTTCGACCAGCGCCTTCGCCTCGCCGAGGCCAAGGCCGGTGATCGCGCGGACTTCCTTGATCACGTTGATCTTCTTGCCACCATCGCCGGTGAGAATGACGTCGAACTCGGTCTTCTCTTCGGCGGCAGGAGCAGCGGCGGCGGCAGCGGCCGGAGCAGCGGCAACCGCGGCAGCGGCGGAAACGCCCCATTTCTCTTCGAGCGCCTTGGCGAGATCCGCGGCCTCGAGAACGGTCAGTTCGGAAAGCTGGTCGACCAGCTTGGTGATGTCAGCCATTTGATACTCCTTGTGCGGGGCATTGAGCCCCAATGTCGTGCGTTGATGAAAAGGGTTCGCTTAAGCGGCTTCTTTGGCCGCGTAGGCGCCGAAGACCCGGGCCAGCTGCGCGCCAGGCTCGTTGATCGTGCGGGCGATCTTGGTCGCGGGCGCCTGAATCAGGCCCACGATGGTCGCACGCAGCTCATCGAGCGACGGCAGCGCGGCAAGCGCCTTGATCCCGTTCACGTCGAGGACCGTGTCGCCCATCGCTCCGCCGACGATTTCGAACTTGTCGGTCGTCTTGGCGAAATCGACCGCCACCTTGGCGGCCGCGACGGGGTCTCCGGACGTCGCAAGCGCGGTCGGGCCTTTGAGAAGGTCGCCGATCGGCTTGTAACGCGTGTCCTCGAGCGCAATCAGGGCAAGCCGGTTCTTCGCAACTTTGAACTGGGCGCCGGCGTCACGCATCTTCAGCCTGAGATCGGTGGACTGCGCCACCGACAGCCCGAGATTGCGGGTGACGACCACCACGCTCGTCTCGGTGAAGACTTGCTTCAGCTCGTCGACCAGATCGGCTTTTTGCGAACGATCCATGCCAACTCCAACTTCCGGCCGAAGCGAACTTCGGCCGAGGTTCAACAAATGCCCAAGCGGAGCCCGGGCGGCTAAAGTCCGTGGGGAGTTGGATCGGCGGCGCTGTTCGTTGACAACGCACGACGGAGCGGACGACCGCTCCGAATGATTCCTGTCCCCGTCTAGGCTGGAAATTAAGAGGCGAACCTCACCAGCTGTCTCGGACGAGTGCGGCCGGCAGAGCCGGACGCGAGGCGCGCCTATAGCGAAATGTGCTGGCCGTTCAAGCCTCTGGTCAGCCGGGATGCGCCGCCAGCCACGCCGCCACCTCACTGCGCTCGCGCGGAAGCTTGCCAGCTTCGAAGCGGATTCGGCCGATCGCACGGTCGATGGGTTTGCGATCGGTCGCCGCCAGATTGTCCTTGGCGTAAGCCTCGAGGATCGGGATGAGGGCCGGATCGTTGCTGCCCCCCGACACACGCTGCATGAACCTCGAACGGCCGGAAATATCGACCAGCTCATCGACCTGTTCCAGGTGCGCGAGGACGAAGTCGACGGCCATGCGCGGATGCCGGTCGGCGACTTCGGTGATGATTCCTGCGCTGGTGGTTTTGCCGGGTTCATCGGTTAGCGCGAGATCGAGCGCCCGGCGGGCAAGTGCCTCATTATTCGTCGCGCCGAGATGCTCGTAGAGCGAATTGCGCTCGGCGTAACCGTTCGCCTCCTCAGCCTTGGCGTGGATTGCGTTCCATGTCGCCTCGTCCGCGTTTCGCGCGATAACGCCGAGCCAGGTTTCCTTGAGCGAACCCGGGATTGCCGAGGAATTGGCCTGCCATGCCGAGAACAGGCGCGTCGCTTCGGCGAGCACGCGCGGATCCTTGAACTTGCCCAGAGTGTCAATCAGCGTGGAGCGCAGGAGAGCGTCGACCACAGGCTCACCCTGTTTGGGCGCGAACCCGAGCTGCTCCAGCCGGGGCCCATAAAGGTGGACTACCCGGCTGGCGATCGCAGCCTGCGCCGAGGGATCGGACTTGAGATCGTCGTACAGGCCGCTCCAGTGGCGCAGTGCCGACTGCACTAGTTTCGCATTGGCGTTCGTGCCGACTTCACCGAGGAAATTGAGTCCGGCCGCCATCGGCTGATAGCCGGCGGTCGACAGCGCCAGCTGATCGTTGAGAAGACCATATTGGTCGACCGGCTCCAAGGAGGCGAACGCTCCCTCGAGCGCTTGCGCCTGCGACGCCTGGTACAGCGTCCGGTAATAGCCGGTCTGTCCCGCGTTGATCAGCAGCGGTCCGCAGCCGGGGACGGCGATTTGCGTCGTTCGTCCCTGGGTGACTACTTGCGCGGTTGCGCCGCCGGCGCTCGCCCGAACGGGCACGTGCCAGGTGAGGGGCCGCGCCGATGTCTCCGCCCGCTCATCGTTCGAAAACTGGCTCTGCGTCAGGGTTGCGACCGTCTGCCCGCCTGCGCACTGGCTCGGTCCTATCTCGATCAGGGGCACGCCGGGCTGGTTGGTGAAATCGCGGGCGATCGTTCCGAGCCCTTTCGCGCCGACGCTCTCCATCGCGCTCCACAGATCCTCGGTCGTGGTGTTCTGATAGGCGTGCTTCTTGATGTACGCCTGAATCCCCGATTGCCAGACGTCGGAACCGGCGAATTGCTCGAGCATGGAGAGGACGGACTCGCCCTTCGAATAAGCGATGGCGTCGAACGCCTGGTTCGCCTGCTCGACGGTGCGCACGTCTTGGACGACGGGGTGCGTGGTCTTGAACGAATCCTGTCCCATCGCGCCTTCGCGAGCCGATACATGGTCGATGTCCGCGCCCCAGTCCGGATGGAAATGCTGGGTTGCCTTGTTCGCCATCCAGCTTGCGAAGCCTTCGTTCAGCCAGAGATCGCTCCACCAGGCCATGGTGACGAGGTCGCCGAACCATTGGTGCGCCATTTCGTGCGCTTCGGTACCGAAGACGCGCTGCTTTCCGGCTTCCGACGTGATCGCCGGATCATTGAGCAGGCTGCGCTCAAAGGTGAAAATCGCGCCCCAATTCTCCATGGCGCTGAAGAATTGCGACTGTCCCGGCCCGGCCACATTGTCGAGCTTCGGGAGCGGATAGGGCGTTCCGAAATATTCGTCGTAATAAGGCAGGATCTGGGCCTCGGCATCCAGCGCGAGCTGCGCCTTGGGCCCGTTCCCGCGGCTCACCACGATGCCGACTTCCGTATTTCCAACCTTCTTGGCGATCCTGTCGAAATCGCCGGTCGCGAAGAACAAAAGGTAGGAAGACATGACCGGCGTGGTCTGGAAGCGGACTTCCTTGAGACCGCCGCCCAGTGCGCGTGTCGATGCCGCCGGCATGTTGCTGACCGCCATCTCGTTTGCGGGCACGCGGGCGGCCAGATCCCAAGTCGCTTTGTAGTCGGGCTCGTCCCAGCTCGGTGCAAAGCGGCGCGCGTCGGCGGCTTCGAATTGCGTGAACAGCGATCGCGCCGATTTGCCTTCCGCATTCTTGTAGTCGAGCGCGAACAGGCCGTTCGCCTGCGTGTGGATCTTGCCTGAGTATGTGATGTCGAGCCGGTACGCGCCGGTCGCGAGCATTCGTGGAAAAGTAAGGGTCGCGGTCTCCGCTTTCGGATCCAGCCGGATTGAGGCCTTGAGCGGAGCGCCGTTGCCGGCGCGCAGTGTCGCGGAAGCGAGGCTGAGGTCGGCTGCGTTCAGCACTAGATCGCGGGTCGGCTCGATCACGTTGAGGTCGATGGCCACGGACCCGTCGAACGTCAGCTTGCCGGCGTGGGGCGTAACCGTAATTGCATAATGGTGCGGGATGGCGGTGCGCGGCAGCTGGGTGGGAACGCTCGGATCGACCGTGTCCGCCTGAGCCTGCGCTGAAGCTGGGGCGGCCAATGCAATCGACGCAAGCAAAACAGCAACAAACTTCATTTCATTCCCCTCCAACCCTGTGGCGGCACCCAATCGCTAGTGGGAAGGCGCCCTCGGGGGAAGGGACCGACATCCGCCGTTGGTCGAATTAAAAGGCCCGGACGAAGCGGGCGCTTCGTCCGGGCCGTTCTCGCTCCCCCTGTTCGGAAAACGAGAAGTGCGTGCGGTTACTGTCCGCGCTCCCCGCGCTCGACCGGCGGCGGAGGCGGTGGGGGTGGCGGCGGCGGGCAGGTGTCCGTCGCCAGGATCACCGACCCGTCCGGGCACGTCTGCGTCGCCGGAGGCGGCGGAGGTGGTGGCGGAGGCGGAGGCGGCGGTGGCGGAGGCGGCGGTGCCGCGAAATTGTAGGTCAGGCCAAGCAGGAGGCTGTGCGTATGGATCCTCCCATTGGCGCTGAAGGGAAACTCGCCCGGAGCCCCAAGGAAGCCGTGCACGTTCACCTTGGCTGACGAGAAGAAACGATACTTTAGAGAGATGTCGATATTCTCGTTGATGCCGTAGCGAAGCCCGGCGAGGCCTTGCCAGGCAATGCCGGTGTCGCTGTCTCCCATCAGCTTGACCTTGGCCAGACCGGCGCCGGCGCCAGCGAACCCGCCGAACCGGTCGTCTCCGAAGTCGAGCAGCGCATTAACCATGCCCGAGAGGATGCTCATGCGAGTGCTGGGCATGCTGAAATTGTCGTTGGTGAGCGGCGTCGGGGTGCCGAAGGCATCGGTCAGATTAGCCAGCAGGGCTTCGTCCAACCGTATTTCATCGGAGCGGGCGCGTTGGTATCCAACTTCGCCTTCGAGGCGGAACATGCCGAGGTCATAACCCCCATTGACGTCGACAGCCCACCCCGTGTTGTAATCGACGTTCATCCCTTCGCCGAAGTGACGGATGCCAAGGGTACCGCCGAAATCGACGTTGTTGGCGAGATTCGTGTCTTGCGGCTTCATCACGCCGACGTCGGCGCCAATGTAGGGAGAGCCATCACGGGCAATCGCCGGCGTGGCGATCGCCGCCGCGGCAACGGCGGCAAGCAAGTATCTGCGCATGTACCTAATCCCCTTTCGTGCCCTGTTCTGCTGCGCGAGCTTAATCTGGGCGAAAGGCTTCCGCTAGAGCATCTGGATAAGAAAGACGCGGCAGATGTTGCGTCTGCGCCACAGTAAGAATCTCAGGCAAGAAAGGCCCGGACGAAACATATCTTTCGTCCGGGCCTTTCGAGTCCGCTTATCAGGCGAGCGACGAGTTTTCGGCGCTTACCTGCCTCGTTCGCCGCGCTCGACCGGAGCGGGCGGTGGCGGAGGTGGCGGAGGCGGTGCCGGGCAGGCGCTTGTCGCGAGGATGACTGATCCATCGGGGCACGTCTGCGTCGCCGGAGCTGCAGCGGGTGGCGGAGGCGGCGGTGGTGGCGCAGGAGGCGGGGCGGCTGCCGCAGCACCGAAGTTGTACACCAGGCTCGCCAGAAGGCTGTGGGAGGTGAAGCGGCTGCCCGAGGTGAACAATGCCGTGCCGCCGCTGCACGCCACCGCGCCGCACGTGGTCGCGCCGGCCGCGAATGGGAAATCGCGATCCATGTCGTTCCGCCCGGCGTGGAAATAGCGGTACTTGAGGCCGACGTCGACATTGCTGCTAACCGGCATGTAGGCGCCGGCGATCAGCTGCCAGGCGAACTTGCCCGAACTGTCGCCGAGCTGCTTGACATCGGCGTAGCCGGCACCACCGCCAGCATAGGCGCCGATGCCGCCATTGCCGCCGACGTCCACCAGGCCGTTGACCATCGCTGAAAGGACGGTGGCATGGCCGTCCAGGTCGAAATCGGTCGAGCCAAACGTCGTGCCGGCGCCGCCGTTGATCGCCGTCAGGAACGCATTGTCGACGTTGACGCTCTTGAGCTTTGCCCGCTTGTAGCCGAGTTCGCCTTCGAGACGGAACATGCCGAAATCGTAGCCGCCGACGACGTCGAGATCGTAGCCCTTCTTGTACTTGAGGCTACCGACGCGCCCAGCGGCGACGTCGGGCACCGTCGGGTCGGTGAAGTCGATGCTGGCGGAGAGATCCTGGGATTTGGGGAAGAGGATGCCGCCTTCGATGCCGATATAGGGTGAATGGTCGGCCGCCGCGGCGGGCGTACTCACGACGAGCGCGGCGGCGCTCGCCAACAGGAGTTTGCGCATGGGGGAATTGCCCTTTCATTGGTTGGACGATGAAGGGGTCAAACATGCGCGTTCGTCCATGGTTGCATTACAAATCTGACTGATGCGGGGCTTGCCGAAACCTGTGATACCGGAGGCACAGGCGAGCCGTTGCTGCACTGCGGCAAGGCGAAACGAAGAAGGCCGGAGCTCTCACCCCGGCCTTCATTTTATCGAATGTTCCCGGTCGGTTACGCGCCGGCGAAAGGTTCCAGCTCGACCTTGACACCCGGCCCCATCGTCGAGCTCACGGAGACTTTCTTCAGGAACTTGCCCTTCGCGCCGGAAGGCTTGTTCCTGATGATTGCGTCCATGAATGCGGTGAAATTCTCCTTGAGATCGCTCTCGGAGAAGCTTGCCTTGCCGATGCCGGCGTGGACGATGCCCGCCTTCTCGACCCGGAACTCGACCTGGCCCGACTTGGCGTCGTTGACGGCCTTGGCGACGTCCATCGTCACCGTCCCGAGCTTCGGGTTGGGCATCAGGCCTTTGGGGCCGAGCACCTTGCCGAGCCGTCCGACGACGCCCATCATGTCCGGCGTCGCGATAACGCGATCGAAGTCGATCTGCCCGCCCTGGATGGTCTCCATCAGATCCTCCGCGCCGACCACGTCCGCGCCGGCTGCCTTGGCCTCGTCGGCCTTGCCACCTTTCGCGAACACCGCAACCCGGACATCCTTGCCGGTGCCTTTGGGGAGCGAGACGACGCCGCGGACCATCTGGTCGGCATGGCGGGGGTCGACTCCAAGGTTCAAAGCCACCTCGACCGTCTCGTCGAACTTCGCGGTCGCGTTCTTCTTGACCAGCGAAAGCGCCTCATCGACGTCGTAGAAGCGGTCGCGGTCTACTCCGGCGAACGCCTTTTCGCGCTTGGAAAGTCTGGCCATCTCGTCAGCCCTCCACCACGTCGAGGCCCATCGCGCGCGCGGAGCCTTCGATGATCTTCGCTGCCGCCTCGATGTCGTTGGCGTTCAGATCCTTCATCTTCACCTCCGCGATATCGCGCAGCTGCGAGCGGCGGATCGTCCCCACCGTTTGCTTGCCTGTCTCGGACGCGCCCTTCTGGATCTTCGCGGCCTTCTTCAGAAGGAAGGTCGCAGCCGGCGACTTGGTGACGAAGGAGAAGGACCGGTCCGCATAGACGGTGATCACGGTCGGGATTGGCGCGCCTTTCTCGAGCTCCTGAGTGGCGGCGTTGAACGCCTTGCAGAACTCCATGATGTTGACGCCACGCTGGCCGAGCGCCGGGCCGATCGGCGGTGCCGGGTTCGCGGTGCCCGCGGGCACCTGCAGCTTGATATAGCCGGTGATTTTCTTTGCCATGGTCTCACTCTGTTGCTGGCCCGCGCTCGAAAAACTCCGCAGGCCGTTCTCAAGTTTAGCGGTGACAGCGACTGTCCGAAGACAATCTCCCGCGGTTGGCTCCAATTGCTTGGAAGGCGGGGCCCTTAGCGGAAGGCTGTGGGAAAAGGAAGCGCTGTTCACATGGCGACGCGGAGACGCGGAGGTGCCGAACGGCGGAAGACGTTAGTTGGCACACGCCCCTCATTGGCGCTTCGCGCCACCCTCTCCCGGAACCGGGAGAGGGGCTATTTGCGGCTTAAGCCAAGCTGCGGGTTCTGATATTGGGGGCGCGGGAAGGTGGGTGGTCCTTCAGGGGAGGCCTGCATGATTTCGTCACGCTTGATTGTTCTTCCGATTCTTCTTGCCGCCGCGGCCGCGCCGGTGGCTCCGGCGCTGGGCCAGGGGCCGGTCAACAAAGCGGATCTGAAATGGGGGCCGGGGCCGGCCGGGCTGCCCAAGGGGGCGGAGCTCGTAGTTCTGTCCGGCAACCCTGAGCAGGAGGGGATGTTCACCATCCGCCTCAAATTCCCGGCCAATTATACGGTTCCTCCGCACTTTCACCCGGCGCCCGAGTTGGTGACGGTGATCGACGGCCAGCTGTCGCTCGGCATGGGCGATGCGATCGACAAGGCCAAGGCGGCGAACCTCGGCGTGGGCGGCTATGCCGTCGCGCCGGCGACCATGCACCATTATGCCTTCACCGGCAGCGAAGGCGCGACCGTGCAGGTGACGTCGCACGGGCCGTTCAAGATTACCTATGTGAATGCGGGAGACGATCCGCGGGGGGCAAAGTAGGGGGCTGCTCACATCCCTCACCCTCCCATCGCTGCGCAATGGGCCCTCCCTCTCCCGGTACCGGGAGAGGGGCCAGGCTATTTGAGGAGGGGTTTGAGGAGCTGCGCTTCGGCTTTGACGGTGTCGGCCATGTGGTCGCGCATGGAGCGCGAGGCTTCGCAATAGCCGCGCCAGTCGGAGTCGACGGTCTGCGCCGTCCACTTGGCTAAGTGGGCGACGGAATGAGCGATGAGCTCGCCGTCGGCCGCGCGTACCTTCGCGATCGCCGGCGCGTGGGCCGGATCGGCGCGCTCGCCGAGGAAACGGAGCGCGCGATTGAGGATGGCGCGGCGCTCGATGCTCGCCTGGCTGAGGCGCATCCGGGCGGAGGTGGATTCGAGGCGTGTCGGCTGGGGCTGGTCGGTGACGGCGCCGAGCTCCGCGATTCGCTCGAGGAGGGCGGCGTGCGCGGCCTCCAGCTCGGCGAAGAGCATGGCGGCGGATTCGCGCGGGCGCGGGTGGGGCTGGACGGGCGCGGTCAAATGAGGCTCTCCTTACCGAGAGCCGCCGCGTAGCAGGGCGATGGTTACGAAGGCGTTAGGGATGGTTCTGGGGTGGAAGGATGGGTCACGGGAGTAAATCCCGTGAGCGCGTTGGACGGGTTCGGTTCCCTTCAGGTCGCCACCCTGCCGGCCGGGTCAATGACGTCTCTTTGGCACAAGGCTCGCCTTTGCTGCGCAAAGCCGCTCTTGTGCTCGGCGATAACGTGCTCACGACTGCCCCCGGCAGTCGCTGCGCCCGTTATTTGACGCGTTCGACTTGCTCGAACTCCAGCTCCACGGGAGTCGCGCGGCCGAAGATGCTGACGCTGACCTTCACGCGGCCGCGGTCGAAGTCGAGCTCCTCGACCACGCCGTTGAAGCTGGCGAAGGGACCGTCGAGGACCTTGACCGAATCGCCGATTTCATAGTCGACGCTGATCTTCTGCTTGGGCGCGTTGGCGGCGGCGGCTTCGTCGGTGTCGAGCATGCGCGCAGCCTGGGCGTCGGGAATCGGCTGGGGCTTGCCGCCGGGGCCCAAAAAGCCGGTGACCTTGGGCGTGTTCTTGACGAGATGATAGACTTGGTCGTTCATCTCGAGCTTGGCGAGGACGTAGCCGGGCATGAACTTGCGTTCCGACTGGACCTTCTTGCCGCGCTTGATTTCGGTCACCGTTTCGGTCGGGACCTCGATCTGGTCGACGAAGCCCTCAAGCCCCATGCGCGTGGCCTCGCTCTGGATCGAGTCGCGGACCTTGTTCTCGAAGCCCGAATAAGCATGGATGATGTACCAGCGGGACATTGTTCGTTCTTTACCCTCTTAAAACCCCTCACCCGGCGCTTCGCGCCATCCTCTCCCGCAAGGGGAGACGGGCTGGGCTAGGCCAAAAAGCTCAGCAGATATTTGACCGCGCTCGAGAAGACCGCGTCGACTCCGAAGAAGAAGAAGGCGAGCAGGCCGGTCATGATCATCACCATGATCGCGGTGGAGATGGTTTCCTTGCGGGTCGGCCAGACGACCTTCGCCGTCTCCGCGCGGACCTCGCGGATGAATTCGCCGGGGGAAGTCTTGGCCACGTTTGCTGCTGCTCTCGTCTCTCGGATAGAAAAAGGCTCCGCGGACCCGGAGGCCGGCGGAGCTTGCCGTCACTTAGCGGCGGTCCGCCGAGTCTTCAAGTGATACGGGACTGGCAGGAGTGGAGGGACTCGAACCCACGACCCTCGGTTTTGGAGACCGATGCTCTACCAACTGAGCTACACTCCTACGCCGGCGGCGAGGTAGCTAGGGGAGGCGGCGGGCGCAAGGGATTCTGCCCCATTTCCGCCGCGTCGCGGCGGGGCTTAATGGACGACCGGCAACCCCACCCAGCTTCCGTTCGCACCGGTGAAGACTTTTTGCGTTGCGGCTCGGTAGTCGCTTGCCTTGGCGAAGAAGATGTTGGGGACGAAGGTCTGGGGGTTTCGGTCATAGAGGGGAAACCAGCTCGACTGGACCTGGACCATCAGGCGGTGGCCGGGCTCGACCACATAATCGACGGTGGGAAGCGCGAATTCGTAGGTCACGGGCTGGTTCGCCGGCAGCGCTTGCGGATGGGCAGGATCGACGTGGTAGCGGCCGCGCATCACGTCCATGGCGATCGCGAGCTCGTAGCCACCCATCTGCGGCTTGTCGGGATAATGGTCGGGATAGACGTCGATCAGCTTCACCACCCAGTCGCTGTCGGTACCGCTGGTCGAGGCGACGAGGTGGACGAGCGGAGTTCCGGCGAGCCTTAGCGGGGCAGTCAGCGGCGCGGTTTCGTAGGTGAGGACGTCAGGCCGCGCCTCGGCGAAGCGCTGGTCGTCCTCGAGCCAGAGGCGCCAGGTCGAGCCCGTCGCCCATGGCGAGATGTTGGGCCGCTGCCGGTAGGTGACGGGTTTCGCCGGATCGGACACATAGGCGTTGAAGGAATTGCCCGGGGGAGCATCAAAGCTCAGTCCCTTGGCAGGTGCGAGGTAGAGTGGTGTCAGGTTCGCCGGGCAGCCAGTGGCGCAGGCGCTCGGCCAGTCGGCGAGCCGCTGCCATTGGTCGGGGCCGACCTCGAACGCTGTGACTCGCGCGATGTTTGCGGGCGCGCCGCCTTTCAGATGCTCGTTCAGGAAGGGCATCATCACCTTCTCGCGGAACCATTTGCCGGTGTCGGTGCCCCAGTCGAGCGGGCCCAGCGACGTTGCTTCGCCGTTCGCCTGGCCGTGGTGCCAGGGCCCGAGCACGAGATGGGCGTTGCCGTTGTCGTTCGCCTTCACCGCGTTGAACACTGCGGGTGCGCCGTAAATGTCCTCCTGGTCCCACTCGCTTCCGACGAGCAGGGTCGGGACGGTCAGCGGCGTTTTGGCGAGGATGCGGTCGACCGCCTGGTCCTGCCAATATTCGTCATAGGCCGGGTGCTGAGTCAGGCGGACCCAGAAGGGCAGCTGCTCCATTCCCATCGCATCGGCGTAAGCGCCGGCCGAGCCGTGGCGCAGGAAGGTCGTGTAATCGTCATAGCCACCGCTGAACCAGTCTTCGTCCGACTTCGTGGTCGCGGTCTGGCCGTAGATGTAGCTGATCATTTCCTGCCGGAAGGCGCCGTTGTGGAACCAGTCGTCGTCCTTCCACACATCGACCATCGGATTGATCGGGACCGAGGCCTTCAGCGCCGGGTGCGGGTTCACGAGGCTCATCAGGGTCGTGAAGCCGTCGTAGCTGGTGCCGAACGTGCCGACGCGGCCGTTCGATTCGGGCACATGCTTCACGAGCCAATCGATAGTGTCATAGGCGTCGGTCGAATGGTCGACCGCGGTGGGATTGAGCGGTCCGCGCAAGGGGCGGTTCATCACATAGTCGCCCTCCGACTTATACTTTCCGCGGACGTCCTCGTAGGCGACGATGTAACCGGCGTGCACCAGCTCGCTGGCGAGCGGCGAAAGGATGTTCTCGGGGAGGGGGCCGAAGGAGCCGCGCGACGTCGCCTTGTCCGCCGAATAAGGCGTGCGGTCGAGCATGATGGGGAAGGGTCCCGCGCCCTTCGGCACAATGAGGACGGTGTAGAGCTTCACGCCGTCGCGCATCGGGATCATGAGCTCGCGGCGGACGTACTGGAAGCCGGTGCGCGGCGCCTTGAACGATTTGGGAATGTCGCCGCCCTTCGGGATCGGCGGCACGGCCGGGCGGAAGTGACTCGGAATGTCGCCGCCGGGCTGCACCGCCGGCTCGACCCGGCTTTCGGCGGTAGCGGTGACGGCGAACCCCAGTGCAGCCGCCGCGAAGATCAGATTCCTGAAGTTCATCCCGAGTCCCTCTCCTCGCCAGGGCATGGCACGGCTGGACGCGGGCTAGCAAGAAGCGGCAAATGTCGTCACGAAATGGCTTTGAGAAACGGGCGTCGGTCAGGCGTCGCCGTCGGCGAGGAACTTCGCGCCGGCGCTGCCGGCCAGTGCCCAGCGGACCTGCGCCTTCAGCTGCCCATATTCGGGAATTGCGATCTCGACTTGTTCGCCGATGCGGAGGTCGTCGGATTCGATCCGGCAGCCTTCGTCGGAAATGTTGCTGAGCTTGATGGCCGAGCTGGTGCCGTCGGTGCGGTGAATGACCGCATCGACGGCAACCGGCTGGCGATCCTTGCGCCCGATCCAACCATGCATGCGCTGCACGATGTCTGCTCCCCGCCCCAGCGGGACCTGTGGCATCGCCGCGTAAACATGGGTTTAACGCGGAATTCGGGCGAGAAGGTCAGGCGGGCTGGCGCTCGGGCTTCTGGGCTTCGCTCGGCTGGTCGAGGCCGGGCTGACGGGTCACGCGCATGTAGGGGGTGACGTTCTTCCAGCCGTGGGGGTGGAGCGTCCGCGCTTCCTCGTCCGTCACCGATCCGGCGATGACCACGTCTTCGCCCGGCTTCCAGTTCACCGGCGTTGAAACCTTGTGTTTGGTGGTGAGCTGGAGCGCATCCACCAGGCGAAGGACCTCGTCGAAATTGCGGCCGGCCGACATCGGGTAGATTAGCATCGCCTTGATCTGCTTGTCGGGGCCGATGATGAAGACGGTGCGGACGGTCTGGTTGTTGACCGGGGTGCGCCCTTCGGCCGTCCCCGGCTCATCCTCCGGAAGCATGTCGTAGAGCTTGGCGACATTGAGATCGTGGTCGGCGATGATCGGATATTCGACGTTGCAGCCGCCGACGCGATTCACGTCTTCGAGCCAGCGTTGGTGGTCCTCGACCGGGTCGACCGAGAGGCCGATGATCTTCACGTTGCGCTTGTCGAACTCTGGCTGAATCCTGCCGAGATAACCGAGCTCGGTCGTGCAGATCGGGGTGAAGTCCTTCGGGTGCGAGAAGAGCACGCCCCAGCTATCGCCGAGCCAGTCGTGAAAGCGGATGCGGCCCTTGGTAGTGTCGGCCTCGAAGTCTGGAGCGATGGAACCGATGCGTAGAGTCATTGATGACCTCCTCGGGAGAAGAGTGGGTGAAACGGCCGTGCTGACTTGGTGGCGCTGAACAGAATCGCAAGGGCCGGCTGCGCCGCGCCGACGCCGATCAGATCGTTTCGACCTCGACAAAGTCCGGTTCGGCGCGTTCCTTCCGGTCGAGCCACCAGGGGACCGGCAGGCCTTTGGAGCGGAGGAAGTCGGGGTTGAACAGCTTTGACTGATAGCGGGTGGCATAGTCGGCAAGGATGGTGACGATCGTCTTGCCGGGGCCGAGCTCGCGCGCGAGCCTGATTGCGCCCGCGACGTTCACGCCGGACGAGGGGCCCATGCACAGGCCTTCATGCTCCAGGAGTTCAAAGCAGACGAGGATCGATTCCTCGTCGGGGATCTGGAAGGAATAGTCGGGCTCGAAACCTTCGAGGTTGGCAGTGATCCGGCCCTGACCGATGCCTTCGGTGATCGAGCTTCCCTCCGCCTTGAGCTCGCCGTTTGCGTAGTAATTGAACAGCGCGGCACCCGGCGGGTCGGCGAGGCCGATGGCGACGTCGGGCTTGCGCTCGCGCAGTGCCACGGCGATTCCCGCCAGCGTGCCGCCGGTGCCTACGGCGCAGATGAAACCGTCGACCTCACCGCCGGTCTGCTCCCAGATTTCGGGGCCGGTGGTCTCGATGTGCGCGCGGCGGTTGGCGATATTGTCGAACTGGTTGGCCCAGATCGCGCCGTTCGGCTCTTCGCGCTCGAGGCGCTCGGCCATCCGGCCGGAGATTTTCACGTAATTGTTGGGATTGCGGTAGGGCACGGCGGGCACCTCGACGAGGTCCGCGCCGAGCGCGCGGAGCGTGTCCTTCTTCTCTTTCGTCTGGGTCTCGGGGATGACGATGACGGTCTTCATGCCGAGCGCGTTGGCGACCATCGCGAGTCCGATGCCGGTGTTGCCGGCCGTGCCGTCGACGACCACGCCGCCGGGCTTCAGCGCACCGCGCTCGATCGCGTCCCTGATGATGTAGAGCGCTGCGCGGTCCTTCACCGACTGGCCGGGATTGAGGAACTCGCACTTTCCGAGGATCGTGCAGCCGGTCGCTTCAGAGGCCCGGCGGAGCTTGATCAGCGGAGTGTTGCCGATCAGGTCGATGACGCTGCTGGCGGCTTGCATGGCGGGGCAGATACCCCACTCGCCATCCCCGCGAAAGCGGGGACCTGGCCAAGAAGAAGACTGGGTTCCCGCTTTCGCGGGAATGACGAGTTACGCCGCTATATCGTAAGGCTGTATCTCTCCGGACAGATAGAGCGACCGCGCCTTCACACGCGAGAGCTTGCCGGAGCTGGTGCGGGGGAGAGTCCTCGGCGGGACGAGCTCAACGACCGGCATGATTCCCGTGATCGCGCGCACCCGCTCGCGAATCTCGTCGCGGAGGCGGCCGCGTTCTCCCGCGTCGGAGACCCGGCAGTGGACGAGCACCGCCGGCGTTTCCTCGCCCGATGGACCAGTAATCGCGAAAGCCGCGATGTCGCCCGACTTGAAGCCGGGGAGCTGCTCGACCGCCCATTCGATATCCTGCGGCCAGTGATTGCGGCCGTTGATGATGATCATGTCCTTCGCGCGGCCGACGATGAAGATATAGCCGTTCGACATGTAGCCCATATCGCCGGTGTCGAGCCATCCGTCCGGGCTGAGCGCTGCGCGAGTCGAATCCTCGTCGCGGAAATAGCTGTGCATGACACTCGCGCCGCGGACATAGACTCGGCCGATTCCGCGATCGGGGAGCGGTGTGCCGACCGCGTCGCGGATCTCGATCTCCATTGCGATCACCGGCTTGCCGCAATTGACGACAGCACGATAGCGCCGCGGGCTGTCGCTGTCGGACGATGCTTCGAGGCCTCCGGCAAGCTCCGTTTCTTCGACGAGCTCGAGCCGGATGCCCTCGCCTGGTGGCATCAGCGACACGGCGAGCGTGGCCTCGGCAAGGCCGTAGCTGGGGCAGAAGGCGCTCGCCTTGAACCCGGCTTCGGCGAATGAATCGACGAACGCCTGCATGACGTCGGGGCGGATCATGTCGGCGCCGTTGCCGGCGATCCGCCAGCGCTCGAGGTCGAACCGTTCGGCCGCGCGTGTCTGCGAACTCATCCGGCGCGAGCAGATGTCGTAGCCGAAGGTCGGCGAGTAACTGACCGACGTGCCCGGATTGCGGGTGATCATGTCGAGCCAGGCAAGCGGCCTGCGGGCGAAATCCTCGGTCTTCAGGAAATCTACCGACATCTGCATCGCGATCGGCGACAGGAAGCAGCCGACGAGGCCCATGTCATGGTACCAGGGCAGCCATGAAATCACGCGATCGGTCTCGATGACTCCAAGCCCGACGCCGTGCGAATGGAGGTTGTCGAGCAGCGCCCGGTGGGTGACCGCGACCCCGTGCGGGAAACGCGTCGAACCGCTCGAATATTGGAGATAGGCGATGTCATCGGGATCGGCGGTGGGAAGATCGCCCGGCGCGGGATCGACTTCGGGGAGCGATGCCCAGGCGCGCGAGACGACGCCCGCCTTGTCCGCCGCTTCGCTGCCGAAGTCGGCGAGCTCGTCGGGGAAGAGGAATAGCGCGGGATCGCAGCTCTTCAGCTGGACAGAGAGCTGGTCGACATAGGCTTCGCGCCCGCCGAAACTGGTCGGCAGCGGAAGCGGCACCGGCCAGGCGCACGCATAGACCGCGCCGAAAAAGCAGGCCGCAAACTCGGGACCGGTCTCAGCCACCAACGCGATTCGGTCGCCCGGCTTGATCCCGAGCGCCATGAAGCGGTGCGCGTGAACGGTCGCTTCGTCGCGTAGCTCGGCAAAGCTATAGGCCTCGGCTAGCGTTCCGCGCGCGTCATGGAAATTGAGGCCGCGCCGGCCCTTCGCCGCATAGTCCAGCGCCCGGCCGATCGTGTCGAAATCGGCAAGGCGTCGCGGCAGCGTGTCGAGGGTTGGCGTTGCGCCCGCCGGGGCAAGGTCTGTCCTGACTGAGGCGTTGCGTTCGAGCACGCCGTCCCTTCCTTCGCTGTTTCACTACGTAGTCCGGTGCCGCCTTCAGCGGCCCATTTCCTGTTGCCGAGCGACTGTGGCACAAAAACGGCGTCATGGCATCCAAACGCGAGCGAACGGCGCGCGCGCCGCTGGACGAGCGCCGGCTCGAAGAGCTGGGGCTGCGCTATGTCGGACGCTACGCGACGACGCGGGCGAAACTCCGCGCCTATCTCTCGCGAAAGATCCGCGAACGCGGGTGGGGCGGTGCGCGCGAGCCCGATCTCGAAGCGCTCGCCAACCGCTTCGCTGGCCTCGGCTATATCGACGACGCCGCCTACGCGCTCAGCAAATCGCAGGCGCTGACGGGGCGCGGCTACGGACGGCGGCGCGTGGTCGAGAAGCTGCGGCTCGCCGGTGTCGGCGACGAGGATGGGGTCGCGGCCGAGGCGCATGCCGACAGAGAAGCGGTCGCGAGCGCGCTTCGGTTCGCCGGGCGGCGCCGGATTGGACCTTATGCCGCGGAGGCGCCGGACCCGAAGCTCCGCGAGAAATGGATCGCCGCGATGATGCGCGCGGGCCATTCCTTCGCCTTGGCGCGCGCCATTGCCGGTCTGCGGCCGGAATCCGATGTAGACCCGGACGAACTCGGCGTGCGGACGCGGCTAAACATCCGCTAAAGTCGGTTTGCCGACACTCGCGCGCGTGATATTGAGGCGCGAATGGTAAGCGCGTCCGTCATTGCCGCCAAGGGTGGGGCCACCATGAATCCGGAAGAGCAATCTCCCGAGGCAGAGCTGCCGCCGATCTCCGGCCGGGTCAAATGGTTCGACGCGACGCGCGGATTCGGTTTCCTCGTCAGCGACGAGATCGACGGCGACGTGCTTCTGCACTTCAGCGTGCTTCGCGAGCACGGGCGGCGAAGCGTGCCCGAGGGGGCGATCATCGAATGCGTGCCCGTCAGGCTCGATCGGGGGCTGCAGGCGAAGCGCATCCTGTCGATCGACATCTCGTCGGCCTTGCCGCCGCAGCCGCGCTCGTCCATGCCCGCCCTCGACCGCGCGGACCGCAAGGCGCTCGCCGACGCGGCCGGCGAGTTCGAGCCGGTGGAGGTCAAATGGTTCAACCGAGTGCGGGGCTATGGTTTCGTCAAGCGTCCCGACAGAGCAGGCGGCGAGGACGTCTTCGTGCACATGGAGACGGTGCGCAACGCCCATCTCGCGGAGCTGCAGCCGGGACAGATGCTCCAGGCGCGCGTAGCGCCGAGTGCCAAGGGCCTGACCGCGATCGAGCTTCGCGCCTGCGACGGATCGCTGGAGTAGCCGCGGCTGCGGCCGTTTTCGTTGCGTGCAGTCCCGGGGCTCCGGCCCAAAATGCGCCAGCGCAAACCGCGCCGGTGCAGAATGCCGAACCTCAAGGAAACCCGCAGACCGGACTTCGCCAAGTGCCGCTGACGATTCGCTCGGCGAATGGAGTCCACAAGTTCGAGGTGGCGGTGGCTGCGACACCGCGCGAGCAAGAGCTGGGGCTGATGTTCCGGCGCTCACTCGCGCCCGACGAAGGGATGATCTTCCCGTTCGATCCGCCGCAGGAAGTCGCCTTCTGGATGAAGAACACGCTGATCCCGCTCGACATGGTGTTTATCGGCCCAGACGGAAAAATCGTTCGAGTCGCGACCGCCAGGCCGCTCGACGAAACGCCGGTGCCGTCCACCGCGCCGATTATCGCGGTGCTGGAGATTGCCGGAGGCAGGGCCGCAGAACTCGGGATAGGCGCGGGCGACCAGGTGGATTGGGGGCATTAATGCGCTGGAAGCGCGGTCTTGGCTGGGGCCTTATCAGCACCACTCTGATGTTCATGATCGTGCCGATCCTCGCGTTTCTGGAAAATCCTTCGCAAGCGCTGAGCGGAGCTTTTGAGTTTTATCTGCTGTTCGTTTTCATCCCGCTTGTGAGCGGTTTCCTGTTGCTGTTCTTTGATCGGAAGATGAGGCGGAGGCAGCAGGACTAGACGATACTGCCTTGCACTCCCCCTTCCGACACGGCACAGGCGCAGGCCGATGGGATTCTGGTCGAAAACATTCACATGGTGGAACGGCGCGACGGTCGGGACGGCGTTGTGGACGCGCCGCTTCGGGAGCGAGGTTGGACGCGATCCTGCGGGGAACGTTTATTACCAGGACAGGAAGCGGCCGGCTCGGCGATGGGTCATCTATAACGGCGCGAATGACGGAAGCCGGGTGCCGCCCGACTGGCAGCTGTGGCTTCGCGGGACAATCGACGAGCTTCCGGACGAGGCGCTTCCGCCGGTGCGCAAGTTCCAGATCGAGCCTACGGGCAATCTGACCGGCACGATGGAAGCGTTCCGGCCCGACGGCGCGCTCGGCAGCGGTCGCATCCGGCCAGCTTCGACGGGCGATTACGAGCCTTGGCGCCCCGAATAAGCGTGAGACGCTTTGTCGCGCCCATATTGATCGCGCTCGCGCTGGGTTCGTGCGGCCGCGGCTCCGAGCAAAACGGGTCGGCGGCGGTCACTAACAGGGTGCCCGCGACCGCGGCTGGGCAGGGCGGCGTGACGCCGATGGCGCAGCGGGTCGCGGTGCTCGGAATCCTCAACAAGCGCAACGGCATCGTCCAGAACATCGCGCTCCACCCCGGGCAGTCGGCGCGGTGGAAGGACGTGATCGTTCGGCTTCGGGCTTGCGAAACTACGGCGCCGTGGGAAGCGGAGAAGCTGACCGGCGCCTTCGTCCAGGTCGACGTGCAGCGGCCGGACAAGAGCTGGGGGCGGGTCTTTTCGGGCTGGGTGTACAAGGAATCACCGTCGCTGAACGTCGTCGAAAACCCGGTTTACGACGTGTGGCCCAAGAGCTGCGAGATGACATACCCGCCCGGGCCGCCCGCACCAGCCGCGCCGGTTGCTTCGAGCAGCCTGTCGAGTGCGAAGAAATCAGCGCCGGAGAGCGTCGGGTCGCCCGCCACAGCACCCCCGGCGGCTCCGTCCACGACGCCGCCATCCCCGCCGAGCGCGGCGGAAAGCAATTCGACATAGGTTTCGCGCGTCACGTCGATTGCGCCGAGCGACTTCAGATGCTCGGTCATGAACTGACAGTCGAGAAGCGTGAAATTGCCCGCCTTGAGCCGCGCGACCAGCCAGGCGAGCGCGACCTTCGACGCATCGGTGCGGCGGCTGAACATGCTTTCGCCGAAGAAGGCGCGGCCGAGATTGACACCGTAGAGGCCGCCGACGAGTTCGCCGCTTTGCCAGGTTTCGATGGAATGCGCGTGGCCCGAGGCATGGAGCGCGAGCATCGCACGCTCGATCTCGGTGTTGATCCAGGTTTCGTCGCGGTTGGCACAGGCGCCGATGACGCCGGCGAAATCGCGGTCGCAGGTGACGCCAAACCGGCCCGAGCGGATCGTCCTGCGGAGTGAGTGCGAGACATGGAAGCCGTCCATCGGGATGATCGCGCGAACCTTCGGTTCGACCCAGAACAATTCGTCCGCCTCGCGGCTGTCGGCCATGGGAAAGACGCCGGTGGCATAGCCCTGGAGGAGGAGGCGCGGGTCGAGCTCGGACATGGATACTAACTATCCTCCCCTCGATTTTGAGGGGAGGGGAACCATGCGCAGCATGGTGGAGGAGCCTTGGCGCGAATCAAGAAGACCCCTCCATCGCCTTCGGCGGTTCCCCTCCCCGGCAAATGCCGGGGAGGATAGATCATAGAATTTCCCGCACCTTGTCCTGCGGGCGGCAGAGGCGGACGCCCTTTTCCGTTTCCACGATCGGCCGCTCGATAAGGATGGGGTGTGCAACCATCGCGTCTAGGACCTCGTCGTCGGTCAGATCGGGGCGCTTCAGGCCGAGCTTCTCGGCAAGCGGCTCTTTGGTTCTAAGACCCTCGACCGGGCGCATTCCAGCGCGTTCGTACAGCCGCTTCAACTCGTCGCGGCCCGGCGGGTCCTTCAAATATTCCCGGATCGAAATGTCGCTGCCCGAATCGCGCAAAATGTCGAGCGTCTTGCGCGACGTTCCGCACATCGGATTGTGATAGATCGTGGCTTTCATCAAATTTGCTTCCTGCGCTGATTCAAACGGTTAAATCGTTGGTTAACGGAGGGCCCGGTCTTTCTTCTTGCATCATCGTCGCGGTTGCGGAACGATGAGCCGCAATCGTCGTTCCTGCGCTTGTAACATGCACCGCCTCCGGCGGAACCGCAGGGTGTGGGCGTATGTTCGGCAGCTCAACACACGGGAGAAAGAGCGATGCGTAAATCCATTCTAGTCGTTACGCTTGCAAGTACAGCCGCGCTCGGCGCGTGCGCCAGCAACCCGCGCGTCGCGCAGGACGCGGCGATCGGTGGCGTTGGCGGCGCGGCGGTCGGCGCGGTCGTGCCGGGCGTCAGCGTGATCGAGGGCGCCGCAGTCGGCGCGGCGATCGGCGGTCTCGCCGGCGCGATCTGGGCCGACAACAACAATGACGGCTATGTCGACGGCTATGTCGCCAACGGCCAATATTACGCCGGCCCACCCCAGGGTTACGATCCGAACACCCACAGCGTTCTTGCCAGTGCCGCGACGGGCGCACTCGGCGGCGCGGCGCTCGGCGCCGCGGCCGGCGCGGTGATCCCGGGCGTCAGCATCCTGCAAGGCGCGGTCATCGGCGCAGCGGTCGGCGGACTTGCCGGCGCGGTCTGGGCTGACCGGAACAATGACGGGATGGTGGACGGATACGTCTACAATGGGCAATATTACCAGGGTGCGCCGTCGACCACCGCTCCGCCTCCGCCGCCGACCTACACGGCGCCGTCCGCAAGGGGTGAGCGCGGCTGAGCGGAATCCAGTTATCGGAGTACAAGTGAAACGTTTGCGTAACTCGTGCACCGGCCGTTGGCCGGTGCACTCTTTTCGGAAGACTGGCGGTGTCGTAGCGGCGCTTGCGCTCGCCGCGGCTCCGCTGTCGTTTGCGTTGCCGTCCTCCGCCTATGCGGTGACGGTCGCGTCCGCTGCGGCCGCCCCGGCAGCTCAGTACCAAAGCGTCGCCGATTTCTACAAAGCGCGAAAAGACGCGCCGCTGTGGTTCTCTGCGAATGCTGGCGATTCCGCACAGGAGCTGGTGAAGCTGCTGCGCACGGCGAACATCGACGGGCTTAATCCGAACAGATATTTTTCGCTCGAGCTGCAGGCCGCGCTCGGCAAGGCGCGGGACGGCAAGCGCAAGGACGTTCTTCGAGCCGACGAGATGCTTTCGCAGGCGTTCGCCGCTTATGTCGAGGACTTGCGTACCGATCCGGGAGTCGGGCTGACCTGGGTCGATCCCGATTTGAAGCCCAAGCAGCCGACTCCGCAAGCGGCGCTGCTCGAAGCGGCGGCGGCGCCGTCGCTGTCGGATTATGTGACCGGGATGGGGTGGATGCACCCGATCTATGGAGAACTTCGCGAGGCGATCGCCGATCACAAGTACAGCGACGATCACCAGCGCGAGATTCTTCAGCTGAATCTGACGCGCGCGCGAATTCTTCCGGCCGGAAAGCAGCGCTACCTGCTGGTCAACGCGGCGCAGCAGCGGCTCTTCATGTACCAGGACCGCAAGGCCGTGGATTCGATGGTCGTGGTCGTCGGCAAGACCAAATATCCAACGCCAATGATGGCGGCTGAGATCACCTACGCGGCGCTGAACCCCTATTGGTACGTACCCTCCGATCTCGCGTGGGACGATGTCGGCCAGTGGGTCGAAAAGTACGGTTTCAGCTACTTCGAGCGCATGGGCTATCAGCAGGTCTCAGATTGGTCGCGGAATCCGCAAATCCTCGATGCGACGAAGATCGATTGGGACGCGGTACGCGACGGCAAGACCCAGATACTGCTTCGCCAGAAGCCCGGCCCCGAGAATTTCATGGGGCGCATCAAGTTCATGTTCCCCAACCAGTTCGGCGTTTATCTGCACGACAATCCGCGGCGCGAGCTGTTCGAAAAATCAGAACGCTATTTCAGTGGCGGGTGCGTGCGGCTCGAGGATGCGTGGCGTCTGAGCAAATGGCTGTTCCACCGCGACCTTACCTGGCAAGGCGCGGGCACCGAGGAGCCGGTGATGCTGGACCAGCCGGTGCCGGTCTATATCACCTACATGACCGCGATGCCCGACGGAGGGGCGATCGCTTATTACGACGACGCCTATGGCCGCGATAAGGCGAAGGTCGCGGACACCGGTGGAAACAGCGGGCGGGATTCGGTCGCGAGCCGCTAGGGCCGCCACCAGTTTGGAAAGAAAGTGACGTCCTGGGCTACCGGGCGGCCAGCGGGATCGCGCGCGGGCTCAAAGCTAACGTAGCGGAGGGTGAGTCGGCACATCAGCGCGTCGATGCCCGGGTCGCCGCTCGAACGGGCGACGCGGCAGTTGGACGCGCTTCCGTCGGGTTCCACCTTGATCGTCACCCCGACCCGTCCGCGGCTGAGGCCGGTGGCGGCGAGGTGGCGATATTCGCTGTTAGGAATCTTGGTGATACGCCGCGCGGGGGTGAAGCGCGAAAAATCGCCACCGCCTCCCGGACCGTTGCCGGAACCGCCAGCGCCCGTCCCGCTGCCCGAGCTGGCTGCGCCGGCGCTTGAAGCGCTGCCGGTTCCCGCTAGCTTCGCCGCTGGAATGGGGGAGGGCAGCGGCAGCTTCGGTGGCGGAGCCACGATCGGCGACGGCTCCGCCTTGGGCGCGGGAGCGCCTGCGGGCTTCTTCAACACGTGGATTCTTGTCGCAGGCTTGGGCGGAGGCGGCGGGGGAGCTGGTTCGACCACGGTGAAGGTGGCCAGGCGATCGGCCGCCTGGCTCACCATATGCACGTTGAGGCCGGTAAGGATCACGAACGCAAGCGCGATGTGCACGGCGACGACGGCCGCGATCGCCTTCGAACGATCGACGCGGCTTGCGGCGATGGCGCAGGATCCCATGGTTACATTATGCTGCCATGGATTGAACCTGGCGTGAAGGAAAAGGTCGCTATTCCATCCGGTTACGTCGGGACGGATCGAGCCTCCGCGCTGAAGTCCGCGCTTTTTCGCTCGGGGCCGATGGCCGTCCATATGGCGATGACCAGCGCCATCGTTCCGCCGAAAATGGCCAGCGCGAGCCCGTAATTGTTGCCGTGGCTCTGGGCTATATCGGCCTGGAACACGGCGTTGCGGGACATGATGAGATTGCCGAGCTGATAGGCGAAGCCCGGGAACATCGCCCGCACCGCGCCCGGCGACAGCTCGTTGAGGTGCACCGGCACGATGCCCCAGGCGCCCTGGACCGCGACCTGCATCAGGAAGGCGCCGGTGCCGAGCAACAACGGTGTTGCGGTGAACGCCCACAAAGGAATGATCGGAATCGCGAGCAGGCTGGCGACGATGATTGTGTTCTTGCGCCCGATCTTCTCCGACCAGATGCCGAAACCGATCCCGCCGACGATCGCGCCGACGTTCATGATTGCCGTCAGCGTGCCGGTGAGCTGCGTGTTGAAATGGTGCTGCTGCTGAAGGAAGGTCGGGTAGAGGTCCTGCGTGCCGTGGCTGAACGCGTTGAACGCGGCCATCAGCACGATCATGTAGAGCGCGATCTTCCAATTGCGGGCGATCTCCGCGAAGGGATTGACCCGCGGCCCGGCCTTGGCGGCGACGAAGGCGGGGCTTTCCTCGACGTGCATCCGAATCAGGAAGACGAGCAGCGCCGGTGCGATGCCGACGAAGAACATGCCGCGCCAGCCGATCATGTCGAACAAGGCGAAATAGACGAGGCTGGCGACGAAATAGCCGGACGGATAGCCGCTCTGGAGCAGGCCCGAGACGGGACCGCGAAGCTTCGCGGGAATCGTCTCCATGACGAGGCTGGCGCCAATCCCCCATTCGCCGCCCATCGCGAATCCGAACAGAGTGCGGATGACGAGCAGCTGGGTCAGCGTGCCGGCGAGTCCAGACAGCGCGGAGAACAAGGAGAAAGCGAGCACGACGATCATAAGCACGGGCCGGCGGCCGACGCGGTCGGCGAGCAGACCGAAGAACAGGGCTCCGAACGGTCGCGCCGCTAGCGTCAGGAAGATGGCGACCGTCACTTCCTTGATGTCGGTCCCGAACTCGTTCGCGATCGCTTTCAGGACGAACACCATCAGGAAGAAGTCGAAGGCGTCGAGCGTCCAGCCGAGATAGGAGGCCCAGATCGCGCTGCGCTGCCGCGGTTCGAGCGATTTCAGGTCGGCGATCAGGCTCATGCGGTTCCCCCCTCGGATGAGCGAAGTGTGAAACCCGAACCGCGGCTGCGCAAGGCGCCAGTTCGCCCCTTGGGGCGATGAAGGTTATTCCGCGCTCTCGTGCTCGCGCAAGAGCCACTGCTCCAGCCACTTGATCGTGTAGTCGCCAGCGAGGAATTCGGGGTCGCGGACGAGGCGCTGGTGGAGGGGGATGGTGGTCTTCATGCCTTCGACCACGAACTCCTCGAGCGCCCGGCGGAGGCGGCGGATGCAGCTTTCGCGGTTGGAGCCGTAGACGATCAGCTTGCCGATCATGCTGTCGTAAAAAGGCGGGACGCGATAGCCGGTGTAGAGCCCGCTATCGACGCGGACGTGCATGCCGCCGGGCGCGACGTAATTCTTCACCAGGCCGGGCGAGGGAGCGAAGGTTTCCGGGTCCTCGGCATTGATGCGGCACTCGATCGCGTGGCCGTGCAGCTTCACCTGCTCCTGCGTGTAGCTGAGCCCCTCGCCGCAAGCGACGCGGATCTGCTCGCGGACCAGGTCCATGCCGCTGATCATCTCGGTCACCGGATGCTCGACCTGGAGCCGGGTGTTCATTTCGATGAAATAGAATTCGCCGTTCTCGTAAAGGAACTCGATGGTGCCGGCGCCGCGGTAGCTCATCTCGGCCATCGCATTGGCGACGATCGTTCCCATGTGGAAGCGCTCCTCGAGCGTGATCACCGGAGAAGGCGCTTCCTCGAGCACCTTCTGGTGGCGGCGCTGGAGCGAGCAATCGCGTTCGCCGAGGTGGATGGCGTTCCCGTTGCCGTCGCCGAACACCTGAAATTCGATATGGCGCGGATTGCCGAGGTATTTTTCCATGTAGACGGTGTCGTCGCCGAACGCGGAGCGCGCCTCGGCGGCCGCCTGGCTCATCAGGCTTTCGAGCTGGTCGACGGAAGGCACGACCTTCATGCCGCGACCGCCGCCGCCCGATGCCGCCTTGATGAGGACGGGATAGCCAATCTCGTCGGCTAGCTTCTTCGCCTGGTCGACGCTGGTGAGCGGCCCGTCGGAGCCCGGAACCAGCGGGAGGCCGAGCTTCGCAGCGGTGCGCTTCGCCTCGATCTTGTCGCCCATGGTACGAATATGTTCGGGCTTGGGACCGACCCAGATGATGTCGTGCCGCTCGACGATCTCGGCGAACTGCGCGTTTTCGGAGAGGAAACCGTAACCGGGGTGGATGGCGTCGGCGTGGACGACTTCGGCGGCGGAAATGATGTTGGGGATGTTGAGATAGGATTCGGTCGCGGGTGGCGGGCCGATGCATACGGTCTCGTCGGCGAGGCGGACGTGCATGGCGTCGGAGTCGGCGGTCGAGTGAACCGCGACCGTCTTGATGCCCATTTCGTGGCAGGCGCGATGGATTCTGAGCGCAATCTCGCCGCGATTGGCGATCAGCAGCTTCTCGATTTTCATCGGGTCTAGCCGATGACGACCAGCGGCTGGTCGAACTCGACCGGCTGACCGTCGGCGACGAGCAGCTTCTTCACGACGCCGCCTTCGGGCGCGGTGATCGGGTTCATCACCTTCATCGCCTCGACGATCAGCAGCGTGTCACCGGCCTTCACTGTGTCGCCGACCTCGATAAAAGGCTTGGCGTCGGGGTCCGGCGAAAGATAGGCGGTGCCGACCATCGGCGAGGTAACCGCATTGCCGGCGATTTTCTCTTCCTGCTCGCCGAGTTCCTCCTTCGCATGCATCGGCGGGGCGGTCAGCGCGGGCGCCATCGGCGCCGCGGTGACGATCGGCGCCACTTCACGTCCGACCTTGATCCGGCGGTCGCCGTCCTGAACCTCGATCTCGGTCAGCTGATTATCGGTGAGAAGCCGGGCGAGCTCGCGTACCAGCTTCGGATCGATACGCATATCGCCGTCCTTCGCGCCCTTCGGCGGCTGGGCCATTCACACTTCCCCTGTTGAAGCCGGCTCTTCGCCCGGTCGCGGCCGCTTCCTTGCAGAGGTGCGGCGCCGCGTCCAGTGCGGGCACGGAGATTTGCCTGTCGTCATTTGCGCCGCCGCGTGGACCTTCCTATCTCCCCTTTGTCAATGAGTATCGACCAAAGCCTGAAGATCAGCGTCAACGGTGAGCACCGGCGGGTGCCCGGCGGGACCAGCGTTGCGGACATGGTCAAACTGCTCGGCCTCGATCCGCTGCGCGTCGCTGTGGAGCGCAATCTGGAGATCGTGCCGCGTTCGACACTCGGCGACGTGCCGGTGGCCGACGGCGATGCTTACGAGATCGTGCATTTCGTTGGAGGCGGCTGATGAACGCTCCTGAATCAGTTCGGGCCGATAGCTGGACCGTCGCGGGGCGCAGCTTCACGTCACGGCTGATCGTCGGCACGGGCAAGTACAAGAGCTTCGAGGAGAATGCCGCGGCGGTCGAGGCGTCGGACGCGGAGATCGTCACGGTCGCGGTGCGGAGGGTGAACATTTCCGACCCCAATCAGCCAAGGCTGACTGACTTCATCGACCCGAACAAGGTCACCTATCTGCCGAACACGGCCGGCTGTTTCACCGCTGAGGAGGCGATCAGGACCTTGCGCCTGGCGCGCGAGGCCGGCGGCTGGAAGCTCGTGAAGCTCGAGGTGCTGGGCGAAGCGAAGACGCTTTACCCCGACATGCGCGAGACGCTCCGGGCGACAGAAACCTTGGTCAAGGAAGGCTTCGAGCCGATGGTCTATTGCGTCGACGACCCGATCGCCGCGAAGCAGCTCGAGGAAGCGGGCGCGGTGGCGATCATGCCGCTCGGCGCGCCAATCGGTTCCGGACTCGGGATCCAGAATCGCGTGACCATCCGGCTGATCGTCGAGGGGGCCGGGGTGCCGGTGCTGGTCGATGCCGGCGTCGGCACGGCGAGCGATGCGGCGGTCGCGATGGAACTGGGCTGCGACGGCGTGCTGATGAACACCGCGATCGCCGAGGCGAAGGAGCCGGTGCTGATGGCCCGGGCGATGAAGGGAGCGGTCGAAGCGGGGCGGCTCGCGTATCTCGCCGGGCGCATGCAGAAGCGTCGCTACGCCGATCCATCGAGCCCGCTGGCGGGATTGATCTAACATTCCCGGCCTCACGGTCGAAGACTGGAGCCAGTCACCTCGTCGCCGTCACGATGTGCGCCGACATGGGCGCGTCGATGCCGGAAGGTCTTTCGAACTGCCGGAGCGCCTGCTCCACGAGCGGGAAGATGCGTTCGAGGCTTCCGGAGTCTCGGTCGTCGAGCTCGGTGCCCATGGGCGTTCCGTAGCAGAGGGCCATCGCGGCATCGTGGGCGGACGGGCTGCGGCTCCTCAGTTCGACCGTGTCGATTTCCACCTGGCCGAAACCCGCCGCATGCAGGTCCGACTCGATCTTTGCCGGATCCGAATATCCGAACGGGCCTTCGCGCATGAACAGGGGCGGGTCGTCGGGGAAGCAAGCGATGAGGACTTGCTGCGCGACTTCGGTCACCGGATTGCGCTCGATCCGGTCCCAGATCGCGAGCATGTACCGGCCGCCGTCGTGAAGCACCCGCCGGGCTTCCGAATGGCCGCGAACCTTGTCGGGGAAGAACATGGAGCCGAACTGGCAGACGACGAGGTCGAAAATGGCATCATCGAACGGTAGCGCCTGGGCGTCCGCCTGAACGAAGCGTACATTTTCCGAAGTCACGCGCTGGGCTGCAACGTCGAGCATCGGCTGATTGAGGTCGGTCGCGACGATCTCTGCTTCCGGCAACGCTTCGTGGAGAGCTTGCGTGACCGCGCCGGTTCCGGCCGCCGTTTCGAGGATGCGCCTGGGGCCGAACAAGCGCGCACGCCGGGCCAGCTCGTCCGCATAGGGGTGGAAGATGAGCGGGACCATCAACTCGTCGTACCGTTTGGGTACCGAACCCGCGAACCGAAGTTCCTGATCTTTCATCGGAACGGCCCTGCTTTCTCGCCCGTTTCGTCGTGGTCCGGAGGTGGACCATGGCGACAACCATGACAGACTCTGCCCGTGAGCGCGAGGCGATGGTCGAGCGTCAGCTGAAGCGACGCGGGATCACCGAGAAGTTGATCCTCAATGCATTTCTCGAAGTGCCGCGCGAGGCGTTCGTGAGCCCGGAATATGCGCATCTCGCTTACGGGGATCATCCGTTGCCCATCGAAGCGGGGCAGACGATTTCTCAGCCCTACATCGTCGGGCTGATGATCCAGGCGGCGAGGATCAAGGTGAGCGACAAGGTGCTCGAGGTGGGCGCGGGCTCTGGATATGCGGCGGCGGTAATCAGCCGGATCGCCGGCAAGGTGATCGGCATCGAGCGGCAGCACGATCTGTTTGAGGTCGCGCGCGACCGGCTGCGGCGGCTCGGCTTCGACAATGTGACGATCGTGGAGGGCGACGGCACCAGAGGTTGTCCCGGCGAGGCGCCGTTCGACGCAATTCTGGCGGCTGCAAGCGGGAGTCATATACCCCCCCGCTGGATCGAGCAGCTTGCCGACGGCGGCTCCATCGTGATGCCGGTGGGCAGCCCGGGCTGGGTGCAGGAGCTGGTCAAGGTCACCAAAGGCCCCGACGGCAAGCTCATCGAAGAAAACCTCGGCGGCGTACGCTTTGTCCCGCTGATCGGCGAGGAAGGATGGAAGGATGCTACAAGCTGAACTCGAGATATTGCCCCGGTTGATCGCCGATTGTGCGGAACCGCTCCCCGACATCGACGACCGGACCTTCGGCGAGTTTTTCGACCGTTACGGCGACGCGCGGGTCGTCTGCCTCGGCGAGGCGAGTCACGGCACCAGCGAATTCTACCGCGCGCGCGCCGCGATCTCCCGGCATCTGATCGAGCGGCACGGCTTCACCATCGTCGCCGTCGAGGCAGACTGGCCCGACGCCGCCACGGTCGACCGCTACGTCCGTCACCGTCCGTCGCGCGAAGGAGAGATGAAAGCCTTCGAGCGCTTCCCGAAGTGGATGTGGCGCAACGAAGAGGTGGACGCCTTCATCCGCTGGATGCGCCGGCACAACGAGCATCTGATCCACGAGCGCCTGGTCGGTTTCTACGGACTCGATCTCTACAATCTCAGCGGGTCGATGGAGGCGGTCATCGACTTCCTGGAGGAGCGCGATCCCGAGCTCGCGCGGTTCGCGCACCTCAGGTACGGCTGTCTCGACCCCTGGGCCGAGAACCCGCAGCTCTACGGCCGGCATGCGCTCGTCGAAGGCTATGCCCGGTGCGAAGTCGGGGTCATCCAGATGTTGAAAGACCTGCTCCAGAAGCAGGTCGATTGCTGTGGCGAGGAATGCGACGAGTGGCTCGACGCGACCGCCAATGCGCATCTCGTGAAAAACGCCGAAGCTTACTACCGGGTCATGTACCACGGCTCGGCAGAGAGCTGGAATTTGCGCGACACGCACATGTTCGAAACGCTGAACATGATCCTGAACGCCAGAGGGCCGGAGTCGAAGGCGATTGTTTGGGCGCACAACAGCCATATTGGCAACGCTGCACATACCGACATGGGACAGCTGCGCGGGGAGCTGAACATCGGTCAGCTGGTGAAAGAGAAGTTCGGCAATGACGCACGGCTGATCGGGTTCGGCACGCACAAGGGGACGGTCGCCGCGGCGGACGATTGGGGCGAGCCGATGCGAATCAAGAAGGTCCAGCCCTCGCTTCCCGGAAGCTACGAGCGAATGGCGCACGAGAGCGGAGTCGAGCGTTTCCTCCTCGACCTTCGCGAAGGAGAGCGCGACGAACGGCTCGCAGGGGAGCTGATGGAGCCGCGGCTGGAGCGGTTTATCGGCGTCATCTACCGGCCGGAAACCGAGCGCTGGAGTCACTACAGCGAGGCAATTCTGCCGAAGCAGTTTGACGGATATGTCTGGTTTGACGAGACAAATGCCGTGACTCCGCTTCCGGGCGAGCAGTGGCCGGGCGAAGCCGCGCCACGCGAGGACGAGACTTATCCGTTCGGATTGTGATTTTGGGGAGCAGCATGACCGACGACGAGGCGGCGATCCGCGATCTGGTCGATCGCTGGATGGCAGCGAGCAGGGCAGGGGATACCGAGGCCGTGCTCGATCTGATGACCGACGACGTGCTGTTCACGGTCACTGGGCGCGAGCCATTCGGCAAGGAAGCGTTTCGCGCGGCGTCGGAAGCGATGCGTGGCCTGCAACTAGATGGCCGTGCGGAAATCGAGGAGATGGAGGTGTTCGGCGACCGCGCGTGGATCCGCAACCGCATCGAACTCACCTTGACGCCGCCGGAAGGGGAGCCGCTGCGCCGGTCGGGCTATACGCTGACCATCCTTCGCAAAGACGCCGACGGTCGCTGGCGCCTGTTCCGGGACGCTAATCTCGTCAGCTAATGCCGGAATCTCTTCACATTGGATGATGATTTCGGGAGCGAATTCCCGCTGTCGCGCGTATAGGTTTGTATGTTCGCGAGAATGTAGCGGAGCGCATCATGCCGCACGAACGACCCCAAAAGAAGGGCAGCTTCGGCGGTCATCTCGACGACCTCGTCAAGCAGTTCGAGCGCGAGTTCGTGGAGCCCAGGAAAGGCGATGCCGTCAAGCGGCCGAAGGACGATGACGATCTCCATGACCGCTTGTTCGAGCGCGCCTGGCGCAAGGCGGACGAGCAGGGCTGACGCCTGAATTTAGGCTTTTGATTTTTCCCGAAGCTTCGAGATCGTCGTTGCGTTGCTGATCTGCTCGACGTCCGTCTTGCAGTGGAGGAGGCGGATGCCGTTGCGCTTCAGCGCCTTGTCGAGCGCGGGGGCGAAGTCCTCGGTTTTCTCGATCGTCTCCGCCCAGCCGCCATAGGCCCGCGCGAGGATGGCGAAGTCGGGGTTCTTGATCTCGGTGGCGCTGATCCGTTTCGGATATTCGCGCTCCTGGTGCATTCTTATGGTGCCGTAGCTGCCGTTGTCGACGAGCACGACCAGCAGGTCGGCGCCATATTGGGCAGCGGTCGCCAGCTCCTGCCCGTTCATCAGGAAATCGCCGTCGCCCGCGATACAGACGACCGGCCGGTCCTTGAAGCGGAGCGCCGTGGCGACCGAGGCGGGGAGGCCGTAACCCATTGTCCCGCTGGTCGGCGCGAGCTGCGTCGGGATCGGGCCGTAGCGCCAGTAGCGGTGCCACCAGCCGGAGAAATTCCCGGCGCCGTTGCAGACGATCGTGTCGTGCGGAAGTTTCTCGCGCATCGCGGCGACGCACGGGCCAAGATCGAGTTTGACGCCGTCTCGCGGCTTCGGCTCCGACCATTCGAGCCATTCCTTGTGCGCGTCGTCGCCGCAGGAAAAGCGGACGAGGTCGGGGTCGATCCATTCGTCCACCATCTCGGCGAACTCGCCCATGTCGGCACAGATCGGCAGATCGGCGTGATAGACGCGACCGAGCTCGTTGGGGTCCGGGTGGACGTGGACGAGCGTCTGGCCAGGATGGTCGGGCGTGATGAGTGTGTAGCCGTCGGTGGTCGCCTCGCCTAGCCGCGGGCCGACGGCGAGGATCAGGTCCGCGTCGCGAATGCGCTGCTGGAGCTTGGGGTTCGGACCGTAACCGAGCTGTCCGGCGTAGACCCCGCACTTGTTGTCGATCGCGTCCTGGCGGCGGAAAGCGGCGGCGACAGGAATTCCGTAGCGGAAGGCGAAATTGGCGAAATGATGCGCCGCGCGCGGGCTCCAGTCGGCGCCGCCGACGATCGCGACGGGCGAAGCGGCTTCCTTCAACAGTTCGAACATCGCCTGCACAGCCCCCGGATCGGGCTCCTCGGCGACTGGCGGGACGGGCGGGCGGTCTAGCGCTTCGACTTCGTCGCGCAACATGTCCTCCGGCAGCGCGAGCACGACCGGGCCGGGCCGACCGGCGGTCGCGACGCGCCAGGCGCGATAGACGTATTCAGGAATCCGCCGCGCGTCCTCGATCCGCGCGGCCCATTTGGCGATGGGCGCGAAGAAAGCCGGGAAATCGACTTCCTGGAAGCCCTCGCGGCCGCGGTCGCCGCGCGCGACGTCGCCGATGAAGAGGATCATCGGGGTCGAGTCCTGGAAGGCGACGTGGACTCCGGCGCTGGCGTTGGTCGCGCCGGGACCGCGGGTGACGAAGGCGATTCCGGGGCGGCCAGTCATCTTGCCATCCGCATCGGCCATGTAAGCGACGCCGCCTTCCTGCCGGCAGACGATCGTTTCGATCTCGGGCGTGTCGTGGAGCGCATCGAGCACCGCGAGGAAGCTTTCGCCCGGCACGGTGAAGATGCGGTCGCAGCCCTGGATCTTGAGTTGGTCGACGAGGATTCGGCCGCCCGTCCTGGCGGCGGTGGGCTTGGTCATGGGCGGCGCGATGCAGCATTCCTCCACTCCCTTCAAGGGAGGGGATCGAGGGGTCGGTTGCTGACGAATGGGCTCAATGCCCATGATCAAGCTTCCTCAGCGCCATCGAGGCGCTTCAGAAGCACCCACCCCTTGCCCCCCTTGCAGGGAGGGGGAGTAGGGAATTCTTCACTTTCGCGGGCGCATGACGGCGGGGGGAGTATGCTCGCCATGAGTGACACCGAAACACTGCCGGACGGACAACCGGAACGGCGCCGCGCGCCTAGAACGGCGTTGCGGCTGAATGCCTCGATTCGCGAGCCGGGCCGGAGCCGCCTCGGCGCCCGGCTGATCGACATTTCGACCCACGGGTGCCGGATCGAGGTCACGCCGGGCGCGACCGCCGACAGCTGGGTCCTTCTGAGCATCGTCGGTCTCGAGACCCAATATTGCCGCGTCGTGTGGAGCTGCCATGAATTCGCGGGCGTGGAGTTCGCGACGCCGCTCGCAGAAGCCGTGCTCGACCGGCTGCTCGAAGGTCAGAAGGAATTGTCGGAGACCGCGATCGGCGAGCTTCGCTCGATCGCGACCCGGACGCATAATCTGTCGATGCAGGAGGCGGACGATCGGCGCGCGCTTTCGGAGATATCGCGCCAGTGCGCGGTGGACGCGGTGGTCGAGGGACTGCGGCTCGGTGAACCGAAGCAGGCGCGGCGTTAGCTTCAAGTCTGTCCGCGCGTAATCTCGCTCGTTGAGCGGGTCCGTTTCCTCTAATTCAATCGCTGGAAGCCCTCGCCCGCTCGGCTGCCGCCGAGTCGACCTCTCCCCACTGGGGAGAGGTGCTGCCTGATAGTTCAGGCGGCTTTGGCGCGGCCGTTGAGGATGGGGCCGATGCCGCCTTCGGATTCGATCCGCTCGGCGAGCGAACCGCGGGGCAAGTCGGCCTTGAGCGCCCAGGCGAGCACGGTTTCGAGCTGGGCGATGGTCGAATCGTCGCACATGCCGTCGAACGCCAGCTTGACGACCGGCGCCATCGGCGAGCGAAGCTGGATTTTCAGGCCCTGCTCCTCGACCAGTTTCAGATATTCCTCGGGCGCCTCCTCGGCGTCGAGCGCGAAATCATAGGCGGCTGCCAGCCCTTCGTAGAGAGCGACGTTGGCGCGCAGCTTGGCCTGCCGCGCTTCGTCGGCTTTCGTCCGCACTTCGGCAAGTTTGGTCTGCAAGGTTCCCTCCGGCGTTTGCGGTTGGACTGATTCTTCGGGTTCGAGCGGGGGAGCCGGTTCGTCGGCCTCCCCGGTCTCCAGCTTTGCGGTTTCGAGATCGAGCTCGATTTCGACCGGACGCCCGTAAAAGCCCGCGCGCGCCACCGTTTCCATGAACTTGGCCGACAGCGACGGCTTGGACGGTGGGGCGGGGTCTTCGAGCTCGAGCGGCTCCACAGCCTCCTCCGGCTCGGCGACCGGTTCCGGCTCGGCGATTTCGGCGACGGGCTCAGGTGCGATCTCGACGGGCTCACTCTCCACCGGTTCAGCTTCCTGCTCTGGCACCAAATCCGAACGCACACTTTCGACGATTTCCGCTTCCGGTTCGGGCTCGGATTCGACAGGCGCGGGTTCGACGACTTCGGCGGAAGCTTCTTCGACGGCCTCCGTCAGGTCCGAGGCGGGCTCCGCCTCTTCATGAATGTCCGGGACCGCGGCGATGGCGCCGCCATCGAGGCTGACGAAACCATAGACATAGTCGATCCAGGTGCCGGTCGCGCTGAACGGCAGCAACGTGACCCAGCAGCGCGCCTTTCCGTCGGCCGTCTCGAAACTGTCCTCGAAGGCGAAGGCGTCGCGGCAGGCGGCGACCACCGGCAGGCGGCGGGCGACGCTGGAAAGAAGCGAGGGGTTGGGCGCTTCGCCGACCTTGGCGACGTCGATGCCGTTTTTGATCGCATGGCCGACGTGGCGGATGTCGGCGTCCTCGCCGCCGCCGATCATCTCGAGCAGCAGGCTGTACGGCCCGGCGTCGGAGATTTCGAGCGGGTCGAGGTCGCGGATCGGCGGGAACTCGCGATCGCCTTTGATCGAGAGCCAGTAATTGTAGATGCTAGCATGCTTGCGGCGCTCCGGCGCGGAGATGGTCCGCAGCGAGCCGAGCAAAGTTTCGGCCGAACCGTCGTCGACAGGATTCATTTCTGGAACGGGCACGCCCATTCTTGCCTTCCCCCCAAGCGTTCGAGTCGCGACTTTCGGCGGATGGTTCTTAGAAAAGGTTAAAGGTGCGGCGGGCGGTGCGATTGAGTGCCGGAACGGGACGGATTGGGTGCGACGCCGCTGCGCTACTAACCGGCCGCGGATTTTTTCGGCCGTCCGCCCTTTCGCCCATTCGCGCGGGCCGCGTCGGTCTTGGCGGAGCTCCGCGCCCGTCCGCCACGCGCGCCCAGCTCGCGCGCCATCCAGCGGCGTGAGCCGAACAGGCCTTCCATCAGCCCCGGAACGTACAGATCGGCACCGAGCTTCGGCCAATGCAGCCCAAGCCCGCTCGGCGTGATTTGAATGTCCGCGAGCGCTTCTTCGTCGGCATGCTCAAGCCCTTGGGCCAGTTCCGGAGGGAATGTCATTTCAAGACCGGTATTCAGCTCAACGACGATGCGCCCGCGGCGGCGGTCGTAGCGGGCAGCCGTGGCGTAGCCACAGGCACGTACGGCCTGCATCTGCTCTTCGGCCGCTTTCAGCTGCTGCTCAGTAATCGCCATGAATCTCGCTCCAAGCTCCGCAAAGGTGCGCAAGTTGCTGCTCCAAGCCGTCGACGATCCAGTTCAAATCCGCCAAGCGAAAGCCGTAGCTCTCCCGTAGCTCGGGAGGCCCGTTTGGGCAGTTCAGGTTGAACACAGCCTCCTCATTTGGACCGATCACATGGACATGGGCCGGCCGGTGATCGTTCGGCCAAATCACCACACGCAGCGCCGCGATCCTGCCGACCGTCGGCATATCAGAAACCCAAGCGCTTGGGAATAGTTTCGTCGTAATTCCAGCCGCTTTTCATGCGTCGCGCTCCCGCGCAAGCGGAGTTCCCGCTTGGTGCATGATTCGGCTGTTTGGGGCTTAGCGGGATTCCCGCTTTCGCGGGAATGACGAATTAAGCTTGGTGCACGGCCTTGACGACCTGGTAGCTCTCCAGCCCCTCTTTCCCGCCTTCGCTGCCGAAGCCTGAGTCCTTGACGCCACCGAACGGCGCGTCGGCGCCAGAGATGGCGAAGGTGTTGATTCCGACCATGCCGCTTTCGACGAGGTCGCCGATGAGGTTCGCCCGGCGTCCGTTCTCGGTGAAGGCGAAGGCGGCGAGACCGTAGGGGAGGCGGTTGGCTTGCTCGATCACTTCCTCGAACGTGTCGAACGGGCGGCTGACGGCGACGGGGCCGAACGGCTCGTCGTTCATGATGTTCGCTTCGTTGGGAACGTCGGCGAGCAAGGTCGGCTGGAAGAAGAATCCGCTGTCGCCGCGTTCACCGCCGGCCACCACCCGAGCGCCCTTGGCCCTGGCGTCGGCGACGAGGGTTTCGATCGCATCGGGGCGCCGGGCGTTGGCGAGCGGGCCCATCTTCGTGCCTTCCTCGAGACCGTTGCCGACTTTCACCTTTTGGGTGCGCTCGGCGAAGCCCTTGATGAAGGCGTCGTAGATGCCGCGCTGGACGTAGAAGCGGGTGGGGGAAACGCAGACCTGCCCGGCGTTCCGGAATTTCTGCGGGACGACCATGTCGAGCGTCTTTTCGAGGTCGCAATCGTCGAAGATCAGGACCGGCGCGTGGCCGCCCAATTCCATCGTCACGCGGGTCATGCTGTCGGCGCAAAGGCGCATCAAATGCTTACCGACGTTGGTCGAGCCGGTGAAGCTGACTTTGCGGATGACGCGGCTGGCGATGAGCGTGCGGCTGATGAGGTCGGAATCGCCGTGGACGAGCTGGGCCACGCCCTTGGGAATGCCGGCGTCGGCGAGCGCGCGGAACAGCTCGGTGGCGACACCCGGGGTTTCGTGCGGCGGGCGCGAAATGACGGTGCAGCCAGCGGCGAGCGCGGCGCTGACCTTCTTCGCGAGCAGATAGATGGGGAAGTTCCACGGCGTGAAGGTCGCGGTCGGACCGATTGGCTGGCGGATCACGCGGCTGACCTGGCCCGCCGGGCGAACGAGGGTGCGGCCGTAGTCGCGCTTGGCTTCCTCGGCGTACCAGTCGAACAGCTGGGCGCTGGCGAGCGTTTCGGCGCGCGCTTCGGCGAGAACCTTGCCTTGTTCCTGGGTCATCGTCGCGGCGATCGCGTCGGCGCGCTCGCGGACCAGCTTCGCGGTTTTGTGGAGGATGGCGCCGCGCTTCTCGACGTCGGTCGAGCGCCATTCGGGCCAGGCGCGCTCGGACGCGGCGAGGGCCTCGTCGAGGTCGGCCTTCGTCGCGTAGGGCACGTCGGCGATCGGTTGGGCGTCAACGGGGTTGACGACGGTGTGCCCGGCGTCCGCCGATTTCCACACGCCGTCGATGAAGAGCTGAAGCGAGGTTTCGTATCCCATGGAGGCGCAGATAGGCTTGGCGGAATTGCGCTGCAACTTGGGCGCTGGCTCCTCCACCACTCGCCTTCGCTGAAGCTACGGCGAGCGGTCCCCCTCCCCATCGCTTCGCGACGGAGAGGATGATCGAAGTCGCGCTTGACTCATCCTCTCCGCGAGCGAAGCTCGTGGGGAGGGGGACCATTCACCGGAGAGTGAATGGTGGAGGGGCCATGCGCGCGACACGGAAATCCATGCGGAATGCGAAACGGCAGCGGCGAAACATGACTCCGCCTGAAGTCCGGCTCTGGGCACTTCTTCGCCGTTCTCCGGGCGGCATCAAGTTCAGGCGCCATCATCCGGTCGGCCCGTATGTCGCCGACTTCTACTGTCCCGCGGTCAAGCTGGTTATCGAGATCGACGGTCTCATTCACGATTTCACGGTTGAGCACGACCAGAGACGCGACGAGTATATGCGTGATCTGGGACTTTCGATCCTTCGCGTCCCTGCGTCGGAAGTCATGGCGGATGCTCATTCAGTCGCCGATGGCCTGGTCCGGCTCTGCGGCCCCTCCACCACTCGCCTTCGCTGAAGCTACGGCGAGCGGTCCCCCTCCCCTTCGCTGAAGCTACGGCGAGCGGTCCCCCTCCCCATCGCTTCGCGACGGAGAGGATGTTGTGCGGCGCGCAACGCCCCGCTACCGCTACTGACAAAGGAGAAAGCAAGCGATGACCAAGCAGGAACTCGTCGAGCGGATGCAGCAGGGTCAGGCGTGGGTGTCGGGCAAGCGCGTGAAGATCGATTTCGGCGAAGAACAGGGTGCGATCTTGCTAGATGGCGCGGCCGGGCAGGTGAGCGAGGAGGACGGCGCCGCCGACACGACGATCCGCGTCGGCTGGGACGATTGGCAGCAGATGGCGGCGGGTCAGCTCGACGGCATGACCGCCTTCATGATGGGCAAGCTGAAGGTCGAGGGCGACATGTCGAACGCGATGCAGCTCCAGGGCGTGCTGGCGAAGCTGAAGGGCTAGTCGGAACCGCCGCAGCGCTTCGCTGCTTCGTCGAGCAGCGGTCCGAGGGCGAGCGCCGATGGATAGTGGGTCCGCCAGGTTGGATCGCAGGATTCGAGCAGCATCGCTTCGGATGCGCCGAAGGGATAGACGAACTCGCGCTTCGCGCCGGTGAGGTCCGGTTTGTCGAGCCAGGCACGGGTTTTCTGTTCGAGGGCCAAGGATGAGGCCCTGACCGCCACATCGGGATACCGCTTGCCGAGCTCAATCTCGGTCCAGCGCGCGACGCCCTCTTTCCACAACTCGAGCTCGGCGTAGCGCCAGTTCCTTGCACCGGCCGCGTGAGCCAGCTTCGTCCGTGCATCGAGATAGCGTCGGAGCGCGGCGCCAAAGCCAGGCTTGCCGCGCGCGTCAACCGCGACGCCGAGCGCGTGCGAGGCCTGGTCGAACGCGGAAACCACCGCCGGATCGGAATAAGGGAATGGGTAATTGAGCATCCACATGCCGGTCTTGTCGCCGCCGGCAAGATCGAGCGCCGCCATTCGCGTAAAGATGTCCGGCAGCGAATCCTGCCATTCGTGGAAATGCTCGTGGAGGATCGTCCGGGTCCATTCCGCGTCCGTCCGTCCGGTCGACCGCGGAGTCCCCATGACGATTGTCGAGGGCAGACCGAAGATCGGCAGCGCTGCGAGCAGATTATCGGGAAGGCTTGTCCGGGGCCGAACATGTTTGGCGCAGCCGCTCGCCGAGTCGATGCCGTCGGCCTTGAATCCCTCGGGCACCGACGCGCGGCAAAACAGCTCTTCGCTGTCACCGCCGACCAGCAGGAATTCGAACGGAGCCGAACCGTAGCCCGGCCACAGCTTGTTTCCCGAGGATTTCGCGAATCCGCGAACCTGGGCGATCGAAGCCCCGACGTCGGGGGCGGCTGCCGGCGGAGCCGCAGCAGCGGCGGTTGCAACAAGCAGAAACGAAAAGCCAAGCATCGGCACGCCCCTTTTTTCGCAGCCTGCTTCCACGCCCCTCGTGAATTGCCGATGAATCGGGAAATCCGGGCGCGGCTCGCTTGAGCAAGCGGCGCGGCTTTTCTATGGGCGGCCCATGCGGAAAATCTATCCCAGTGCGGAAAACGCGCTCGACGGGTTGCTGTTCGACGGCATGACCATCGCGGCGGGCGGATTCGGGCTTTGCGGAATCCCGGAGCGGCTGATCGACGCGATCGTGGCGAGCGGGGTCAAGAACCTCACTATCGCATCGAACAATGCCGGCATCGACAATGAGGGGTTGGGCAAGCTGCTGCGGACGCGGCAGGTCAAGAAGATGATCTCCTCCTATGTCGGCGAGAACAAGGAGTTCGAGCGGCAATTCCTCGCCGGCGAGATCGAGATCGAGTTTACGCCGCAGGGGACGCTCGCCGAGCGGATGCGCGCGGGCGGGGCAGGCATTCCGGGCTTCTACACGAAGACCGGCGTCGGAACGCAGGTCGCCGAGGGCAAGGAGCACAAGGATTTCGACGGCGAGACCTACATCCTGGAGCGCGGAATCCGGGCGGACGTCAGCATCGTCAAGGGCTGGAAGGCGGACGAAACCGGCAATCTCATGTTCCGAAAGACGACGCGCAACTTCAATCTGCCGGCCGCGACCTGCGGCAAGGTGTGCATCGCCGAGGTGGAGGAGATCGTTCCGGTCGGATCGCTCGATCCGGATTGCATCCATTTGCCGTCGATCTTCGTGAACCGGCTGATCGACGGTTCGCCATATGACAAGAAAATCGAGTTCCGTACGGTGCGGGAGCGGGAGGCGGTGTGATCCAGGCGGCGTTTCCGCGCCAATTGTTGATTCGACTGGGCCCCGGCCTTCGCCGGGGAACGAGGAGTGAGTGATGGCGACGGCGGTTGAAACCAAAGGCTGGACCCGGGACCAGATGGCGGCGCGGGCGGCGAAGGAGCTGCGCGACGGCTTTTATGTGAACCTGGGCATCGGCATTCCAACGCTGGTCGCGAACCATGTGCCGGCAGGCATGACCGTGACGCTGCAAAGCGAGAACGGGATGCTGGGGATCGGGCCGTTTCCCTATGACGACCAGGTCGATCCCGATCTCATCAACGCGGGGAAGCAGACGGTGAGCCAGCTTCCGCAGACCAGCTTTTTCGACTCGGCGACCAGCTTCGCCATGATCCGCGGCGGGCATATCGATCTTGCGGTGCTCGGCGGCATGGAGGTGAGCGAGAAGGGCGACCTCGCCAACTGGATGGTGCCGGGCAAGATGATCAAGGGCATGGGCGGGGCGATGGACCTCGTCGCCGGGGTCAAGAAGATCATCGTGGTGATGGAGCATGTGTCGAAGAACGGCTCGGCCAAGTTCATCCCCGAATGCACGCTGCCGCTAACGGGGAAAAATGTCGTCGACATGATCATCACTGACCTCGCGGTATTCCAGCGGCCGGATCACGACAGCCCGTTCAAGCTGATCGAGTTGGCGCCGGGCGTGACTCGCGAGGAAGTGCGCGAGAAGACGACGGCGAATTACGTCGAATAGCCGCGTCACCCTTCATCGAAATGGATGCTGAAACGAGTTCAGCATGACGAGGTGAGCTTGCGTCAACATCGGGGTTCGCGCGCGGTGAAGGCATTGTTCTGGGCGGCGGCGCTGTTCGCGTTCGTCATGGCCGTACTTCCGCATCCGCCTGATCTGCCGGGCCATCCGTCGGACAAGATTCAGCATGTGACGGCCTTCGCGGTGCTCGCGCTGCTCGGTTCATGGGCGTTCCCCAAGCTGCGGCCGCTGCCGCTTATCTTCCGGCTTTCTTTGTTCGGCGCTGCAATCGAGTTGGTGCAGGCGATTCCGGTACTTCACCGCGACAGCGACGTCGTCGACTGGATCGCCGACACGATCGCCTGCGCTTTGGTGCTGTTCGCGATCCGCTGGTGGCAGCGGCGGCGCTAGCGCGAAGCGCGTTGCTTCCGGACGCGGCGCCTCCTATCTCGCGGCAAACGTTCCATGGGGATGACATGAGCAGTTTTGACGAGCGCGAGCGGGCCTTCGAGACCAAGTTCGCCCACGATGAGGAAATGAGGTTCCGAATCACCGCGCGGCGCAACCGGCTGCTCGGCGAATGGGCGGCGCGGCAGATGGGCCTGTCGGAAGCCGAGACCGAATCCTATGCCAAGGACGTGGTTCGCTCCGACTTCGAGGAAGCGGGCGACCATGACGTGATCCGCAAGGTGTTGGGCGACCTGACGTCGGCGGGCTTCGAGATCGATGAGGAGAAAGTGACCGAGGCGCTCCGGAACAAGGAAATCGAGGCGCGGCGGCAGATCATCGAGAGCACCAACCTCTGATGCCGATGGCCGCCGCGGATATCGAACGATTGATCAGAGCGGCGATCCCGGACGCCGAAGTGACGATCCGCGATCTCGCCGGCGACGGCGACCATTATGCTGCTCGCGTGGTCAGCCCCAGCTTCGCCGGGATGAGCCGGGTTCGACAGCACCAGGCGGTCTATTCAGCGCTCGGGGGGCGCGTAGGGGGAGAGCTTCACGCACTGCAGCTCGAAACGGCGGTGCCCGAAACGGAGACGAACAAGTGAGTGACGTACAAAGCCGGATCGACGACCTCGTGAAGAAGAACGACATCGTCCTGTTCATGAAGGGCACGGCGCTGTTTCCCCAGTGCGGCTTTTCCAGCCGCGCCATCGCCATCCTCGATCGGCTGGGCGCGAAATACGAGACCGTCGATGTGTTGCAGGACGCGGAGATCCGCCAGGCGATCAAGGATTATTCGGACTGGCCGACCGTTCCGCAGCTATACGTCAAAGGCGAGTTCGTCGGCGGATCGGACATCATGATGGAGATGTACGAGAACGGCGAGCTGCAGGGCTTGCTGGGGACGGAGGCCTGACCCTCACCCTTCGCCGCTTCGCGGCTCTTCCCTCTCCCGCAAGCGGGAGAGGGGCTTCAGAAAAGAAGAAGGGGCGGTAGCAGGGGACCAGAGAACCGCTGCGACCGCCCCTTCGTGGTTTGTGGAACCAAGTGGACGCGGTTAGTGTAGCAACGCGCGTGCCAATTCGCGGAAACGGCTGATTTCTACAGTTTTCATCGGTGTCCCGTCCCGAGACGTGCCCTCAAGCGTCAAAAAACCCGACACTCGCGCTCGCCACGTTATGATGTCTTGCGGCTAATCTGTTTACAAATGTAATCGTATTGATTACAGGTGTAATCGGAAGGATCGCACGATGCGAATCAGCGACGCCGAATTCGAGGTGATGGAAGTCCTGTGGTCGAGTCCCCGGCCGCTCACCGCCACCGAGGTAGCGAAGCGGGTCGAGGGCGAACGGGGCTGGTCGCTGGCAACGGTCAAAACCATGCTGTCGCGGCTGGCGGCCAAGGGGGCCATCCAATATCGCGAAGAAGGCCGTCGCTACCTGTACTCCGCCGCGATCGCCCGCGAATCCTATGTCGGGCGCGAATCCCGCCGGTTCGTCGATCAATTGTTCGGCGGCCGTCTATCGCCGCTGGTCGCGCGGCTGGCCGAAGAAGATGCGCTCGACGATGAAGACGTGGCCGCGATCGAGGCGATCCTTAAGGATCTGAAGTCATGACCGGCTGGCTCTTGGACACGCTCCTCGTCACCACGGTGCTGATCCTGCTCGTGCTCTTCGTGCGGGAGCCGGTACGAAAGCAGTTCGGCGCGCGCGTGACGTACGGGTTGTGGCTGATCCCCGCGGCGCGGCTGTTCATGCCGACCGTGACGCACACCGTCGAACGGACGTCCGCGGCCCCGATTCTGCCGCTGGTCCGCCCCACGCTCGGCGAGCCGCTGTCGCTGGTGCATGTCATGGCGCCGGACCCGTCATTGCTCGACCGGTTCGGGGGATGGCTGGCCGTTTTCGTCGTCGCCTGGCTCGGCGTCGCCGCTTGTCTCTTCGCGAGCCGCATGATCGCTTTTCATCGGGACCGGCGCGCGGTGCTCGACTCGTCCGTCGAGATCGCCCGGCTCGGCTCGGTGCGGATCGTCCGCTCGCCCGAGGTCCGCAGCCCGGTCGCCCTCGGCATATTCGACAAGATCGTCGTCCTTCCGGCGGACTTCGATCGCCTCTATCGCCCGCGCGAGCGGCGCCTCGTGCTCGAGCACGAGCTCGCGCATCATCGATCCGGCGATCTCGTCGCCAATCTTTTCGCTTTTGTCCTGCTGTGCCTCCAGTGGTTCAACCCGCTTGCCTGGGTGGCGCATTCAGCTTTCCGGTTCGATCAGGAAGCCGCGTGCGATGCCCGGGTGCTGGACAAGACTGCCGCTCGCGACCGCGCTGACTATGGGCGCGCGATCGCGAGGGCCGCTTCGGGGAGGGCGCTGCTGTTCGCCAGCGCGCTCGATCGTCGCAACAGCTTGCACAGGAGACTGGAATCCATGCTTCGTAATACCCATCCGAACCGGCGGATCGCCGGGCGGCTGCTTGTCGCAACCGCAATTGCCGTCGCGCTTCCGCTCACCGCCACCAGAGCGGTCGAATATGTCGACACTGACGTTCCCGCAGCAGCGCCGGTGCCTGCGGTGCATACAATCCAGGCCTTGCCCGCCGTTGCGCCCGCGACCCCGGTGCCGATGTCGGCGGCGGTCGCGGTCCAGCCGGTCGCGCCGGTCGCCGCGGCTCCCAAGTCCAGACTGCATGTGGGCGGCGACCTTACGATCAATGGCGACCTGCTCACCATCGACGGGAAGACGAAGCGCTGGGAAGAGCTGACTCCCGTCGAAAAAGCGAGGGTTCGGAGCGCAGTTGCTACGGCGCGTGCGGCATTGGACAAGACTCACATCGATCAGGCGCGGATCATGAGCGCGCTTGCCGCCGTGCCCGACAGGAAGAAGATGGAAGAGATTCAGCGCGACGTGGAACGCGCACGGGCGGGCGCGTCGGCGGCGGCACAAAACGTCGGCGCCAGTTCCGGCGAGCTTCGGCGGTGGGGGGTGAACGGTGAGGAAATCAAGGCGAACGTTCGCGCAGCCCTGGAATCGGTCCAAGGAATCGACGTCGAGGCGTTGAATCGCCAGCTCGCCACCCTCGACAGGCAGAAGATTGCCGACAGCGTTGCCAAGGCCGAGCAGTCGATGCGCGCCGCCAAGGCCGAACTCGACCGGCTCGACGCGCGCATGCGCGAAGACAAGGAGAGATAATCTCGAAGCGGCGACGAGGGCTGTCAGCCCTCGCGCGGCTTGGGCGTCCGTGGCTGGAGGCAGCCACGGACGCCCCTTGATTCTGAAGCGCACGCTTGATTGAAGCCCGTCTCCTCATTAGGCGCCGCGCATCGTAGCTGAACCGTGCAAGGGCACTTTGTGCGCGGCTCTTTGTTTGGACAGGGCGTGAACCTTTTCGATCCCGAACTCGTCCGCGGCGGTGGGCCCAGGCTGTTCTGCGATCTGACGCAGAGCTGGTCGGAGGTCGGCGGGGGGGTTCGCACCTATCTTCTCCATAAGCGCCGGCACATCCTCGAATCGACGCCGCACCGGCATTTGCTCATCGTTCCCGGTGGCCGCGACGAGATTATCGAGGAGGAACGGGCGGTGACGGTGACGATCCGCTCGCCGCGCGTGCCCGGGAGCCCTCATTACCGGCTGATGCTCCGCAACGGCGCGGTGCTGAGGGCGCTCGAACGGTTCCGGCCGGACCTCGTCGAATGTCAGGACGCCTATAATTTGCCGTGGGCCGCGATCCGCCATCGATCGCGGCACCCGGAAACGGCGCTGATTGCAGCCTATATGACAGACTTTCCGACCGTCTATGTCGAGCGGCCGTTCGCGAAGTTCGTGACGAAGCCCGTCGCGGGCGCGTGCGCGCGCCTCTGCTACGGCTATTGCGGCAGCCTATACAGGCGGTTCGACGCGGTGTTCGCGCTGAGCGAGAACGGGGGCGCGGCGAAGCTCCGGCGGTTGGGAGTGGATTTGATCGACGTCGTGCCGCTCGGAGTCGAGCTCGGTGAATTCGGGTTCAACCGCCGCGACCCGCGGCTTCGGCAGAAGCTCGGGCTGGCCGACGGTCAGCCGCTGCTGATTTACGTCGGACGACTCGACGGCGAGAAGAAGCCGGATGTGGTCGTCGAAGCCTTCCGGCGCCTGCCGCGCGAACTCGGGGCGAAGCTGGCGCTGGTCGGGGAAGGTCCGCTCAAGTCGGAGATCGCGGAGCTTGGCGACGATCGGATCATCCTGCCCGGCTATGTAAAAGATCGCGCCGAGCTCGCTCGCTGGCTCGCGAGTGCGGACGTTTATGTATCGGCGATGGCCGACGAAACGTTCGGAGTTTCGATCGTCGAGGCACAGGCCTCGGGGCTGCCGGTCGTCGGAGTTGCCGCGGGAGCGATGATCGATCGCGTGACCGACGCGGTCGGACGCCTCGGGCCTGTCGGCGATCCCGCCGCCATGGCCGCGAACATTCTGTCCGTGTGGCGCTCAGACCGGTCGATACTGCGCCAGCAGGCGCGCGCCCATGCGCTTCAGTTCAGCTGGGACCGCAGCATGGAAACATTGTTCGGACGTCTCTATCCGGCGGCGTTCGCGAAGCGCGCGGGACGGCCGGTCGGGGCGCTTGCCACGGCCGCGCTCGCCGCCTGAGCCGGTTCAAGACGCATTCACCGATTTGCGGGGACAAAGGGGAATGAAACTCCAGCAAGGACTGACGCTGGCCATATTGGTCATGGGCACGGCGACGGCCGCCGCGGCGGCCGGCCAGGATACGCCCGGGGCCGACGAGCCCAATAAAGACGTGCAGCAGCTTCTTCAGAATTGCGACGCGCACAAGTTCGAAACCACGGTCGATGCGGTCGTCGACGGGAAGCCGAACAAGAAGCGGGTCAAGCTGTGCGGCAAGGACGGGCAGAGCGATGCCGACTGGATCGGCACCTTGAAGGACGCCATCGCCAAGCTCGAGGCGAACCCCGAGATGGACGCCGGAGTCCGGCAGCAGATCGTCAAGGCGATCAATGCGGAGATTGCCCGAGTCGAGATGACGGCGGGAATGGCCATGCCGAAGGCCCGCGATTCGTCGGCGAGTGCGGCGCGTTCGATTGCGAGCGACTATTCGGCGCTTCCGCCGCTCCCGGCTGCTCCGCCGCCGCCCCCCAGCGTACTGGCGCCAGAGCCGAGCGTGAGCGCGGCACCACGGCCTTTAGAGCAGGTTCAAGTCGCGCCGGTCGCTGCGGCGCCGGTTGCGGCGACGGCCACCGTCGCCCTTCCGAACGGACCTGTCCCGAAGCTCAGATTCGATTGCAATTCCGCCGCCGAGATTGGCGGTCCCGCGCCCTGCGCCGGGTTCAGCCGCGACACGCTGCTGACCATCCGGGCGCAGGAAAATCTCCCGCCCGGTGTGACGATCCGGTTCCTGCGCAATGGAGAGCAGCGCGCGGAGGTCCGGCTGGCCGAGATGAAGCGCGGCAAATCGCTGCGCATCGCGCTCCCGCGTCAGGTTTGCGCCGGGGTGGGTGATGGCAGTCTCGACCTCAAGATCGTCCAGAACGGGGCGGTGGTGAAATCGGACGGACCCTACGCGCTTCGCTGCTAGCCAAGTGCACGGGCGGCGTGGCAGAGCGCCCGCATGGACGCACCTTATGCGAGGATTGAGCAGATAGAGCCCGGAATCGGCCGGCTGCTCGCGCATAACCCGTCGGCTTTCACTTATTATGGGACGCAGAGCTATCTCGCGGGCGAGCGCGAAGTCGCGGTGATCGATCCTGGCCCTGATTTGCCGGAACATCTGGACGCGCTCGAACGCGCGATTGGCAATAGGCGCGTGGTGGCGATCATGTGCACGCACACGCACCGCGACCACAGCCCCGCGGCGCGCCCGCTGGCCGATCGCACAGGCGCGCCGATCGTCGGTTGCGCGCCGCTGTCGCTGGAAACCGTCGGCCCCCGCGCGGATGCCTCGTTCGACGGCGATTATGTGCCCGACCGGGTGCTTCGGGACGGCGAGGCTGTGGAGGTCGACGGCAAGTCGATCGTGACGGTGGCGACGCCGGGCCATACGTCCAACCATCTCTGCTTCGCATATGGCGATGCCTTGTTCAGCGGCGATCATGTAATGGGCTGGTCGACCACGGTCGTGGTGCCGCCCGACGGCGACATGGCGGCCTATATGCAAAGCCTCGACAAGCTGCGGCAGCGCGACGACCGAATCTATTTTCCTGCGCATGGGCCGGCGGTGGAGAATCCGCAGCAATATGTCCGGCATCTGGTCGGGCACCGCATGCAGCGCGAGCAGCAAATCATGAAGCTGGTTCGGGAACGGCCGCGCGACATCGCGGACATTGTCGCCAATGCCTATCCCAGGCTCGATTCGCGGCTGATCGTGGCGGCGGGCGGATCGGTTCTCGCGCATCTGGTGGACCTCCAGCGGCGCGGGCTGGTTGAGCAGCAGGGAGAGACATGGACCGCCGCCTGAACAAAGCGCTGGTGCTCGCGATGGTCGCGGTCGCGCTGATCCTCGGCGTGCTACTGGGGATCGCAACCGGGGTCGCAGATCGCATCTTCGGCGGGCCGAACCCGAAGACGATCGCGACGGCAAGCCTTGAATCGATGCGGGCGCAGAACCGGCTGACGGTGTTCGCCGCGCGCTATGTTTCGGTCGTGACCAGCGAGCAGCAGCGGCTCGGCGGGCTGGTCAGCTCCGAGCGGACTCTGATCCTTCCTGGTGATGTGCGGTACGAGCTCGACCTTTCCGAGCTGGAGCCGAAGGATGTGAGCTGGGACGCTTCGAACCACAGGCTGACGGTGCGTCTGCCGGAAATCGAGATCGCGGGGCCGGACATCGATATCAATTCGGTCAAGGAATATGGCGGTGGCGGAGTCCTTTCGGCACTGACCGACGCCGACCAGCAGCTCGACCAGACCAACCGCGCACGGGCGGTCGCGGATCTTCGCAAACAAGCGAGCGCGGCGGTGCCGATGCAGCTCGCCCATCAGGCGGGCCGCGCAGCCGTCGAACGGAGCTTCGCGATGCCGCTGCTCGCGGCGGGGATCAAGGACGTGAAGGTGGTCGCGCGCTTCCCCACCGAAGGCAGCGACGAGCCTTCCTATCTCGATCTTTCGACCCCATATGAGGAGGCAATCAAGGAAGCGGAGCGCCGCCGCGCGGCGCAGGGACGGAAATGACGATTCAGACGCAGAGCCGCGATTTTGATGTTCGGGGGCTCGACGTCCTCGCCGAGATCGAGCGCTTAAAGCGCGACCGCAACGCCATCATCCTCGCGCATTATTATCAGAAGCCGGAAATCCAGGACCTCGCTGACTTCGTCGGTGACAGCCTCGACCTGTCGCGCAAAGCGGCGGCGACCGACGCCGAGGTCATTGCTTTCTGCGGGGTCCGGTTCATGGCCGAGACGGCGAAAATCCTGTCGCCCGAGAAAATCGTCATCCTGCCCGACATGGATGCGGGTTGCAGCCTGGAAGACAGCTGCCCGCCAGATCAGTTCGCCGCCTTCCGCGAGGCGCATCCGGACCATATCGCGCTCACCTACATCAACTGCTCGGCGGCGGTGAAAGCGCTGTCGGACATCATCGTCACCAGTTCGTCGGCCGGCGTCATCCTCGACCAGATCCCAAAGGACCAGAAGATCATCTTCGGGCCCGACAGGCATCTCGGCGGCTATCTCGCGCGCAAAACCGGACGCGACATGCTGCTCTGGCCGGGCATTTGTATCGTCCACCAGGCGTTCAGCGAGACCGAGCTGTTGAAGCTCAAGGCCGAGCACCCCGGAGCGCCGGTCGCCGCGCATCCAGAATGCCCGCCGCACATCATCGACCTTGCCGATCATGTCGGCTCGACCAGCTCCATCCTGAAATTCGCGCTGGAATCGCCCGCCCAAACGATCCTGGTGGCGACCGAGCCGCACATCATCCACCAGATGGAAAAGGCCGCGCCGGGCAAGACGTTCATCGGGGTCCCCGGCGGCGACGGCGCCTGCAATTGCAACATGTGTCCTTACATGGCGCTAAACACGCTCGAGAAGCTTTATGTCGCGCTGCGCGATCTTCGGCCGAGGATCGAACTCAGCGAGGAAGTTATCGACCGCGCGCGCGTACCGCTCGAGCGGATGCTCGAGATGGCCGGCCGAACGGTGGGGCAGGGCGATGTCGGAATGCCGATCATCGACCATCCCGAAGAGATCGATCCGGCAATCAGCGGCGACTGATGCTTTCACCGGGAGAGCGATCGGCCACTCTCCATGCGCTCGGGCCGGCGCCCGTGAAGGCAGCCAGGCTCCGGCTCATATGCGCGAGATCGGCAAACGAGCATTCGTGAGCGATTTGTGTGAAGGAGGCCGACTCGGTGACGATGCGGCGCCAGGCGAGACGGGTTCGGGCTTCCAGCCGGAAACGCTGCGGCGACACGCCATAGGCATCGCGAAATCCACGCGAAAGCGATGCCGGGTTCAGCGATCGTTGCTCGGCCCAGTCGCGGAGGACAATCTCGGGTTCGCTACCGAGCGCGCGGGCAAGCTCATCGGGCCATCCGACAGGACCCGACTCGACGGGTTCCAGCATCCTGGCCAGCGCAAGTTCGGCTTGAAGTGGATCGCGCTCGGTCAGTCCCGCGAGCTGATCGGCATCGCCGACGCGATATGCCCCTTCGATGCAAACCCGGCGCCATGGAAGACGCAGGATTGTTGGCCCGCCTGCCGAACCGGACACATCCGCGTGACAGTCGAACGGCCCATGGAGCAAGACCATCCCGGGCGACGCGCGTGTCCGCCCGGCGAAAGACGCCTCGGTGAAGCTTCCCGATAGAACGATGTTCGCATAGCCGTCGCGATGGATGTGCCTCGGCACATCACCGACCGCGACTTTCTCAACGCCGAATTGGATCTGGCGATATTTCCCCAAGCCACCTCCGATTTGACTGGACCTCATTCCGGCGGGATGCAAATTGCGTTCAAGCGTTCGCCCGATTGCACCGCTACCGGGAAAAAATGTGCCCGTCGCGATCTCGTCTTAATAGCATAGGCAGTGCCGACGCCGCGTACAGTGAGCATCTTCCACCAGGCTCGATCAGGCGCTTGCATCCCAGCGAAATCCCGCAGGTCGTGGCGCTCCTCAAATCCGCTTCAAAATGGGCAAGCACGCGAAGCTTCACCTGGACCGTGGCCGACATTGGCGCGCGCGCGATGGGGAGCCATGCCGATCGAAACGAACTGTTCGGCTGCAGCCGGAAAGGCGAGCTTCTCGGCTGCTTCGTTCTGCAATCCGAAGACAAGGTCCATTGGCCGGAGGACCGGGCCGGCGAGGCTTTATACCTTCACAAGCTGGCGGTGAAGCTCTCCGCTCGGGGACAGGGGGTCGGCGAAGCGCTGATTGATTTCGCGTGTCGCGCGGCGCGGCGGCGGCGCGTCGAGATGCTGCGGCTCGATACTATCCCCGACACACCGCTCGTCGCTTATTACTGCCGTATGGGCTTTCGCGCCGATCCCAACGGGCCTGCCGATTTCGGCGGGCGCCGGCTGATCAGAATGGAGCGCCCCGTCGGTTCCCCAAGCCAAGGACCAGGACATGCCTGAAACTGCATTTTCGATAAGCCGGCGCGCCTTCCTCGCCCAGGCCGCGGCTATTGGCGCGACGCTCGCCTGGAGCGGATCGGTCGACGCGTCGACGCTGGCGTGGTCCGAACGGCGCGATCTTTTCCCGGAGGGCGTTGCCTCCGGCGATCCGCGGCACGACAGCGTCATCCTTTGGACCCGCCGGCCATTGTCCGGGATTGACCGTAAATTCCTGACTGCCGAGATCGCGCTCGACCGCGATTTCCGGCAGGTCATATCCAGAGTCGCCGCGCCCGTGCTCGCGGAATCGGACTGGACGTGCCGAGTCCTGGCTGCCGGACTGAAACCGGCGACGGTCTATTGGTATCGCTTCATGGATGAGGCGGGGGCGGGAAGCCGGATCGGCCGCACGATCACCGCACCCCGTCCAGACGATCCGCGACAGGCTCGCTTCGCATTCGTCTCCTGTCAGAGCGTCAATGAAGGCGCGCAGCACGCCTATCGTCGGATGATCTGGGAAGACGAACGCGCGCCTGCCGACGAGCGGCTCGGTTTCGTTCTCCACCTTGGCGATTTCATCTATGAAGTCGTGGAATATCCCGATGAAGTCTCACATCGCTACGACCGCACGGTGTTCGACATCGGACGGGTGCCCGACGCGCGCAAGGTCGGCAACTTCCACGTTCCAACGACGCTCGACGGTTATCGAATGGTCTACCGCGCGCATATCGCCGATCCCGACATTCAGGATGCGCGCGCGCATCTTCCCTTCGTCTGCATCGGCGACAACCACGAATTCTCCTGGCAGGGCTGGCAGAGTTTCATCAAATATGGCGGCAAAACCGAGCCCGCCCAGCCGCTGCGCGTCGCGGCCAATCAGGCGTGGTGGGAATATATTCCGTCGCGTGTCGCAAAATCTTCCGGCACCGCTTTGGACCGGTTCGGTCCTCCTCAAGTCGAAACCGCACCGATTACGAAATTCGATGAATATGGATTCGGCGACGAACCGGGCAATCGAACGGCCGTCGCAAGCATGACCGCCTACCGGAACATGCGATATGGCCGGCATGTCGAGCTGATCATCACCGAACATCACAGCTATACAATGGAAGATCCGAGCAGCCGTCCCGAAGCGGCGGCATTGGGACTCGATGAGTTTCCGTTTTTCATCGCGCAAGAAGCGATGGAGATCCTCGATGCCGGCCGTGCCTATGGCGGCGGGCAGCCGCCCGAGACGATCAAACTCGGCGATAAGGACATCCCCAATTTTCGTAAGGATGGACCGCCGATCACCTTGCTTGGTCATGAGCAGAAGCAATGGTTCAAGCGAACGTTGAAGGCGTCCACGGCCACGTGGAAAATCTGGGCGGCGTCGAACGGAACGCTCGACTGGCGCGCCGATCCGCAGAATTTGCCGTCCGGGCTGACGACGGCATGGCCCGGCGCCGGCTATGCCTGCTTCGGCGGCGGCGACCTCGGCAGCATCTACACCGAGCGGGCGGAGCTGTACGATTTCGTCCGCGATGCCGGCGTGACCGGGCTCGTCACGATTTCAGGCGACCGGCACAGTTTCTGGGCCGGCTATTCGGCGAAGCAGCTTCCGCCCAAGCCGTTCGATCCGGTCGGCATTGCATTCATCACCGGATCGATTTCAGCGCCCGGCCTCGCCGAAGCGCTCGACCACGGGCTCAAGGGGCATCCGCTGCGCCCCATCTTCGTTGCCGAGCGGCCCGACGGCACGCAGGATTCCACAATCAACCTGACGCTCCGGCACGGAGTGAAAAGCGCGCTCGAATATGCGCGATCCGGAAACATCGAGCGCGCGCGGAAGCTTTCCAACGCCGACAATGCGCCGCATCTCGAATTCGTGGACATGGGTGGGCACGGCTATGCCGTAGTCACAGCCGCGGCGGACCATGTCGAGACGGAGTTCGTCTGCATTCCACGCCCGATCGCCCGGCTGAGTGCGCCGGACGGCGGTCCGCTGCGCTATCGGGTGGCCCATCGCGCGCAGCGGTGGGCGGCCGGCGAAGCGCCCCGGCTGACGCAACATATCCTCGAAGGCGATCCGAAACTGTCGATCTGACCGGCTGGGCTTCAATACGGCGGGAGCGGGTCAATAACGGTTAAGTAACTCTCGCGGGCGCAGGTTCGCGCCATGACGAGTCTTCTCCGCGACAACCTGAGTCGTTCCGGTCCCGGAACCTCTTGCCACGCATGGGCGTCTGCTGATTCTCTGAGGCCACTCGGAGGAGGAAATGCCGCCGTGCCACGTTGGATGAAGGCATCGCTCGTGCTGGCGCTTCTCGGCGCCGCCCTTGCCGCGCCTACATTTCCCTCGACGGCTGCATCGAACAGCGGCGCTACACAGTTCCCCGCGCGAATCCTCGCGGCGCACAATGTGGCGCGCGCGCAGGCCGGCGTTCAGCCGCTCACCTGGGATCCCGCGCTGGGCGCGGCGGCCGCAAGCTACGCCGCGCAGCTCGCGCAGACGAACCGGTTCCAGCATTCCGATCGCCACGCTCGCCGGGGAATCGGCGAGAATCTGTGGATGGGGAGCCGCGGCTATTTCAGCTACGAGGCGATGGTCGGCGGCTGGTCGTCCGAGCGGCGCTACTTCACCCCGGGAATTTTCCCGGCTGTCAGCCGCAGCGGCAATTGGGAAGACGTCGGCCATTATACGCAAATGGTCTGGCCGACGACGACCCGCGTCGGCTGCGCCGTCGCGTCGAACGCGACCAACGAATATCTCGTCTGCCGCTATGCGCCGGCGGGGAATATCGATGGCCGGTCGGTGCCCAATCCGATCGTCGCTTCCGCCGGTCCTTACATCGGCGCTCGCTAAGTCCATCCTGGCCACCGATTTCAACAGCCGCGCGTCGAGATTACCTCACGTTACTGCGTTTTCGCATTGCGTTTACAAAGGTCGGCGGCGCAGCTTTGTTGAAGCGTCCAGACAGGGAAAATCGGCACATGAAGAAATTGGCGACGATCTTCGCGGCAACCGCGCTCGTGGCGAGTGCCGGGCCGGTGATGACAGTCCCGGCAAACGCCGCGACACGGCATCACCACCGGCATCATCACGCGCGCACGCGCTATCGTCATCGCGTCTGCCGTTATTCGAATGGCACGACCGGGCTCGTCGCCGGAGGCGTGGTCGGTGCGGTCGCTGGCCCGAACGTCGTCGGCCATGGCGTTCTCGGCGCCGCGGCGGGCGCTGTCGGCGGCGCGATCGCGGGACGCGCGATCGACCGCAGCATCACGGCGCGCCAGCGCTGCTACAACAGGCGCTGAAGCGCCCCCTGGCTAGTTCCGACTGGCGACCTGTCCGTCGATCGTGCGCGTGCCGGGGTGATGCTTGTCGAGATGGCGCCTGACGATCCTGAGATTGCGGGTGTTCGAGCGGAAGAAGAAGTCCGGAATCGCGCCGACCCACGGGATCAGTCCGAGCAGCCAATCGACGCCTACGTTCCCCGCCATACGGGATATCTGCCATTTGGACATGCCGAGGTTCCTGGCTTCCCACACGATATATGTTCCGAGCGCCGCGGAAGCGACCCCCCCGACGATCGGCACCACGTCGAGAATCACGTCGAGGCCGACGGGGCGGCGGATGCCCGGGATGACGAACAGCCGCTCGAGTAGCTTCTCCATCGCCTCGACCCGATCCCGGACCGATTGCGGGTCCGTGCCGACGGAAGGAAAGTGAAGCTTCTCGGGGTCGAATGCCGGCAGATCAGCCTCCGCTGTCGGGTCTCTGCGTCAGGTCCGTGAGCGTATGGCGCGCGAAGCGGTTCCCGGCGAAGCCGTCGATCCGGCGCGACACGAGCGACCAGCGGACCGGCGCCGCGATCGGAATGAACAGCTGTGCCTCGTCGATTTTCCCGGCGGCCTGGGCGAGGAGTGCGTAGCGCTGCGCCGGGACAGGGATTTCCCGGGCGGCATCCATCAAATCATCGGCGTCGCTGTCGCAAACCGGCGCGACGGCGCAGCGGAAGCGCCGGACGAACCAGGCGGGCGAAGATGACGGCGCGACACGATCGAGGAGCGCGAAATCGGCGTCCGCGCCAGGCTCCACGCGTTCAATTGTGAAACCCAGCGCGCCCCAATCCCGGGCCAGCAACTGGAACAGCAGGTCAGCTCCAGGACCCTGTGGGAGCGCGATGCTGATGGCCGGTTTCTCGGCTTTGGGAAACAGCTCGTTTATTTCGGCTTGAAGGCCCGCGAGCCGGTCGACCTTGGCCGTGCCGAACCAAGGCGGGGCGACCGGAGGCGGCATTCCGTCGAGCCCGGGTTCGAGCAAAGTAGCGCGGGGTGCGAGGCCGGGCACCGCCAGCGCCGTCACGAACGCATCGCGGTCGATCGCCTGGCTCAGGAGCCGGCGCACTTCCGGCTTGTCGAACGGCCCGCCGGCGCTGAGCGGGATGAGACCGAACAGGCCCGAGGCCGGGTCGAACCGCAGGCTGTTGCGCGGCAGGTTTGCATGTTCGGCGTAGGGGAGGTCGGCGAAGGTTCCGCCGAGCACCAGGTCAGACCTCGCCGCGGCGAAATTGAGAACGGCCGCAGCGGCGGTTGGCGTGCTAGCGAGGAGCACTTCTTCGCGCACGCTGCTTTCTTCGTCCGCGGACACGATCTCTCGGGTCAGGCGAAGTCCGCCTCCGGCGGGTGAGGTCGTGAAGGGCCCCGTACCGCGTCCGTTGCGGACGATGGCGAGCTCCGGCTGCGCCAGAAGCGAGAGCAGGTTCGGCCTCGGCGCGAGCAGGCGGACCTCAATCACGCGGTCGGTCATCGCAACGATATCGTCGATCGCGCCGAGACTGTCCTTGAGACCGTTCTTGCCGCGCGAAGACAGCTGCCGCTCCAGCAGCTTCGCGATTTGGTCGGCGGTGATTTTGCGGCCGTCTGCCCAGTGGGTTGAGGCGATCCTGAAGATGTAGCTGAGGCCGTCGTCGCTGACGTTCCACCGTTCGGCGAGGCCGGGAACGATGTTGCCGGCGGCATCGAAGCGGACGAGGCCCTGAGCGACATTCTGAAGCAGCACCTCCTGGGGCAGAGTGAGCGGTCCCTTTGCGGGATCGACGAGCTTGGGCTCGCCGCCGATCACCACGACCTTGACTGCGCCCTCGGGCTGCTTTCTGCATCCCGAAGTGACGAGAGCCAGGGCTGCCATGAGCAGCAGTAGAGGCGTGCGAGGCATGCCGGGCGGTTTAACCGCAAGCGCCCATTCAGCAAGCATCTGGATATATCGCCGCAACTGTATTACTTGAGTATAGCAGTTGGAAAAGTGTGAGGAGAAGGTGGCCGCACGCGACGGAATCTGGACCCGCGATGGCGTGCCGGTCGAGGATTTGCCCGATCCGTTCGCGAGTCCTGTCGAGCCGGGGACAGTCCCTGACGAAGGGACAGTCCCTCCAAAGCGGCGGCGGCGGTGGCCGATTGTTCTCTATTCGATCTTCGCGCTGCTGGTTGTCACGATTCTCTGGCTGGCCGTCACCGCGCCCTTGTCGCGGGCGCTCGATCCGCTCGACGATCCGGCGCTCCTGCTGCTGTCCGACGACGGCCATGCGATCGCCCGGCGCGGGGCGATCAAGGAAGCGCCGGTCGACGTAACGAAGCTCAATCCGCTGACTCCCGCCGCATTCGTCGCGATCGAGGACCGTCGCTTCTACAGTCATTGGGGAATTGATCCGCGCGGGATCGCGCGGGCTCTCGTCGCGGATCTGAAAGGCGGCGGCGTGCGGCAGGGCGGAAGCACGATCACGCAGCAGCTGGCCAAGACGAATTTCCTGACGGGCGACCGGACGATCAAGCGCAAGGCGCAGGAAGTGATCATCGCTTTCTGGCTCGAGGCCTGGCTGACCAAGCAGCAGATCCTCTCGCGTTATCTGTCGAGCGTCTATTTCGGAGACGGCGTCTATGGGCTGCGGGCGGCGGCGCATCATTATTTCAATCGCGACCCGGAGGACCTCAATCTCGCGCAGTCGGCGATGCTCGCGGGCATGGTTCAGGCCCCGTCGCGGCTCGCGCCAACGCGGCATCTCGCGCTGGCGCAGAAGCGCAGCGAGCTGGTGCTGGGGGCGATGGCCGACACCGGCGCGATCAGCCATGTGCGCGCCGAATCGGTGAAGCTCGCGCGGCCGGTAACGCGGGAATCGAAAGTGCCGACCGGCACGTATTTCGCGGATTGGGTGGCGCCGTTCGCGAACGACGCGTTCGATGCGGAATTCGGTCAGGTGAAGGTCGAGACGACGCTCGACCGAAGCCTGCAGCGGATCGCCGAACGAGCGACGAAGATCGCGCCGGCGGGCGCCCAGGCCGCGGTAGTCGCGATGCGGCCGGACGGCCGCGTCGTCGCGATGGTCGGTGGCGAGAATTATTCGAAGTCGGCGTTCAACCGCGCGACGCAGGCGCGGCGCCAGCCCGGATCGGCATTCAAACTGTTCGTCTATCTCGCCGCGATGCGCGCCGGCTGGACGCCGGACAGCATCATCGAGGACAAGCCGATCACGATCGATGGCTGGAGCCCCACCAATCACGATGGAATCTATCGCGGCAAGATCACGCTGCGCGAGGCCTTCGCCCGGTCGAGCAATGCGGCGACGGTGCGGCTGGCGCAGCAGGTCGGCCGAGCCAATGTGATGCGCGCCGCGCGCGATCTCGGCATCACAACGCCGCTTCCGGACGAGCCGAGCCTCTCGCTCGGGACCGCGGGAGTCAGCCTGCTCGAGCTGACGTCGGCTTATGCGGCGCTCGCGAGCGGCCGCTATCCGGTCGTGGCGCGCGGTCTGCCGCAGGAGCGTGAGCCGGAAGGTCTGTCGGCTTTCTTTCATCGCGAGGGCAAGCTCGACCGGCAGCGTGACTGGGCGCCGATGCTCGACCTGCTCTACGCCGCGGCGAACGATGGCACAGGCCGGCGGGCGGCGCTCGCCATCCCGACCTTCGGCAAGACCGGCACGACGCAGGAGAATCGCGACGCCGTGTTCGTCGGCTTCGCCGGCAATCTCGTCGTTGGCGTGTGGGTTGGCCGGGATGACGACAAGTCGCTTGGGCGAGTTAGCGGGGGTACGGTTCCGGCCAAAATCTGGCGCAGCTTCATGACCTCAGCGCTGGCGGTCGATCGGGAGCGCGGTCCGGACCTTCCCGGCGAATTCCGACCACAGCCAAAACCCAAGCGTGTCCAGAGTCTCTTGCCGCCCGAATGGAGCGAGTCGACCAGGCCGTTGCGCGAGCTCGCTCAACGTCTTGAGAAGATTTTCGGGAACTAAAGTAGGCAGCGACCCTCGACAGAATCTAATTTTCTGTTAACCAATATTGTGTAAGCAGAGTGTGAAATTGCACTCGGTTCTGTGGGGAGGACTGTGGGTACGAAATGCGATTGGTTGGCTGCCCCGCCGGGGCGGCCGGATGGCTGGGAGGCGCTTGGATTGCTTGAGCGGTCCCTGACAATCGTCGACTCGCTCGGCGTCGGGCATGAGGTGGGCGCGCGGCTCCAGGAGCTGATCGATCTGCTCCAGGAGAAACTTGGCGCTGGCGGCCAGCCCGAGCGCGCTTAGAAGTTCCGTGTTGCCGCTTCGGGCCACGTTAGCACATCGAAACAAACCAAACAGGTAAAAATATCTTGACATTGTCACGCTGATTCGGTACACGCCAGGAACAGTGAAAAATTGCGAGTCGGGCCGGCGCCGTTGAGGTGTTCCCCTTTTGTTTGTGCATCCGATAAGCGGAGAGTCGAGTGGCGGGAAAGCTTCGCGTGATCCGCGGTTTGACGCAGGCCAATCAGAAGAAATCAGATCATGACCTCGTCGGGTCAGCGCCGAACATGACGCGATCGGGGGTTCCGCGGGTTCGGCGGCATTGGCTGTATTCAGCGCATTGCAAATTTTGATGAGAGGCATCGCCCTCTCACCCGGCCGCTTGCGCGGCCACCCTCTCCCGCGTGGGGAGAGGGGCTAGGTTTAGGAGCGAGCGATGGGGTGGTGGTTCGGGCGCATCCTGACGTTCGAAAGCGTCGCGGACGAAGCGCCGGCGATCTCCGATATTCTCGCCGACGCATCGGACGGGGCGATTTTGGCGGACGGCGACGAGACGGTCGCGGGCTACGCCGCTTACGGATCGTCCATCAGCGCGGCCGTCGAGCCGCTGGTGAACTGCTTCGACGTGCAGCTGTTCGACGACGGATCGACGTTGCGGGCAGCGATTGCCGGATCACCGCTGAGGATCATGACGGACGAGCTCGGCAGCAGCGCCGACGATAAGGCCGCGCCGCGCGTTCGGAGGGAACAGCTTCCCGTCACGGCAGTGCCGGGAACGCTCACGCTCTCCTACTACGATCCGCAACGCGATTATCAGTCGGGCGAGGCGCGCGCGTTGGCTGCCGGACGCAATGGATCCGAACTGCAGCAGGATCTGCCTGCCGTGCTCGACGCGGCGGCGGCCAAGGGAATCGCGCAGCAAATGCTCGCACGCCGGTGGGCCGAACGCGACAAGCTGACGCTTCGCTTGCCGCCTAGCCAAATGGCGCTCGAGCCTGGAACGCTTATCGACGTGCCGGCCGATCCGCTTTCCTGGATGGTGGACAGCTGCACCGTCGATGCGTTCGTGACGATCGCGGAGCTTCGGCCGTCACGCGGGTCGGTGGTTTCCATGAGTGCAGACCCGGGGCGTATCATCGACAACCCCGACGTCGTCGCGGGGCCGCTTATTGTTGCGATCCTCGATGTTCCGGACGTCGTACAAAGCGCATCCGACGAGCCGGCGATCCTGATCGCCGCGGCCAACTCCACGCCCGGATGGAAGCGGCAGGCGATCACGGTCGCGATCGGATCGACGACGATTTCGACGCAGACAGCTGCTCGCAAATCCGTCCTTGGCACCGCGCTGACCGCGCTTGGTCAACGCGATCCCTATCTCGTCGATCATGTGAACAGCGTCGATGTCGGACTGGTCGATGCGGATCAATGGCTGACGAGTTGCGACGACGAAGCGCTCGCCGCCGGAACGAACATCGCGGTTCTTGGACGCGAGCTCATCCAGTTTGGAGACGCGGAGTCGCTCGGCGGCGGGCATTTCCGGTTGAGCCGGCTGCTGCGCGGACGCGCCGGTACGGAATGGGCACTTGCTGAGCACCTCCCCGGAGAGTCCTTCTGCCTGCTTCGAAGCGATAGCGTCCGCCAGGTGAGTTTGCCGACATGGGCGCTGAATTCGAGCGTGACCGCAAGCTCGCGTGAAGGCGTAAGCACGTCAATTCAATTTGCGGGCGAAAGGTTGAGGCCGTTCGCTCCGGTCAACCTGAAGGCGGTCGTCGGCACTGCGGGCGATCTGCAGCTGAGCTGGACGCGGCGCAGCCGCAAGGGCCTGGCGTGGGCCGACGAGGTCGATGTGCCGCTTGGCGAAACGCGCGAGCAATATCGTGTGACGGTCAACGGCTCCGCATCGACCGCCGAATTCACTTGCGAGACGCCGGGGATGACGATCGCCGAGTCGGCACGCTCAGACGTAGGCCCTGGCAGTGCGACCGTCGAAGTCAGGCAAATCGGCGACTGGGCTGCATCGCGTCCAGCACAGACTTCAATCATTCTTCCATAGGAGCAGCGCATGAGCGGGACCCCGCGCCTTGGCCTTCCATTCCTCAGCGTCGGACAGGCCCAGAAGGAATTCACCCACAACGAGGCGCTTCAAACACTCGACTTGCTGGTCGCGGGCGCGGTCGAGGAAGCGCCAGCGACTGCGCCGCCAGCATCACCGTCGCTCGGCCTTTGCTATATCGTGGCCGACGGCGCGACCGGCGAATGGGCGGGAAAATCACCATGCGTCGCCGGGTGGACCAGCGGCGGCTGGCGGTTCATCGTGCCGATCGAAGGCATGAAGCTGTATGTTCGCTCGACTGGCACGTTGGCAGCCTTCCGCAGCGGCGTTTGGGAGATCGGTCAGGTTCGCGGAGCGGCCCTGGTCATCGGGGACGAACAGGTTGTCGGAAGCCGCGCCGAAGCCATCACTTCGCCCACCGGCGGCACCACAATCGACAGCGAAGCCCGCGCAAGCATCAACGCAGTTCTCGTCACATTGCGCGAGCATGGTTTGATTGAAACGTAAAAAAGCGAGCAAGCTCAAAAGCTTCGCTGTGGCAACGCATAGCAACTGCGGCTTTTCGGCAACAGCGCGCGGCAATCACGCGCTTGCGCGGCAACCGGCGCTCTCATAATGTACTCCGGCGGTTCAATATCAGAACGCACGTGAAAGGGGATAAATATGCGCAAGCTGGCCATTGCGGTGGCGCTGGCATCGACGGCCATGGCGACTCCAGCTGTTGCTCGGGACCACTCGTTCTACGCGGGTCTCGAGGGCGGCGGGATGATGGTCGAAGACATGCACCTGAGGTATGACGACGACACGGGCCTCGGGATTTCCGATGCCTACCGGGTCAATTTTGGCACCGGTTACGATGTCGACGCCATTGCCGGCTATGACTTCGGTTTCGTCCGGCTGGAAGGTGAACTCAGTTACAAGCACGCCAGCGTGGACAGCGTCAACGCGACGTTGGCAGCCGCGCCGCTACTGCCAGTGGGCGATCCAAGCGGTCAGCTCGCCGGTGGCTCGACCCACACCTTCGCGGCGATGCTCAACGCTTTGCTCGACTTCGGTCCAGATGACGGCCTCCAGGGTTATATCGGCGGCGGTGTCGGCCTCGCGAGCCTCAAGCTTTCGGCCGCGACGGCTTCGCCGGGCGCAGCATCGTTCAGCGACACCGATTCCCGGTTTGCAATGCAAGCAATCGCGGGCATCCGGTACCCGGTCAGCCAGAACATCGATGTCGGCCTGAAGTATCGCTACTTCGCGATGACGAACGCGAAGTTCAACGGCAACAATGCTACGACCGGATTCACGTTCGGGGGAGATTATTTCTCGAACAGCCTGTTGCTGAGCGTGATCTACAACTTCGCGGCTCCGCCGCCTCCGCCACCTCCTCCACCGCCGCCTCCGCCACCTCCGCCGCCGCCTCCGGCGACGCAGACGTGCCCGGACGGCTCGGTCATCCTGGCGACGGATACCTGTCCGGCTCCGCCGCCTCCGCCGCCTCCGCCGCCTCCGGCGCCAGAGCGCGGTCTCTAAGGCAGCGCGGCAAAGAAATACCGGCCCGGGATAAAACCCGGGCCGGTTTTCTTTTGTCCGCGGTACAGCCTAGGCTGTCTCAATACTTAGATGGAGGCGGGTCTTGGAGCGTGAGCCCGCGCGCTTGCCCTACTTTCCGGACGCGACCTGTGTTTTGCCCACCTTATCCCAGCCGTACGGATCATCGAGATAGGCGATCCCTCCGTTTTTCACCTGGGCTGTCACGTAGGTGAGGTAAATCGGGACAGGCCGCTGCAACTGCACCTGGTTTTCCGCGCTGTCGTCGGGCGGTGACGGATCGTGCCCCAGCAACCAAGCGCCGAGGCGTTTTGCGTCCTCGAGCCGAACGCAGCCGTGACTCAGATCGCGCTTGTCGCGAGTGAAATATTCCCGTTCCGGCGAATCGTGGAGATAGATGTCCTCGCCGCTGGCAAACGGATATTTGAACTTGCCCATCGAATTGGCCGGACCTGGATCCTGCCGAATACGAATATGCGTCTTGCCGGCGCGGACCGATTTCCAATCGACCTTCGTCCACGGGATGACGGCCGAATCGGCCGTCCAATCCGCCATCACTTCATATCCCTGGCGCTTGAGGTAGGCGTTGCCGAGCCTCAGCACTTCGTTCGACGTATGGTCGCGGATGATGCGGTCAGGGACGTTCCAGTATGGATTGTAGACGATGTAATACATGATGCTGGCGATCAGCGGGGTCGGCAGCTCAGGCTTGCCAACGACGATCTTCATCGAATCCACCGGCTGGCCATTGTCGTACATCGTCAACATCTGCGAGCCGGAATCGACTATCACGTAGCGGCCGGTCGCCGGAATCGAGCGAAGCCGATCGAGATTGGCCAGCAGCCGCGGATCGGGCGTCATGTTGCCGCTCGCCTGGGCCTGTGCCCAAGCCGTATCGCGGAGCTGATCGTAGATGGGATTCAGGTTCGCCGTGCTCTGGAGATAGGCCTGGAGCGAGGGCGCGGCCGAGGCGGTCAGCAAAATCTGATCCGTTCGAGTGCCGTGCGGCTTCAGGACGTCATAAGCGTAGATCATGCCGGGCGTGGGCCGCAGCGCTGCCTGGACATATTGGACCCACGCGTCGGAAACGATCCGGTCGGCAGCGGCGACATCGGCGGAATTCCCGCTCGCAGCTTGCGCGATCGCCGCCTGCACCTGCGCTGCGAGCTGCGGGCCTTCGGCAAAGCCGTCGAACGGCGCCCGCTGCAAAATCCCGACCAGCTGCGCGACAGCCGGATCCGCGGCACCGTTCCGGAACCAGATCGGCGCGATGTGATAAGTGTCGTAGACGTTGGCGACGGAGCTGGAGGCCGATGCGGGCACCGATGGAACGACCTGCGCGAAACCGGGCGTCGCAACGGCAAGCGCGGCCGCGCCCGTCATCAAGATGCCGATTGCCGACCATTTCCCCTGTACCACGCTACCCCCGCCTTTCTTCGCTTGCATGTCTAGCGCGGCTTATCCCGTATCCAAGCTGGATTGCCGATGAACCGTGCTTTCCAACCGACCAATTCGCTCGCTCTTGTGCTTCGATGCCTCGTCAGCCTAGGCGGGCGAGAACTTTCCATCAACCAAGAGGCTTGTGAATGAACATCAATGGAGCGGCCGCGGTGGTGACCGGCGCAGCGTCGGGTCTCGGCGAAGCAACCGCGCGGGAGCTTGGCCGGCGCGGCGCGAAGGTCGCGGTGTTCGATCGTGACGCGGATCGTGGCGAGAAGGTCGCGAGCGACATCGGCGGCCTTTTCTGCGAGGTCGACGTGACGTCGCAAGAAAAGGTCGCAGCCGCATTCGAGAAAGCACGCGCCGCGCACGGACAGGAGCGTATCCTCGTCAACTGTGCAGGCGTGGCGACGGCCGCGAAGACGGTCGGCCGCGACAAGGAAACGAAACAGGCGAAATTCTATCCGATGCAGCAGTTCGAGCTGACCATCCAGATCAACCTGATAGGAAGCTTCCGTTGCATCGCGAACTCGGCGTTTGGGATGGTGGATCTGGAGCCTTTGGAGGACGGCGAGAAGGGCGTGGTCATCAACACCGCGTCCGTCGCCGCCGAAGACGGCCAGATCGGCCAGGCGGCTTATTCGGCGTCGAAGGGCGGGGTGCTTGCGATGGGCCTCCCGATCGCGCGCGACCTCATGAATGATGGGGTGCGTGTGAACACCATCCTGCCGGGCGTGTTCAAGACGCCGATGGTCGCCATGATGCCGGAGAATGTACAGGACGCGCTCGGCGCGCAGGTGCCGTTTCCCAAGCGGCTTGGCCGCGCCGAGGAATATGCGCGGCTCGCCTGCTTCATGATCGAAAATCCGTATTTGAATGCCGCGGCGGTGCGCCTCGACGGCGGCATCCGGATGGCGCCGCGTTGAGCATCCTTCGATATGGGGTTTCGACACTGCTCAATCCCTACTCAGGATGAGCGGCTCGATGGATCACGTTCGCCTCCTCGACGATCTGGCGGTCGCCGCTCGCGAGGCAGGGGCAGCGATTCTGGAGATCGTCAGGCGCGGCTTCGAAGTTGAATCGAAGCATGACACATCGCCGGTCACCGAAGCCGACCGCGCGGCCGAGTTGATCATCCTCGCCGCGCTCGCGCGCGCCGCACCGGGCGTGCCGGTGATCGCCGAGGAAGAGGTCGCCGCCGGACGCATCCCGGCGCACGACGACACCTATTTTCTCGTCGATCCGCTTGATGGGACCAAGGAGTTCATTCGCGGCGGCGATGACTACACAGTCAATATTGGCTTGATCGAACGAGGGGCCCCCCGCCTGGGCGTGGTCTTCGCCCCGGCGAGCGGGCGGCTGCACGGCGGATGCGTGGGGGAAGGCGCCTGGGTCGATGAAGGTGCCGGGCAGGTTCGAATCCGCACTCGGGCACGCGGGGACGAAATCACTGCCGTTGCCTCCAAATCGCATCTCAACCAGGCGACGGTGGACTATCTCGAAGCCGCGGTGGGGTCCTGCGGTTATATCTCGATCGGCTCCTCGCTGAAGTTCTGCATCGTCGCCGAAGGCAAAGCGGACATCTATCCACGCGCGGCGCCCACGAGCGAGTGGGATACGGCGGCGGGACACGCGGTGCTGCTGGCCGCGGGCGGACTGGTCGACGGCCCCGACGGCGAGCCGCTCGGCTACGGCAAGCGCGCCTTCCTCAATCGTGCATTCGTTGCGACCTCGGGCTGGAAGCCGCCGCGGCTAGAGCTCTTTCTCGAACCGTTTTCAGGTGGGGGCGAAGTGCCGCACGGCACTTGACGGCCTGATTGTTAATCGCGGACGGCCCCGGAAACACAGGGAAACAGCTGCCTCCAAAACGGATCGAGTTCCCGCTCCTTGCCGACCCAGCTTCCGCGGCGCAGGCTTTCGACTTCATCGAGCGCGCCGCCGAGCCTCGCATAGAGCGCCCGCGCTTCGGGATTCGCGCCCTCGCCAGCCCCCAATTGCCGGGCAAGTGCTTGTGCTCGCTCAATCGCGGCTGCCAGCTCGGCCAGCCATCGCGCCCGCTCCGCTGAAACGCTCAATCGTTCACCCAATGGCGACCTCCGCTCTCCGCCCTGCGCGCCAGGGCGTTGAAACCGGCTTGTCCGAATGTCCGGAACGGACGGAATTGCGCTGACTTTCATCCAATATGCGCGCTAAAGTTCCGGCCGCTCGGTTCGCTTGCAGCCCGGAGGCCTGCCCATGACCGCGTACCTGAGCGAACTCGAATCTTGCGGCACCGAATTTGGTCCGGCCCCGGTGCTCATCGCCGCCGACTGCGAGGCGGCGATGAAGCGCGCAGCGCGGACGATGAAGGCATCCGGCATCCGAGTTGCCGACAAGGTCGGAATCGGCGACGCGCCGGAGCGCATCGAATTGCAGGCCGCTGCGTCCGCCGTTTGGATAGAGCTTGAGATGGATGGAGGAGCGGCGATGGACCGTCTCCTGACTCATGTGAGCCGCGGCGCTGACGCGGGCCGCTATTCGGCAATTGTGTCGGGCCGAGCCGGCCAGATTGACGTGCTGGCTGCTCGTCTCGGAGATTCGGGCGTGGAACTCATCGTCGATGCCGACGATGCCGAGCGCGCCGCGGCGCTCGCTTTGGCGCTCGCGGTGAAAGGCGGGCCGATGCTGTTGTCGGACATCGCCTCGGACCGAAGTGCCGCGCGGCTTCGTCAATTGAGCGATGAGGTCGGCCGGATTGCCGCGACACTTGCGCGCCTTTCGGCGGGGCCTGCCGCGTCTCGCCCGGTCGCTGAACCCGCAGGGAGCGGCGTCGCGCCCGAAGTTTCGGCCGATTCCGTCCGCTCGGTGATCCGCGCCCGCCGCTTGCGCGCGCGCTTCTTCCCAGAGGAGCTGTTCGCCGACCCGGCGTGGGACATGCTCCTCGACCTGCTTCAGGCGGAGATCGCGCAGCTGCGCGTTCCCGTGTCGAGCCTGTGCATTGCGGCGGCGGTCCCGGCGACTACCGCGCTCCGCTGGCTGAAGACGATGGCGCAGCAGGGGGTGTTCGTCCGGCGTGCGGACCCGCATGACGGGCGCCGCGTCTTCGTCGAGCTCGCACCGGACTCCAGCCGGGCGATGCGGCTTTACTTCGCCGAGGTCGGAAATTTGCCCGTCATCTGAGCTTTCCAGGAGAGCCAAAGCGCACATGAGCCTCTGTGTCAGAAAAATCTGAGATTCTGTCAAGACAAGCGTTAGCCAAGTCTGACATTGCCGCCTTGGGCGGGTGCTTGGATAGTCGGGCGCATGCCAGGCGCCGATGGATCGCAAATTTACGACGACCTCATGCGATTCAAGCCGGAAGGCTGGACCCCGAACGCATGGGCGACGAAGGCCGGCGTGAGCCGCACCGTCTGGTCGGACATGCGCCGCCACGGCAACCCGTCGCGGCGAACGCTCGAAAAGCTGCTGTCGGCAGCGGGCTCGTCCCTCGCGGAGTTCGAGGCGCTCCGGATCGGGGAGAGGTCCACGGATGTGGCGTCGGCCGCGGGACTTGCCGATCGTCGCGCATCGGCATGGGCGCACGCTCCATTGCCGCCTCTGCCGTTGGTCGCGACTGCGATGGCGGGGGAATGGGACGGCGCTGCCGCAGGGGTCGAACTGACCGAGCTTCATGGCGGCGAAATCCTCGACCGCATCCCGCGGCCGATCAGCCTGGCAAGTGACCAGGCGGCCTATGCGGCAACGATCGTTGGCGATTCCATGTGGCCGCGCTTTCGCCCCGGCCGCCGCGTCGGGATTTCCCCGAAGGCACCTGTCGCCATTGGCGATGATGTGCTGGTGAAGCTCAGGCGCGACAGCACTGCGGGCGGCGGCGATTTCGTGCTCATCAAGGAATTGGTGCGGCGGAGCGCGGGCGGGCTCCGGCTGCGGCAGTTCAATCCGGACGTGACGTTCGACGTTCCTTCGGCGGAGGTCGCGGCGGTCGAGAAGGTGCTGGGCGAGTTGGTCTAGCCCGCTTGCCCGGTCCCCGGCACCGTGGCACGGGGCGTGTACGCGACGATCGCGCGGGCGGTTAGCTCAGTTGGTAGAGCATCTCGTTTACACCGAGAGGGTCGGCGGTTCGAGCCCGTCACCGCCCACCAGGCTTAGCTACAGCTCATCGAATAGGCTCATGTAGGTCTGATAAAGATAGAATCGGTTTCTCCGCTGCCCCGTCATCTCGCGCAAAATGCCAATCTTCTCGAGCTGCCGAACGATGTTGTTTGCCGTCGGGTAAGAGGTGCCGATGTCGGACATAACGACGTTCGCCGACGTGACAGGCAATCTATACAGTTTGTCCAATACGCGAAGTGGAGTTGCCGACGCCCGCTCGAACGTGTCGATAATGACTTGCCGATGATCCTCTCTGAGGCGCAGCACCTTTTGCGCTGTTTCCGCCGCCAAGTTCGCAACTTGCGCAACGCCCTCCAGGAAGAAATACAGCCACGCCTCCCAATCGCCCCGATCCCGAATGCCTTGCAGCCTGTCATAATATTCCGCCCGGTGCCGTTTGAAATAATAGGAGAGGTAGAGAACCGGACGACGGAGAAGAGTTTTCTCCACGAGAAACAGGGTTATGAGTAACCGGCCAACGCGGCCGTTTCCGTCCAGGAAGGGGTGAATCGTTTCAAACTGCGCGTGTGCGAGCCCGATCCTGATGAGCGGAGGAATGGGAGATTCATCATGCAAAAAATTTTCCAGCTGGCCTAAGAGCCTGTGAACTTCATTGCGTGGAGGAGGAATGAATAGGGCGTCGAACAATGTGCAACCGGCGGGGCCTATCCAATTTTGACTCTCTCTGATTTCGCCAGGATTCTGGTGTTCCCCGCGAACACCGGTCATCAGGATGCGGTGAAGCTCGGTGATCAGGCGAGTTGAAATCGGAAGATCCTTGAGGAGTTGCGTTCCCCGTTCGATCGCCGCCATGCAGTTTTGGACTTCAAGGACGTCCGACGGTCGCGCCCGATCCGCAATGTCGGCTTCCGCCTTGATGACATCGCTCAACGAGGCTTGCGTTCCTTCAATCTGGCTGGACAGGACAGCTTCGCGACGAACGAACATTGAAAGGAACAGTTCGGGGTGCGGCAAGGTCTCGATTGATCCATCAAGCCGTCCCAGGGCTCTGTCCGCGCGAGACAGGGCGGTGTTCATTCTTTCGTCGATTCTCACCGCTGGTTCGGGAGGGAGCGGCTCAGGGACAAACGCTTTATAGCCCTGTGGCTGCTGAACATATTTGCCGCTGACTCGCTCCAACTTCATATCAAAGGCTTTCCACATATGGTGGTGGACCAGTCATTTTATTAAACGCTATCTTTAATATAAACGCGCTTTCGATCGGTAAACAAGCTGAACTTTGATAGCGAACGAATCCGATGGAATGGAATTCGGCGGGATTGCCGTCCATCCCAGCGCGCTACGCCGCCAGTCTGGCCAGCCTGTCTTTTTTACAGACTCCGCACCAGCTTCACCGCCATCGCCAGCCAGGGCGGGTTGGCGACGACTTGCTGGCGGCCGCCGGCTTCGAGCGGGAGGATTTGCAGCTTCTCCTCGTCGCGGTTGATCAGGCGGCCGAAGAGGAAGCGGCCGGCGGGCCGGGGAATGAGCACGTCTCGGTTGAGGGCACGGCCGTAATCTTCGGGCGCGAGCGTCTCGCACCAGATTTCGTCGCCCGAGCGATAATCGCCGATGCCGGACGAGACGAGCATCGCGATCTGCCGGTCGTCGACACGCGGCGGAACGACGATGGCGGTGCGCCGGGGCGCGACGGCACCGCCCGCGCCGAGAATCGCGGCGACCCTCAGCTCCGACGTGTCGCCGCCTTCAACCAGATCCTGCGCCTCGACTCCGAGCGCCTTGCCGATGCGGTTGAGCCAGCCGACGGACACGGTGCGCGTGCCGGTCTCGAGCCGGCCGATGGTTTGCGGTGTAGTCGGCGGCTCGCAAGCCTTGGCGACATCGTCGAGAGTCATTCCGCGCGCCCGTCGAACCTCGCGAATTCGTGTGATCATTCCGCGCCCCTCGTGAACCAGATCGGTTTTTCCCCTGTCCTACAGATTTGCCTTTGTGGCAAGGCCGGGGCGAATCGCTAGAGGAGCCATGATGACGGCAAAAGGACAAGGGCAACTGTTGAAGGAGCAGCCGATCGAGCGAGAGGCGAGTGGACGCGTTGGCTGGCCCCGGGGCGCGAGGGCGGCGCGGTCGGTCACCGTCAACATGGCCGAATCGCCGCTCGGATGGCTGTTCATGCACGGCCATCTCACGCAGCGTCAGTTCGACGCGGGTGAGCGGCTGCGGTGCGATTGGGAGCGCGCGCAGCTCGCACCGCGCGTGACCATGACGTGGGACGCCGCCCCGGTCTCGCGCGGGCGGAGCGGATCGGCGCTCGGACCGGATCTCAATGGCGCGCAGCTGGACGCAAGGAAGCGGTTCGAGGCGGCGGTCGCGAGCGCCGGGCCTGGCCTCGCCGACATATTGTGGCGGATCGTGTGCGCCGGCGACGGGATGCGCGAAGCGGAATCGGCGCTCGGCTGGCCGGCCCGCGCGGGCAAGCTGGTGCTGACCTTCGCGCTCGACCGGATCGCGGACCATTACCGGATATGCTGAAGTCGGGGACAGTCCCTCTGCTCGAGGGACTGTCCCCTGAGTGGTTGCCGCGTTTGCCGTCCCCTCTTAATGGCTTCGGGACTCAAACCTCGGGCGACATTTCCGTCTCCGACGTTCGCTGCACGATGGAAGGCGTTTGCCAATGATTCTCTATGGCTCCTCACTTTCGCCCTATGTGCGCAAGGTGCTCGCTTACGCGGCCGAGAAAGGAATCGAGCTCGAGCTCAAGCCGAGCGGAAGGGCGCCTGGACAGCCAACCGACGAATTCCTCGAAGCCAGTCCGCTAAGGAAGATGCCCGCGCTCCGCGACGGCGACTTCACGCTCGCGGATTCGAGCGCGATCATCCACTATCTCGAAGCGCGGTTTCCCGAACCGGCAATGATCCCGGCGGATCCGCAAATGCGCGGCCAGACGATCTGGTTCGAGGAATTCGCCGACACCGGGCTCACCGAGTGCGGCGGGAAGATGTTCTACAATCGTGTCGCCCTGCCGAGATTCCTTGGAAAACCCGGCGACGAGGATGTGGCCAGCAAGGCCGAATGCGAGGAGCTGCCGCCGCTCCTCGATTATCTCGAGACGGTGGTTCCCGAACCCGGCGAATTCCTCGTCGGCGGCCGAATCACGCTCGCGGACATCGCCATCGCGAGTCCTTTCGCCAATTTCGCTCATCTCGGCTGCGAGCGCGACGAGAGACGGCATGGCCGAGTCTTTGCCTATGTCGATTCGGTGCTGGCGCGGCCAAGCTTCGCGCCCTGGATCGAACGCGAAAGCGCCTTCCTGGCGAGGGAACCGGCCTGAACTTCCTGTTCCCTGGCGAAAGCCGGGGTCCAGTCCAGAACAAAGAACAGCCGCGTTCCACGGCTCCTGGGCCCCGGCTTTCGCCGGGGAACAAGTCAGGCTTGTTCACCCTCGCCCTCGGAAGCGGCTTCGCTTGCTTCAGCCGGAGCTTCCGCGGGCGCATCTTCGCTCGCTTCAGCCGCAGTCTCCGCCACCGCCTCTTCGGCCGCCGGGGCTTCCTCCGCTTCGGCCGCCAGATCCTCGGCAGCCAGCGGAGCGGCATCGCGCTCGAACATCTGCTGGAGAACGTCGATGCCCTGCGCCTGCAGGTCGGCCTCCTCCGGCGAGCGGGCGACGTTGACCGTCACCGTGACCGCGACTTCGGGGTGAAGCGCGACCTTCACGCCATGCATGCCGATCGCCTTGATCGGCCGGTCGAGCACGATCTGGCTCTTCGTCACGCTCGCGCCCTGGGCGTCGAGCGCCTCGACGATGTCGCGTGCGCTGACCGAGCCGTAAAGCTGGCCGGAATTCGAGGCCTGGCGGATGAGCTGGACGGTCTTGCCGTCGACGCTCTTCGCGGCCTTCTCGGCATCGCCGCGCCGTGCGGCATTCTCTTCCTCGATCCGCGCGCGGTTCGCTTCGAACAGCTTGCGGTTGGCCTCATTGGCCCGGAGAGCCTTCTTGCGCGGCAGCAAATAGTTGCGGGCAAACCCGTCCTTCACCTTCACCACGTCGCCGATGGCGCCCAGCTTTTCGACTCGCTCGAGCAGGATGATTTCCATCTCGGCGGCTCCTTATTTCACGATGTAGGGAAGCAGGCCGATGTGGCGGGCGCGCTTGATGGCGCGCGCGAGCTCACGCTGCTTCTTCGAAGAGACGGCGGTAATCCGCGACGGCACGATCTTGCCGCGCTCGGAGACGAAGCCCTGAAGCAGGCGAACGTCCTTATAATCGATGCGCGGCGCGTCCTTGCCCGAGAAGGGGCAGGATTTGCGGCGGCGGAAGAATGCGCGGGCCATTATTCGGCCTCCTCTTCGCGGGCACGGAAGTTGGGACGGTCGTCGCGGTCTCCGCGGTCGCCCCGGTCACGATCCCCGCGATCCGATCGCGAGCGATCCTTGTCGCCGCGGCGCATCATCGCCGAGGGGCCCTTCTCATGCTCGTCGACCTTGATGGTCAGGAAGCGGATCACGTCCTCGTTGATGTTCGACTGGCGCTCCAGCTCGGCGATGGCCGGCGCGGGCGCATCGAGGTCGAGCATCACGTAATGCGCCTTGCGATTCTTGGCGATCTTGTAGGCGAGCGAGCGCAGGCCCCAGGTCTCGGTCTTCACGACCTTGCCCTTATTGTCCTCGACGATCTTGGTGGCGTTTTCCGCGAGCGCATCGACCTGGGCCTGGGCGAGGTCCTGACGCGCGAGGAAAACATGCTCGTAGAGCGGCATGTTTCGTGTTCTCTCTTTTGGCCGATTGCTGACGGGCCCCGATGGCACGCCCCTCCGGCTGTCTTCCCAAAAATTACAGGCGCAGCGGCAGAGCCGTGCGCCAGCGCCGCGCCTATGGCTCAGGCCTCCGCAAAAAGCAAGCAGCCGAGGGGTTTCAGGTGCCCGCAGCCTGATGAAGCTGCCTGCGCAATCAGCCGTAGGAGCCGCAGCGCCTTTCCGCCGTTGTAGAGGCGAAAGGAGCGAGCAAATGAGCGCGCTTTCGATCAGGGCAGCAGCGGCATCTCTTGCCGCTATCGCCGCCGCAGGCTGCACGACCACGGGGTTCGGGACGGGCCAGGCCATCGGCTCGAACATCAGCGCCACCTTCAACTGGAGCGCGACCGGCGCCTCGCGCGGCAACATGGTCACCCGGCTCAGCAACGGGCAGGCATATCAGGGCCTGTTCTTCCAGATCACGTCGGAAAGCCGCGTGACCGACTTCGGGCCGCTGTGGAACGGCTGGGGTCCCGGCTTTGGCTGGCACCGTCCATGGCGTGGCGGCCGCTTCGGCTTCGGCTGGGGCTGGGACGGCTGGGGCCCATGGGGTCCGTACAACGAGACGATCACCCATTACAGCGGACAGGTTCTGGCGAATTTGCAGGGACCGGCGGGCTTCATGCGCTGCCGGTTCTCGCTGATGCGACCGAGTTCCGGCATGTCCGGCGGCGGCGCGGGCCAGTGCCAGCTGCCGACCGGCGTGATCATCCAGGCGCAATTCCCGCCGGGCAGCAGCTACTGAGCAGCGAGGCGCTTGCGCCGCGATGTCTTTGACGAACGGGATTCCCGCTTTCGCGCGAATGTCGTAGACAGGCGCCATGGCCACGCAACTGCGCACTGTCGAAGCCGCTCCGGACCCGCTCGACGGCATGAGCCTGCCCGGCTGGCTCTATCACGACCCGGAATTCTTCGAGGTCGAGAAACGCACGTTTTTGCGCGCGGCGCCGCAGGTGGTGTGCCACGAAAGTGAGATCGCCGAGCCAGGCGAATGGCGCAGCCTCGAATATCTCGGCGAGAGCGTGATCGTCATCCGCGGCGATGACGGCAAAGTGCGGGCGTTCTCCAACGTGTGCCGCCACCGCGGCTCGCGGCTGGTCGATGGGAGCGGCGGTTGCGCCAAGGTGCTGACCTGCCCCTATCATGCGTGGAGCTACGCCCGCGACGGGCGGCTCGTCGGGGTGCCGCACCGACAAGAATATCCGGGGATTCGGACGGAAGAGCGCGGACTTCATCCGGTGGCGCTCGAAAACTGGCGGGGCTTCCTGTTCGTGACGCTCGATGAGGGACAGTCCCTCCCCGGAGGGACTGTCCCTACCGTGGCGGAAATGATGGCGCCCTATGAGGACGAGGTCGCCAACTACCGGTTCGAGGATCTGCGGGTCATGGGGCGAGTCACCCATCGGCCGCGGCCGCTCAACTGGAAGACGATCGCGGACAATTATTCCGATCATTTGCATATTCCCGTCGGTCATCCGGGCCTGACTCGGTTGTTCGGCCGCAATTACCGGATCGAGGCTCAAGACCATGTCGACCGGATGGAAGGCGATCTCGTGGAGAAGGAGTCGGCGAACGCGTCCGAGCGGGCGTACCAGCGCTACCTGCCGGAGGTGCGGCATCTGCCGCCGTCGCACCGGCGCAAGTGGCTTTATTACAAGCTGTTCCCCAACGTCGCCTTCGACATCTACCCGGACCAGGTGGATTTCATGCAATTCCTGCCGGTGAGCGCGACCGAGACCGTGATCCGCGAGATCGGCTACGCGCTTCCCGACGCCAATATGCCCGAAAAATGGCGCCGCGAGATGAAGGCGGCGCGCTATCTCAACTGGCGGATCAACCGCCGGGTGAACGCCGAGGACACGGAGCTCATCACGCGCGTGCAGTTGGGAATGCAGTCGCCGACCTACGAGGCGGGCCCGCTGGGGACGAGCGAGGTGTGCCTGCGGAGCTTCGCCAAGAAGCTCAGGCGGATGATCCCCGAGGCGCGGCTTGCATCTCCTCCGGCGGCGGGATGGTCGAAGGCTTCCTGAAGAAGGAGAGCAGGCCGCCGATCGCGAGAAGCGCGAGCGACAGGAGGAAGGCTTCGAGCCCGGAACCGTAGAACGCGTAGATTACGAAGGCGAGGCCGATCGCGGCGGCGGCGGTGGTCAGCGGCTTTCGGTCCTTGATCGCCGCAGCGATGGCGGCAGCGGAATAGAGGTAGAGCACCGCGTCGGCGGCGAGCAGGGTGATGAAGGTGAAGAGCTGGGTCGTGCCCTTCGCTTCGTTGAGGGCGAGGAGAATGAAGCCGAGGATGACGGCCGCCAGCTGAGCCATATATGGTGCGTTGTAGCGATTGGTGCGGTCGAAGATTCGCGGCATGTCGCGGCGAAGTGCCATCGAATAGAGCATCTCTCCGCAGGCAAGCAGCGCTGCGTTGAGGGTGCCGAGCGCGCTGATTGCCATCGCCGCGGCCGCCAGCAGGGCCGCCGTCCCGCCCCAATAGAGGCCGATCGCGTCGGGAAACGGGGCGATCGACCTGGCGATGGCGCTGTTGGGCATGATGAGGCTGAGCGACGTGGTCGTCAGCAGATAGACAATGGCGATGCCTGCCAGGCCGAACATCAGGGATCGAGCGAGGTTGCGTTCTGGATTGCGGATCTTGCCGACCGGCGACATCGCGAACTCGAAGCCGGTGAGGGCGAAGAGGCACAGCGCGGAGGCGGTGGCGATATTGCCGAAGGACGGCGGAGGCACATCGATCGGATGGACGGGGCCGCCGCTGGTTCCGAGTGCGGCTGCGATGGCGATCACCGCGACCAGCGGCAGGACCTTGATGAGGACGGTGACGATGGCGACTTCGCCGGTCGCGCGGATGCCGCGAAGGTTGATCAGCGCGAAGATGGCGGTGAAGGCGAAGGCCAAAGCGACGAGATGACCGGACAGCGACGGGATGGCGGTCGCCAGCGCCGCTGACGCGGCGAGCGCTACGGCAGGAACGCCAACCCAGGAGGAGCACCACGTCATCCAGGTGACGATGAAGCCGACGCCGGGGCCGAGCTCGTGTTCGACATAGGCCTGGAGGCCGCCGCCGTCGGGGCTGACGATGCGCGAGGCGCAATAGGCCATCGCCATGATGCCGATGCCGCTGATCAGCCAGCCGATTGGGACGCTTCCGCCCAGCGGAGCGAGCGCAATGGGCAAATAGAAGATCCCCGAGCCGATGACCCCGCCGATGACGAGGGCGAGGGTCATCCACGGCCCGAGCATCCGCTGCTGGCGTTCGGTGTCCATGCAGTCCCTTCCCGCCTTGGCAAGCGTGCCGCGCCAGCCTAGTCGCCCCGCGAAGTCCATAACCGAACAGGGGCAGCGATGCGCGCATTCATTTTCCCGGGCCAGGGGAGCCAGTCGGTCGGCATGGGCGCGGCGCTTGCGGAAGCGAGCAGGCCGGCCCGCGACGTGTTCGACGAGGTCGATGAGGCGCTCGGCCAAAACCTGTTCCGCCTGATGCGCGACGGGCCGGATGACGCGCTCAAGCTGACCGAAAATGCGCAGCCGGCGATCATGGCCCATTCGATCGCGGTGTTCCGGACGCTCGGCGTTCGACTCTCCGACGTGGCGAGTTTCGTCGCCGGTCACAGTCTCGGCGAATATTCGGCGCTGTGCGCGGCTGGATCGTTCGATCTGGCGACGACGGCCAAGCTGCTGAAGTTGCGTGGGCAGGCGATGCAGCGGGCAGTGCCGGTCGGCGAGGGAGCGATGGCGGCGCTGTTGGGAGCCGATCTCGCGCTCGCGCAGAAGATTGCCGAGGCGGCGTCGGAAGGCGAGGTTTGCACGGTGGCGAACGACAACGATCCGTCGCAGGTCGTGATCTCGGGCCAGAAGTCGGCGATCGACCGCGCCATCGCGATGGCGAAGGACATGGGCGCCAAGCGGGCGGTGCTGCTCCCTGTATCCGCGCCCTTCCACTGCCCACTGATGCAGCCCGCCGCTGAAGCGATGCGCGATGCGCTTTCCTATGTCGTGGTCGTGCCGCCGGCCGTCCCCGTATTCGCGAACGTGACCGCGCAACCCGAAACCGACCCCGACACGATCCGCAACCAACTCGTCGAACAGGTCACCGGCATGGTCCGCTGGCGCGAGAGCGTGGCCAACATGTTCGATGCGGGCGTCCACGAGTTCGTCGAAATCGGAGGCAAGGTGCTCGGCTCGATGGTCAAGCGCATCGCCTCGGACGCGACGGTGACAAGCGTCGTGAGCATCGAGGACATCGAAGCACTGGCGAAGGATCTTTAGCCGTCATCCCCGCGAAAGCGGGGATCCCGCTGCCTTCTGGCGGCGTCATTGCAGGAAAGAAAGCGGGACTCCCGCTTTCGCGGGAGTGACGAAGAATGTTTGACCTAAGCGGCATGGCTGCCCTTGTAACCGGCGCTTCCGGCGGGCTCGGTTCGGCGATTGCGAAGGCGCTGGCGGGGCAGGGGGCTCGGCTCGCGGTTTCGGGGAGCAATGTCGAGAAGCTGGAGCGGTTCCGCGAGAGCCTCGTCGGCGATCATGTGGCGATTGGGTGCAACCTCTCGGACGGAGCGGCAGTGGACCAGCTTGTTCCATCGGCCGTGGACGCGCTCGGCGGGAAGCTCGACATCCTCGTCAACAACGCTGGGGTGACTCGCGACAATCTCCTGATGCGCATGAAGGACGAGGAGTTCGAGGAGGTCATCCGGATCAATCTGGAAGCCGCGTTCCGGCTGATGCGCGCCGCGGCAAGGCCAATGATGAAGGCGCGCTTCGGACGCATCATCTCGATTACGTCGGTGGTCGGCGTCACTGGCAACCCGGGCCAGGCGAATTATGTCGCATCGAAGGCGGGGCTGATCGGCATGACCAAATCAGTCGCGCAGGAACTCGCCAGCCGCGGGATTACCGTCAACGCGGTCGCTCCCGGGTTCATGACTTCGGCCATGACCGATGCGCTCACCGACCAGCAGCGCGAGGGGATCCTGTCCCGCATTCCCGCCGGCGCGATGGGCACAGGCGAGGACATCGGCGCGGCCTGCGTCTATCTCGCCAGCCGAGAGGCGAGGTACGTCACCGGACAAACTCTGCACGTCAACGGCGGCATGGCGATGCCCTGACGGCGTTTACGCGAAAGCGGGAGATGCTTCCTCTAATGACGAGGCCATGGTCGCGCGGTCGGCAACCGCTCGCCAAAACATGTGCGCCGCGGCCCAACAGACAGATCCTGCCATCAGGTCGATGACGTAATGGCCACCGATCGGGATAGTCGAGAGAATCACCAGCCCCTGCCATGCGAACTTCGCCATCAGGTCAGGCGGCAACGATTTTGGGCGAGTTCGAGGCAGAGACACCAGGGCTCCGGCGCCACGCGAGCAAAGTCAGCAGCAGCAACGACGTCACGCCGAGAGGGAGTCGCGCATATTCCGCGGCAGGCCGGCTGATCCAGGGCGCGATCCAGATGAAGGCGAGCGCCGAGCGGTCGAAAGAACGGAATCCATGCTTTCGCGCCTCTGCGTAGAGGAAAGCGCTGCCCAACCCGATTACAGCCATGTCATAGTCGAGCAGATAGGGCGTCGAGATTGCAGCGGCAGCGCAGGTGGCGGCGGCGCGCACAAGCGGAGGCGCCGCGCGCAGGGTCCAGATAAGCGCAATTCCGGCTATCGCGCCGGCTGCCTGGACGGCATAGGCGATCGGAACCGTAGCACCCCACAGGCGCGCCATCGAGAACAGGCTCGCGCTTTTGTAGAAACCGACCGCTCCTTGTTCCATGTAGTAGCGCCCGTAGCGAAGGCTCCCCTGCCATGCTGGCCAACAGTCTGCTCCCCAGATCGCTATCGAGAGGCCGACCAGCGCGAGCGCGGCAATGATCGATCCCGCCAGCGCCCGCCAGTTCCGGGTGAAGAGCCATAGGGGACCAAAAACGATTGCGAGCTGAGGCTTGTAGACAAGCCCGCCGAGGAGGCCGCCTGCAATTCCCGGCTTTCGCTCCGAGAGCAACAATCCGCCGCCGAGAAGCGCCGCCGTAATGAAACTGTTTTGCCCATTGGCGAGCACGAGTGGCGTCAGCGGGGAGGCGAGCGCTATGAGGGTCGCGCGTGAGTCCTTCAAGATCGCTTTAAGCACAACGGCAAGTGCGCCGAAGCTCAACGCCTGCCAGACAAACAAAGCCGAGAGATATGGCAAACTCGCGAGCGGCGCCGCGAGGAGCAGGAACACGGGCGGATAGATCCACGCGGCGCCGTAATCGACGCCATGCGTATGGCGGATCATGTCGTTGAGCAATCGCTGGTCCCAGGCTCGCGAGGCATCGCCCGCATTGGCAATACGGCCAGCATTCCAGAACGCCGTGAAATCCGATCCGACCGGACTTCCGAAATAGTCGACAGTCCCGTGCCGCGCGATCCACAGGAACAGGAGCATCGCGATGCCGCATATGGCGCTGATCGCCACGACGGCGGTCACTCGCTCTCGCGTCAGCCAATCGCCGGTCCGCAGCGCCTCCATGCGCCCATCTGCCCCAATGATGGTAAACAAATCGGTCAGCATCCGCACCGGGCTAAAGTCTTGTCGCCGTTTCGATGCCACCTATATCCGGCATGAACTGAGCTATTTTCGGCTGCCTTGAACGACGGCCGGAGGGGGCTGGAAGAAAGAGGGATGTGAAAATATGGCCAAGGTCATCGGCATCGACTTGGGCACGACCAACAGCTGCGTCGCCGTCATGGAAGGCGGCAAGCCGAAGGTCATCGAAAATAGCGAAGGCGCCCGAACGACGCCTTCGGTTGTCGCCTTCACGAAGGAAGGCGAGCGTTTGATTGGCCAGCCGGCGAAGCGCCAGGCGGTCACCAATCCGGACAATACAGTATTCGCGGTGAAGCGCCTGATCGGCCGCCGCTTCGACGATCCAATCACCAAGAAGGACACCGAGCTGGTGCCCTACAAGATCGTCAAGGGCGCGAACGGCGACGCCTGGGTCCAGGCCGGCGGCAAGGACTACAGCCCGTCGCAGATTTCCGCCTTCATCCTCCAGAAGATGAAGGAAACCGCCGAGGCTTATCTCGGCGAGACGGTCACCCAGGCGGTGATCACCGTTCCTGCTTATTTCAACGACGCGCAGCGCCAGGCAACCAAGGACGCCGGCCAGATCGCGGGTCTCGAAGTGCTCCGCATCATCAACGAGCCGACCGCGGCCGCGCTCGCCTACGGGCTCGAGAAGGAAGAGGGCAAGACGATCGCCGTCTATGACCTTGGCGGCGGCACGTTCGACGTGTCGATCCTCGAGATCGGCGACGGCGTGTTCGAGGTGAAGTCGACCAACGGCGACACCTTCCTCGGCGGCGAGGATTTCGACGCGCGGATCGTCAACTGGCTCGCCGACCGGTTCAAGACGAAGGAGAATATCGACCTCCGCACCGACCGGCTCGCGCTCCAGCGGCTCAAGGAAGCCGCGGAGAAGGCGAAGATCGAGCTGAGCTCGGCGGCAACGACCGAGATCAACCAGCCGTTCATCACGGCGAGGATGGAAGGCGGAACGACCACCCCGCTACACCTCGTCGAAACCATCAGCCGCGCCGACCTCGAGAAGCTGGTCGAGGATTTGATCGAGCGGACCATCGAGCCGTGCAAGAAGGCACTGAAGGACGGGGGCGTCGACGCGAAGGACATCGCCGACGTCGTGCTCGTCGGCGGCATGACGAGAATGCCGCGGGTGCGCGAGCGGGTGAAGGAATTCTTCGGCCGTGAGCCGCACACGGGCGTCAACCCGGACGAGGTCGTGGCCATGGGCGCCGCGATCCAGGCGGGCGTTCTGCAGGGCGACGTCAAGGACGTGCTGTTGCTCGACGTCACTCCGCTGTCGCTCGGCATCGAGACTCTGGGCGGGGTGTTCACGCGGATGATCGACCGCAACACGACCATCCCGACCAAGAAGAGCCAGGTCTTCTCGACCGCCGACGACAATCAGAATGCGGTGACCATCCGCGTCTTCCAGGGCGAACGAGAGATGGCCGGGGACAACAAGATGCTCGGCCAGTTCGACCTGGTCGGAATTCCGCCCGCGCCGCGCGGCGTGCCGCAGATCGAGGTCACGTTCGATATCGACGCCAACGGCATCGTCAACGTCAGCGCCAAGGACAAGGGCACGGGCAAAGAGCAGCAGATCCGGATCCAGGCTTCTGGCGGACTTGCGGATAGCGACATCGAGAACATGGTGCGCGAGGCCGAGCAGTTCGCCGAGGAAGACAAGAAGCGGCGCTCCGAGGCGGAGGCGAAGAACAATGCCGAGAGCCTCATCCATTCGACCGAGAAGCAACTTGCCGAGCATGGCGACAAGGTCTCGGCCGATGTGAAGTCGGAGATCGAGACGGCGCTTGGCGAGGCCAAGGCCGCGGTCGAGAAGGGCGACGCCGACGAAATGCAGCAGAAGACCGCTGCGCTCACGCAGGCGGCGATGAAGCTTGGCGAGGCCATGTACAAGGCGCAGCAGGCCGAGACGGAGGCCGCTGCAGGCCCGGACGCGGGCACCTCCGGCCCATCGGAGCAGCCGTCGGAAACACAGGAAGAGGTCGTCGACGCCGAATTCTCCGAGGTCGACGAAGAGAACAAGGGCTGATGATCGCGCGCCGCTACCCACGGGGGCGGCGCCCGATCCTGTAAGGCGTAGCGGGGAGTATTGATGGTCGAGCAGGACTATTACGAACTGCTGGGCGTCGCGCGCGCGGCGGACGAGGCGGCGATCAAGGCCGCCTATCGCAAGCTCGCCAAGGAATGTCATCCCGACCGGCATAATGGCTGCCGCGACCAGGAAGCCCGCTTCAAGGCGGTCAGCGAGGCTTATGAAGTCCTCAAGGACCCGCAAAAGCGCGCGGCCTACGACCGCTTCGGCAAGGCAGCATTCCAGAACGGCGGAGGCGGCGATCCGTTCGCCGAGGGCGGCTTCAACGGCTTTTCCGACATTTTCTCGTCGATCTTCGGCGAATTCATGGACCCGCGCGGCGCTCGCCAGAATGCTTCTCGCGGCGCGGACCTCCGCTACGACCTCGAGCTGAGCCTGGAGGAAGCATTCACCGGCGTCGAGAAAACCATCACAGTCGAATCGATGGCCCGCTGCGAGGAATGCGGCGGACGGGGGTGCACGCATCTGGATCGCTGCACCAGCTCCTGCCGAACCTGCGCCGGCATGGGGAAAGTGCGCGCGCAGCAGGGCTTCTTCGTGGTCGAGCGGGTCTGCCCGGCGTGCCGGGGCTCCGGCGAGATCATCACCGATCCCTGTCCCAATTGCCACGGAGAAGGCCGCGCGCTCGGTCAGCGCATGCTGGCGGTGAAGATTCCGCCTGGAGTCGACGACGGTACGCGAATCCGCGTCGCCGGTGAGGGCGAGTCCGGCGTCCGAGGCGCATCGCACGGCGACCTCTATCTGTTCGTACACATGAAGCGGCACCCGATTTACTCGCGCGAAGGGACCACCCTGATCGCCGAGTGCCCGATCAGCTTCACGACGGCCGCCCTCGGCGGCTCGATCAACCTTCCTGGCATCGACGGCGAGCCGGTCGACATCCGGATTCCGGCCGGAATCCAGTCGGGCGAGCAGCTGCGCCACCGCGGATCGGGCATGAGCGTGTTGAACGGCCGGGGCCGCGGCGATGTCTTCGCTCGGATCCTCGTCGAAACGCCGACGCACATGAGCAAGGAGCAGAAGAAGCTGCTCGAGGAGTTCCGTGCAACCGAGACCGGAGACGAATGCCCGGCGACAAAAGGCTTCTTCACCCGAGTAAAAGAATATTTCGCCGGCTAGGCCGCTGCACGAAGCATTTGCGGCGGTGCGGTCGCAATGAAACTGGGCCGCGCCAGCATCCGGTTGAGCCACGGCCTCAGATTCGCGGTGTCGTCGATCAACTCCCGGCCCTCGGGACATTCGCCGAACAGGTCGAGCTGCGCGGCTAGCATGATGTCGGCGATGCTAACACTGCTCCCGGTGAAATAGGCTTCGTCGCCGAGCAGGCGGCCGAGTTCGGCAAAACAGGTTCTGCCCATCGGCATTGCATCCGCGACCGCTTGCTCATCGCCGGGAATCCCGAGCAGTCTCGGCGCGATGATCCGGTTGAACGCGATCGCCGCTGCGGCCTTCGGGAAGAAATACCATTCGATAATCCCGATGATCTGATTCATCCGGGCGCGCGCCTTCGGCTCGGCCGGTGTCAGAGGCGGTGCCGGGAAGACCTGATCGAGATAGCGAAGGATCGCCTGCGTCTCATACAGCTCGAAGCCGTCATGCTCGAACGCCGGGATTCGGCCGAACGGGTGGCGCTTCAGATGCTCGGCACTCTTGGTTTCCATCGGCGCCATCGCATGCAGATGGTAGGGCGCGTCCTTCTCCTTCAGCGTAATTTCGACGCTGCGCAAAAACGGACTCCCCGGGATTCCATAAACGGCGATTCCGGACATGGCTTTTCTCCTATCTGGCGGCTTCGTCGGAAAAGAGCTGGAGGATGAGGCCCCAGCCGTTGGGCGAATCGACGGACTCGCGCGCGGCGTCGGCGCTCTCGCCCATCCGTTCGAGATGACGATGCTCGAGGTCGACCCGGGTGCCGTTTGTGTCTCGGGTGAACAGAACTTCAACCTCGGTGACCAGGTTGGCGTCGTAAGCCCAATCGGCCGTGAGTTGCCATGCGAGCACGAGGCGCGAGGGCGGGTCCCACACCAGCACCCTGCCGATCTCGCATTCCGATCCGTCGACGTCGCGTTCGTACCAGCGGCCGCCCTCCCGCGGCTCGATCACCGGCTCGTCGAGATCAGCCTTCCCGATCTTGTGCGACTTAGGCCACCAGCGGCCGATGCCGTTGGCGAATACGTCGAAGGCGCGCTCCGGCGGAGCATTGACGTGAATGCTCTTGCGGACGGGCGCCGGTTGAATGTGAAGGTTCATTCGCGCGCCTTCTCTTTACTGTCGACCTCTGCCACATAAGCCGCGAGCGCCGCTTCCCAGAACTGGTCGAGCCAGGCGCGCATGGCCCCAAGCCCCTTCGGATCAATGAAGTAAATTCGCCTGGTCCCCTCGCTTCGGTCGGACACGAGTCCGGCTTCCTTGAGGACCTTCAGATGCTGCGAGACTGCGGGACGGCTAACCGGCAGCGCGCTGGCGATTTCGCCCACCGCGCATGGGCTGTCGCGCAACCGCTCGAGCACCGCCCGGCGAGTTGGATCGTGGAGTGCTGAAAAGACTCGATTAGCGTTAGTCATCACTTACCGTAAGCAGATACTTACGGAACTTGCAAGAGCAATCTCAGCTGTGGCGCAGCCGATCGAACTCGAGCCGCATCGCGAACAGCTGCGCGAACAACTCGGCTGCGGCGTGCATCTCCAGATTCGGTGCGCCGGGCGTGCGGTTGCCGCAGCGGAATTCGCCGCCGAGGCTGTCGCCGTGGAACGGCACCCTGAGGACGGATCGAATGCCGGCCTGCCGAAGCTCATCGACGAGCGACGCATCCGGCGCGCGAGTCAGCGCCGCGTCGATCGAGCTCTCGTCGGGATCGCGCGGAAACATCGAAACGCTCTGCGCCTCGCAGTCGGCGATCAGCAGGGGCAAATCGCCATTCAGCGGGGCAAGGAACCCTATCGCTCCGCGGCTGCTTTCCGCATGCATGTCGCCGCAGGTGACGCTGATCTGGTCGTACCCGGTCAGGGCGCGCATCCGGCGCGCGCCGGCTTCGAGCAATTGCTGCCCGCCGAGCTCCGAGAGACCGTCACTGAGCCCGCCGACCGAGCCGAAATATTCGCCGAAATTGCCGCGCGACGCCACCGCTTCGAGCACTACCCGGCCGTCATTCACCTGGAAGGCGATGTCGACAAGATCCGGATCGCCCGTGAGGCGAATGCCATAAGCGTGCCCGATGCCGGTCATCGCGCTGAGGCGCGAGAAGAGATTGCGGAGATCGTGAAGGGCCTGCGCGTGAACGAAGTGGCCGAGCGGCTCCTCGATCAGCGTGACATGCGATTCGCCGAGCAGATGGTGGATGTTCTCCGACGCGCGCAGCACGATCCAGTCGAGCGACAGCTCAAGCAGGTACGAGCATGACTGCACCCTGGTGGCGTCGACATGCTCCGGCTCGGCAGTGAGTTCATGAACGGTTTCCATCAACCCCCCGGTCGAATTGCCGGCACCATAGCGGGTTTTTACGTCAGGCGATCGTGAAAAGTGCCGTGGTCCAGTCGGTTAAGCCGATTCGCCGAACACCCGGCCGAATATCGTGTCGACCTGCTTCAGGTGATAGCCGAGGTCGAACAGGGCATCGAGCTGATCGGCGGAGAGGCGCTGCGACACGTCGGGATCGGCCTTGAGCAGGTCGAGCAACGACAGCTGGCCGTCCGATTCCCACACCTTCATCGCATTGCGCTGGACGAGCGCATAGGAATCCTCGCGGCTAAGGCCCGCCTGCGTCAGCGCGAGCAACACGCGCTGCGAGTGAACGAGGCCGCCCATCCGATCGAGATTCTTCCGCATCCGCTCCGGATAAACGAGCAGCTTGTCGACCACGCTGGTGAGGCGGGCGAGGGCGAAATCGAGCGTGATCGTCGCGTCCGGGCCGATGAACCGCTCGACCGAGGAATGGGAGATGTCGCGCTCGTGCCACAGGGCGACATTTTCGAGCGCGGGCGTCACATAGCCGCGGACCATGCGCGCGAGGCCGGTCAGATTCTCGGTCAGCACGGGATTGCGCTTGTGCGGCATGGCCGAGCTGCCCTTCTGGCCCGGCGAGAAATATTCCTCGGCTTCCAGCACTTCGGTGCGCTGCAGGTGGCGGATCTCGGTCGCCAGCCGCTCGATGGAGGAAGCGATCACGCCGAGCGTCGCAAAGAACATCGCGTGGCGGTCGCGGGGGATGACCTGCGTCGAGACTGGCTCGGGCGTCAGGCCGAGCGCGGCGGCGACATCTTCTTCGACCGCGGGCGGGATGTTCGCGAAGGTGCCGACCGCGCCCGAAATCGCGCAGGTCGCGACGCCGTCGCGCGCTGCGAGCAGGCGCTCGCGGTTGCGCGCGAACTCGGCATAGGCCTGCGCGAGCTTCACTCCGAAGGTCGTCGGCTCGGCGTGGATTCCGTGGCTCCGGCCGATGGTTGGCGTCAGCTTGTGTTCGAACGCGCGGTGCTTGAGCGCCTCGAGCAGCTTGTCGATGTCGAGAATCAGCAGGTCCGCGGCCTGCTTCAGCTGGACCGCGAGCGCGGTGTCGAGCACGTCGGAGCTGGTCATCCCCTGGTGCAGCCAGCGCCGCTCCGGCCCCAGCTTTTCGCCCACCCAGGTGAGGAAGGCGATCACGTCATGCTTGGTGACCGCCTCGATCTTGTCGATCGCGTCGATGTCGATCTCGCCGAGCGCATCGCGGTCGTAGGCGGCGCGGATGGTCTTGGCATCCTCCGCCGGGATCATCCCGATCCTGCCCATCGCCTCGGCCGCAAAGACCTCAATCTGCCACCAGATTCGGTAACGGTTCTCGGCCGACCAGATGGCCGTCATCTCGGGTCGGGAATAGCGGGGGACCATGGGCGCGCGGCTAGCAGGGAAGCGGCGCGGCTTCAAATCGCGTTGTTGGTCATCCTCCTCCGAGGAGGCGTCGCTCCAGCAAGGCCTGCATATCTCGCCGGCCATCCGCGATGAGCATCACGAACACCTTGTCCTCCATAACCCTGTAAATCAGCCGATAAGGCTTCAACAGAAGCTGCCGGAATTCGCGGATCCCCAATGTCTCCAGCTCCTTGGGGATGCTGCCTCTCGACGGATATCGTTCGAGCGTCTGCACTTTGCTAAGGAAGGATTCCAGCAGCTTTGTGGCCTGTTCGACGGAGTCATTTTCCGCCAGATATTCGAAGATCGATTCGAGGTCGCCTTCGGCGCCTCGGGTCAGTTGAACCTCAAACCGACCTCTCGCCATCAGCGCGATGCGGCGTTCGATTTGAGCCGGTCGACGACGGTGCGTGCCGGCTTGAATCTGCCTGCATCTATGTCCCGATTGCCAAGTGCCAAGAGCTTCAGCAGCGCGAGCGTCTCTTGGGTTTCTTCATAGGAAGCGATGTCCTGGACAACCACCTTGGCTTCGCCATTCTGAGTGATAACCATTGGCTCTCGTTTCTCGGCGAGTTCGAGCAACACCTCGGCTGCATTGGCCTTCAGATAGCTAATTGGCTTGATTTGCGTTGAATAGCGCATGTCGTGCCTCCAGACTAAATTCGGACTGAATATAGTCTTGTCCTGCCTGAATGGCAAGTTGTGTGCGGAGGGAGTGGACAGAGGTAAGTCACCTAGATCAGCCCCATCGCGCGCATGCTCGTGCGCCCTTGCGCGCCGACGATGACGTGATCGTGGACCGTCACTTTCATGTGCCGCCCGGCCTCGACCAAATCGCGCGTCAGGCGGATGTCCTGTTGGCTTGGGCTCGGATCGCCGCTCGGGTGGTTGTGGACGATGATGATCGCGGTGGCGCCGAGCGCGATGGCGCGGGCGATGACTTCGCGGACGTGGACCGACGCTTCGTCGACCGAGCCCTGCCACAGCGCCTCGTTGGCGATCATCATGTTCTTCGCATTCAGGAACAGGATCCGCACCTCCTCCGTCCGCCGGTGCGCCATCGCCGCGTGCAGGTAATCGCCCAGCGCATCCCAGCTCGACAGGATCGGCGCGCCCTCGGTCCGCGTTTCGAGCAGCCGAAGTGCAGTCGCCTCCGCGATCTTGAGCGCCCCGATCGTGGTATCGCTAAGGCCCTCGCGCTTCAGCGCATTGGCGCTTGCGGAAAGCAACGGCCCGATTCCGCCGAACTTGGCGATCAGGTCTTTGGCTTGCGCCTTGGTGTCCCGCCGTGGAATGACGAGCGCGAGGAGGTATTCGACCAGTTCGTGATCGAGCAGCGCCTTCTCGCCGCCGTCGAACAACCTCTGGCGGAGGCGCGCGCGATGGCCGCTCGAATCCCGTTTCGGAAAGGATGAGACACGCCCGTGCACTGCCGCTCCTCAATGCGACCGAACCGAGCGATGCCGTTTGACCACAGAAAGCCGCTGCTTGGCTAGGGGTCATGCCGCATCTGGAACGGTGGCGGACGGCAAGGGTTAGTAAAGCCCAATGGACCAGCGTCGGACAGACGAGCGCCTCGACGTGCCGACGCCCGATGCGTTAGTCGTGCGCCGGTCTCGCTGGGGCCGGGTCGCGGGACTGATTGCGCTCGGGCTCCTCGTCCTCCTCGGAATCGCCATCGCAATCATCTGGATCGAGCGACGACCGATCGCGACCCATTACATCAAGCGCGAACTCGAACGCCGCGGAGTCCAGGGGTCCTACCACCTCGACAAGGTCGGCTTTCGAACCCAGGAGGTCAGCAATCTCGTCATCGGCGATCCGAAGCATCCGGACCTGACCGCGCGCTTCGCGCGGATCCAGACGCGGCTGAAGCTGGACGGCAGCTTCGAAGTTTATCGGATCGTCGCGCGCGGAGTTCGGCTCCGCGGCCGTCTCGTCCACGGACGGATCAGCTGGGGCCAGATCGACAAGCTCTTGCCGCCGCCGAGCAACAAGCCCTTCGCGCTGCCCAATTTCGCGCTGGATGTCGCCGACAGCAGCATTGCGCTGGCAACGCCCTTCGGACCGGTCGGTGTCGCGCTTCAGGGCAATGGCCAGCTGAGCGGCGGCTTCAAGGGACAGGCGTCGGTGACGAGCCCGAAGCTCGTCCCTGGCCGCTGCGCGGCGACCGGCCTCCACGCCTACCTCAATCTGGCCGTCGTCGCCCGTCACCCGCGCGTTGAAGGGCCAGTGACTCTCGCCAGCTTCAACTGCCCAACGAGCCATTTCCTGGTGGATGCGCCGAGGCTCGACGCCAAAGCGAGCTTCAACGAATCGTTCACCAGGGTTGATGGCAGCGGCCGGATGGCGATTCGTACGCTCACGGCCGGCGCCAACGGCCTTGCCGCATTCGTCGGCAATCTCACCTACGAAGGCCCGCTCTCGGATGTCCGCGGCCGCGTCAAGCTTGCCGCCCAAAAGTCGCGGCTGGCGACCATTTATGCCGACCGCACGCGGCTCGACGGCGCCTATCGACTGGGGATCCAGGCGGGAACCTTCTCGATGCTCGGCGGCTTCGCGGCGGACAGCTCGACGCTCGATCCGTCGATGTTCGCCGGAGTCGTCCAGCCGCTCCAGGCGGCCAAGGGGACTCCGATCGGTCCGGTCGCCACAAGCATCGGCAATGCGCTCAGCCGGACGGCCAAGAGGTTCAATATCGGCGGCCATATTGCGGTGGTGAACTTCCCGGGCGGCGGCGCGGCCAGAATCACGGATGCGAATATCGTCGGCCCGAGCGAGGCACGCGCGCGAATCTACGGCGGCAGCGGCGTGACTTACTATTGGCCCGCGAACGCCTTGCGCATCGACGGTACGATCGCGATGGGCGGCGGCGGTCTTCCCAAGGGACGGGTGACGCTCAGCCAAGCGGATCCGGGCGGCCCGCTCAGCGGTGTCGGCGATCTCGAGCCCTATTCGGCCGGCGGACAGCGGCTGGCGCTCTCGACAATCCGGTTCGGCCCGGGGCCGGGCGGATCGACCGCGATGAGCACGGTCGCTCTGCTCGACGGCTCGTTCCCGGGCGGCCGTGTAAGGGCCTTGCGGCTACCGATCCGCGGCAGGTTGGGGCCAGGCGGCCGATTTGCCTTCGGCACGGCCTGCGAGGTCGTCAGCTTCAACTATTTCCAGATGAGCTCGGTGCAATTCGGGCAAAGCCGGCTTCCCGTCTGCCCGATCGGTCCCGCGATGATCCTGAAGCGGCCGAGCGGACCCGTGCTCGTCAACGTCCGCATGAAGTCGCCTGTACTCGACGGCCGCATCGGCAGTTCGCCGCTGCACCTGGCGGCGGCAAGCGGGCGGCTCACCAATTCGCAGTTTGCCTTCGACAAGGTCGGCATGCGACTCGGCAAGACATCGTCGCCGGTCGTCTTCGATGCGAACAGCCTCACCGGCAGCTTTGCCGGATCGAACCTCAATGGCAAATTCGCCGATGCGAAGGCTACGATCGGCAACGTGCCGCTGCTGCTCAGCAATGCGACGGGCAGTTGGAGCTTCCGCAACAGCAACCTCGCGGTCGACAGCGCGCTCACGCTTTCCGACCGCGATGCCGAGCCGCGCTTCTATCCACTAAAGAGCGATGATGTGCACATGACCATCGCGGGGGATTACGTCCGCGCGACCGGGTCGCTCCACCATCCCGACACGGGCACCCTCGTTACGGACGTCAGCATCGAACACCAGCTTTCGAGCGGGGCGGGGCACGCGCTCCTCGACGTGCCGAACCTGACCTTTGGACCCGAGTTGCAACCGGCAGAGCTGACGCGCCTCACCGAGAGCGTGATCGCGCTCGTCAAAGGGTCGATCCGGGGGCAGGGTCGAATCGACTGGAACCCTCAGGGCGAAGTGACCTCCACCGGCGATTTCTCGACCGCCGACCTGGATCTCGCCGCGCCCTTCGGCCCCGTCGAGGGGATGAGCGGCACGATCCATTTCAACGATCTGCTCGGTCTCACCACGCCGCCGGGGCAGACGCTGACTCTCCGGTCGGTGAATCCCGGCATTCTCGTGGAGAACGGCGTTCTTCGCTATCAGCTGCTGCCCAACCAGCTGGTGAAGATCGAGCGCGGCGAATGGCCGTTCATGGGCGGCCGGCTGATCCTCGACGAAACGGTGCTGAATTTCGCGCGGCCGACCGCCAAGCGGCTGACGTTCGAGGTCGTCGGCCTCGACGCCAGCGCGTTCGTCCAGTCATTGGGCTTCGGCGGGCTCGAGGCAACCGGGACGTTCGACGGCGTCCTCCCAATGATTTTCGACGAGAGCGGCGGACGGATCGTCGGCGGACGCCTCGATTCCCGGGCGCCGGGCGGGTCGCTCGCCTACAATGGCGCGATCAACAAGGCGAATTTGGGGACGATGGGCAATATCGCCTTCAACGCGCTGCGCGATCTTCGCTTCCGGACGATGATCATTCGCCTCGACGGCGACCTCGCCGGCGAATTCACTTCGCGGCTCGCGATCGACGGCGTGGCGCTCGGCCAGTCGACCCAGACCCAGCGCATCATCCGCGGCCTGCTCGCCAAGGTCCCGATCAAGCTCAACGTGACCATCAGCGGGCCATTCCGTTCGCTCATCCACATGGCCAAATCATTCAACGACCCGCGCGAGGTGATCGGCGACGTGCTTCCGACGCCGCTCGAGGACGTCCCCGGAATCACGACCGAGGTCCGCAAGCTCGACGAGAATCAGGAGCAGAGCCAAACTCCGCCAACCGACCCAGCCGCCAATGCACCGCCACCCACTCCAACTGAGAGATGAAGCCTATGAAACGCCAATATCTCCGCCCCGGGCTGCTCGCCGCCGCGGTTCTGACGACCCCGCTCGGCGGCTGTGTCTCGGTCAATGCGCCCGACAAGCCGATCGAGATCAACCTCAACGTGACGATCCGGCAGGAGGTGCTGGTGCGGCTCCAGCGCGACGTCGAGCAGTTGATCAAACAGAATCCGCAGGCCTTCCCGCAGCAACAGCCGCAACAGCCGCAGCAGCCACAGCAATGAGCAAGCCCGCGCTTTTCCTGGCACTGCTGTTCGCCGCGCCGGCGCTGGGGCAAACGCCGGCAGTCGACGCCGCACGCTCGGCGGCTCAGGTCGGCGAACGCTACGACGGCTACATGGGGGTGGCCGCGCCGATCTCGGGAGCGGTGAGGAGCCAGGTGTCGAGCATCAACATCCAGCGGCGCTCGCTCTACAGCAGGCTCGCCCACAGCAAGGGCGTGAGCCCGCAGGATGTCGGAATCACGGCCGGCTGCCAGCTGCTGGCGCGGGTGGGTGTGGGACAGGCCTATATGTGGGCAGACGGTGTGTGGAGGCGCCGCGGCACAGGGCAGCGTGCGCCCGTACCGGACTATTGCGGCTAGGCGCCGGATGCTGCCCCATTTCCGCGCGGTTGACTATCCAAACGTCCGTTCATAAAGGGGCGGCGCCTTGGCGGTGCCGCTTTCCGCCATGTTCCTCGTCCTTGCCTGGCCCCATGAGTTTCGAGCAGGGGCGACGCACAGGGGAGAGACATGGCTGAGGACGATACCGACGAGGTCCCGAAGCTTCCACCAGATGCGCGGCTCGAATCGCTCGACGAGCGGCTGGACCGGCTGCAACAGGCGGAGGCCAAACGGACTGCGAAAAGGCAGCCCGATGCCAATTATCGGACGGGTCAGCTGGTCTTGAGCCAGCTCGTCGGCGGTCCGCTGGGGGGCGGAATTATCGGCTGGCTGCTGGACCGCTGGTTCGGCACGAAGCCGTGGTTGATGCTGGTGATGCTGTTCCTCGGCTTCGCGGTCGGCGTCTGGAATGTCATTCGGATTTCAAACGATAGCACGAGCAAGGCTCGGGGCGAACGAGAATAAGGAAGACAAGTGGCCGCCGAGGGCAAGATCGATCCGATGCACCAGTTCGTGATCGAGCCGATTTTCGGTTCGTTCCAGGGGGGCAATCCCTTTGTCTTCACGAACAGCGCGCTGTGGACGCTGATCGTGCTCGGCGTCATCTGGCTGTTCATGTTCGGGGGCATGAAGCGCGAGCTGATCCCCGGACGCTGGCAGGTCGCGGTCGAGGGGCTGATCGCCTTCGTCGACGACATGGTAAACGTCAGCATCGGGCCCGAAGGCAAGAAGTACCTTCCGTGGATTTTCACCTCCTTCGTGTTCCTGCTGTTCGCCAATCTCATCGGCAATATGCCCATCGGAGTCGTGCCGGGCGCTCACCCGTTCACGATTACCGCCCAGTTCACCTTCACCGGCGTCATGTCGCTGATCACCTTCGCGATCGTGCTCGGTGTCGGTTTCTGGAAGCATGGGCTTCACTTCTTTTCCTTGTTCGTGCCCAAGGACGCGCCGCTCCTCTTCAAGTTCATCATCGCGCCGATCGAGTTCGTTAGCTTTCTGGTCCGGCCGTTCAGCCTGGGGCTTCGGCCGTTCATCGCCATGTTCGCGGGCCACGTACTGCTGGACGTTTTCGGCAATTTCGTCGTTCAAGCGCTCAACAGCCACAGCGCGGGCGGAATCGGTATCTGGCTGCTTTCCATGTGCTTCATCATGTTCGTGAGCATGATCGAGCTCCTCGTCGCCGCGATCCAGGCCTATGTCTTCGCAATTCTCTCGTCGCTGTACATCAGCGAAGCCGTGAATCTTCACTAACCCCATTTTCTTCAAAGGAGTTCAATCATGGATGTCGCTTCCGCAAAGCTTATCGGTGCCGGGCTCGCCGCGATCGGCGTGGGCGCCGCCGCAGCGGGCGTCGGTTACGTCTTTGGATCGTTCCTTCAGAGCGCGATCCGCAACCCGGCGGCCTCGGACGGGCAGCAGGGCCGCCTTTACATCGGCTTCGCCGCCGCCGAGCTTCTCGGCCTGATGGCGTTCGCCGTTGCGATGCTCATCCTCTTCGCCTTCTAAGGAAGCGAGAGGGTAGCTCCAGGGACCGGTCATGCCTCAGCTTTCGCAGCTTTCCGATGTTTTGTTTTCCCAGCTCCTGTGGCTGGCGATCGCGCTCGGCTTCATTTTCTTCGTGATTGCACGGGGAATGGTGCCGAAAATCCAGGCGACCGTCGATTCGCGCGAACGGCGGATCGCCAGCGATCTTGAGGCGGCGCAACAGGCTCGGACGGCCGCGGACGAAACCGAAGCGGCATGGCGTGAGCGGATGGATTCGGCTCGTGCCGAAGCAGCGCGCGTCGCTCAGGATGCGAAAGCCGAAAGCGGCCGCGATACCGAGGCGAAGGTCAAGGCCGCGGCGGACAAGATCAACGCCAAGGTCGAATCCGCCCAGGCTAAGATCCGGGAATCGCTCGTTTCCGCGCGCTCGGAGATCGAATCCGTGGCGGCCGAGGCTACACAGGAGATGGTCCGGCGCGTGACCGGGCTGGCCATCGACAATAAAGAGGCCGCGAAGGCGGTGAAGGCGGAGCTCAATGTCTAGTGCTCTCCTGATCGCCGCGGTCGCCGAGGCGCCGGAAGCGGCGGAGCCGACCGCCTTCTTCCTCAATCCTGGCGGCTGGGTCGCGCTCGCGGTCCTCATCGTCTTCGCCCTGCTGATCTGGAAGAAGGTGCCCGGCGCGGTCGGACGCGCGCTCGACAGCAAGATCGCGCTCATCCGCGATCAGCTCGCCGAGGCCGAGGCTCTCCGCAAGGAAGCCGAGACACTGAAGGCTGAATATGAAGTGAAGGCTGCTTCGGTCGACAAGGACCGGGCTGCGCTGCTCGAGCGGGCGAAGCAGGAGGCGAAGGAAATCGTCGCCAAGGCCAAGACCGATGCCGAGGCGCTGATCGACCGCCGTACGCGGATGGCCGAGGACAAGATCGCCGCCGAAGAGCGGAGCGCGATCGAACAGCTGCGCGCCGCCGCGGCCGACGCCGCGACCAAGGCCGCCGCCAAGCTGATCGCCGAGCGCCACGACGCCAGGACGGACGCCAAGCTGGTCGATCAGGCGATCAAGGAAATTTCTCGCTGAGCTGTTCCCCGGCGGAGGCCGGGGCCCAGGCCGGCGGCAGCCGGTCTTTCTTCGTTCCAATTAGCCCTTGCGGGCTCCTGGACCCCGGCTTTCGCCGGGGAACAGCTCAACTTACTGCTGATGCTTACCGCCCGGCTGGCTGACGCCCTCCAGCGCCTGCGATGCTGAATCGCCGTCGGTCTCGCGGCTTAGGTCGCCCAAACTCACGATCCCGCATAGCTGCTGGCTGTCATCGATCACCGGAAGTCGCCGCACCTGTGCCTGGCTCATCTTGCTTGCGACATTGTCGACGTCGTCGTCCTCGCGGACGTAGATGACGTCCGCGGACATAAGATCGCGAACCTGCGTGTCGGGCCCATAACCCTTGGCCACGCCGCGCACGGCGATGTCGCGGTCGGTGATCATGCCGACCAGGCGATTGCCGTCTGTGACCGGAATAGAACCCGCGTCCGCGCTGAGCATGAACGATGCAGCCTGCTGCACCGGCTGGTCGGGTCGGACGGTCTCGACGTCACGAGTCATCACTTCGCTGATTTTCATCGTCGCTCTCCTTGGAATTCGCCTTTGCAAACGAACGGTCGGAGGGCGCCGTTCCCGTCCTCACGGCAGGTTCTCGGTCAGGAGGTCGTAGGTCGCGACTAGCTCGCCCTTCTGGTTGAAAATCTCGACAGCCCAGCGGACCACGCCCGTGTCCTCACTCTTCAACGACTTGGAGCGGACGGTCAGCTCCACGCGCATCGAATCGCCGGGATAGAGCGGCGTCAGGAAGCGCAGATTCTCGAGGCCGGTGTTGGCGAGCACGGGCCCCGGATCGGGGTCGACGAACAGCCCGGCGGCGAAGCTCAGGATGAGGTAGCCGTGGGCGACGCGCCCCTCGAAGATAGGCGACGCCTTGGCCGCTTCCTCGTCCATATGGGCGTAGAATTTGTCGCCGGTGAAGTTCGCGAAATGCTCGATGTCCTCGAGCGTCACGGTGCGGCTTCCGGTCTTCCACGTGTCACCGACGTGAAGCTGGCTCATCCTGAGACGGAACGGGTGGGTGTCGATGTCATGCTTGGGTCCGCCGGGGACATATTGCTCGGTGATCGCGGCGATCATCATCGGCGTGGACTGGAGCGCGGTGCGCTGCATGTAATGTTTGACGCCGCGGATGCCGCCCATCTCTTCGCTTCCGCCGGCGCGCCCGGGGCCGCCGTGGACCAGCACCGGCAACGGCGAGCCGTGGCCCGTGCTCTCGGCGGCATTGTCGCGGTTCAGCACCAGCATCCGTCCGTGATAGGCGGCCGCGCCCTGGACGAACTCGCGCGCGGCCTCCGGCGAGTGGGTGAAAAGCGACAGGACGAGGCTGCCGCGTCCGCGGTTCGCCAGCGCGATCGCATCGGCGATGTCCCTGTACGGCATGATGGTCGAAACTGGCCCGAACGGTTCGCAGTCGTGGACCGCGCCGGTCGCCCACGGATCGTCGGTGCGCAGCAGTACCGGCGGAAGGAATGCCCCGCCCGCGATTGGCGGCTGAGCATCGGGGTCGCCAGCGACAATGCGCGCGCCTGCCGACTCCAATTCGCGGATCCGCTGGCGCACGTCCTCGCGCTGACTGACGCTGACCAGGGCGCCCATGCGCGTGTCCTCGGCTCGGGGGTCGCCCACCTTTGTTTTCACCAGCCGCTCGGCGAGCGCCTGCTCGACAGCATCGAGATATTGCGCGGGCGCCATCGCGCGGCGGATAGCAGTGCACTTCTGGCCCGCCTTGACCGTCATCTCGGTCGCGACTTCCTTGATAAACAGGTCGAATTCCGGAGTGCCGGGCGCCGCGTCCGGTCCGAGCAGCGAGGCGTTGAGGCTGTCCTGCTCGGCGACGAATCGGACGGATTCGCGAATGACGGTCGGATGCGTACGAAGTTTCAGCGCCGTCGACGCCGAGCCGGTGAAACTGACGATGTCCTGGCCGGTCAAATGATCGAACATGTCGCCGACACCACCGACGATCAGCTGGATCGCACCGGCTGGCAAAATGTTCGCCTCGATCATCACTCGAAAGGCGGCTTCGGCGAGATAGGAGGTCGCCGACGCCGGCTTCACGATCGCCGGCACGCCAGCGAGCAAGGTCGGCGCAAGCTTTTCAAGCATGCCCCAGACCGGGAAGTTGAAGGCGTTGATGTGCACGGCGGCGCCCTGGAGCGGCGTGTAAATGTGCTGGCCGACGAAGGTGCCCTGTTTGGACAATGGCTCAAGTTGGCCGTCCAGCAGCACGTGCGCGTCGGGAAGCTCGCGCCGGCCCTTGGACGAGAAGGAGAAGAGCGTTCCCGCGCCGCCCTCGATATCGATCCAGCCGTCCTTGCGCGTCGCGCCGGTTTGGTAGTTGAGCTCGTACAGCTCTTCCTTGCGCGCCATGATCGCGAGGCCAAGCGCCTTCAGCATCCGCGCGCGCTCATGGAAGGTGAGCTTGCGCAGCGCCGGTCCGCCGACCTCCCGCGCGTGGGTCAGCATGGCGCCGAAATCGAGCCCGCCGGACCCGGTGAGCGCCACCGGCGATCCGTCGATCGCGCTTGCAATCTCCACCGTGCCGTCGCCGGCGATCCAACGGTCCTGTTCGTAGTTGAGCAGCTGGGGAGTCTTCATGGCTTCCGCTCATAGCCACCGCTCCGCGTTGCTGGTAGTCGGCTCACCATGGATTTCAGCCTTGGGCCGGCCCAGACGGAATGGCGCGACCGTGTGCGGGCGTTCATGAACGAGCGGGTTCGGCCGCGCGTGCCGGATTATGAGGCGCAGCAGCGTTCGGGCGAGCGCTGGAAAGTCCTGCCGGTCGTCGAGGAATTGAAGGACAAGGCTCGGGCCCAAGGGATTTGGAATCTCTTCATGCCGCCGTCGCACGGCGCCGCTTCGGTCGACGATGGCTTCGAGTTCGAGGGACCGGGACTCACCAATCTCCAATATGCCTTTTGCGCCGAGGAAATGGGCCGCATCGGTTGGGCGTCGGAGGTGTTCAACTGCTCGGCGCCGGACACCGGCAACATGGAGGTACTCCACCGCTACGGCACCCGCGAGCAGAAGGACGAGTGGCTGCGGCCGTTGATGGACGGCGAAATCCGCTCGGCGTTCCTGATGACCGAGCCCGATGTGGCCTCGTCGGACGCGACCAACATCCGGTGCCGAATCGAGCGCAGCGGCAACGGATATGTGATCAACGGCCGCAAATGGTGGTCGAGCGGCGCCGGCGATCCGCGCTGCAAGGTCGCGATCCTGATGGGCAAGACCGATCCCGGGGCCGAGCTTCACAAGCAGCAGTCGATGATCCTCGTGCCGACGGACTCGCCCGGCCTGAAGGTCACCCGCCATTTGCCCGTCTTCGGCTATGACGACGCGCCCCACGGGCACATGGAAATCGAGCTTAGCGACGTCCGCGTGCCGCCGTCGAACATGCTGCTGGGCGAGGGGAGGGGCTTCGAGATTGCGCAGGGACGGCTCGGACCGGGGCGTATTCACCATTGCATGCGGATCATCGGTGCAGCCGAAGAAGCGCTGGACGCCATGACCAGGCGGCTCCTGTCGCGGACCGCATTCGGAAAGACGCTCGCGGAGCAGGGCGTGTGGGAAGAGCGCGTCGCCAATGCCCGGATCGAGATCGAGATGACACGGCTGCTGTGCCTCAAGGCGGCGGACATGATGGACCGCGCCGGCAACAAGGCCGCGCAGGCCGAAATCGCGATGATCAAGGTCGCCGCACCGTTGATGGCGCTGAAGGTCATCGACGACGCGATCCAGGCGTTCGGCGGCGCGGGCGTGTCCGACGATGTCGGGCTGGCGCGCGCTTACGCCTCGATCCGCACGCTGCGCCTGGCCGACGGGCCCGACGAGGTCCACCGCCGCGCCATCGCGCGAATGGAGTTCAAGAAGCACCGGTGAGCGAGCAGGGGATTAACGAACATGCGCTCGGCGAGTGGCTCGACGCGAATGTCGAAGGCTTCAGCGGTCCGTTCGAGCTGAGCAAATTCCCGTCCGGCCAGTCCAATCCGACTTATCGAATACGCTCGGCGTCGGGCGATTATGTCCTTCGACGCAAGCCGTTCGGGCCGCTGCTGCCGTCGGCGCACGCGGTCGATCGGGAATACCGCCTGCTATCCGCGCTGCATCCACTCGCCTTCCCCGTCCCGGAGCCGCTGGCGCTGTGCGGCGACCCCGAGGTCATCGGCGCGGTCTTCTATGTAATGGAAATGGCGAAGGGCCGCGCCTACGCGAACGGCGCACTGCCCGAGTTCGAACCGGAATCACGACAGCACATTTATGAGCAAATGGTCGACACGCTCGCCGAGCTGCACACGATCGATCCTGAGCGTGCGGGCCTCGGCGACTTCGGCAAGACCGGAAATTATTTCGAGCGGCAGGTCCGCCGCTGGACCCGGCAATACCGCGATTCTGAAACGGATTTCATTCCCGAGATGGAGCGGCTGATCGCATTTTTGCCGGACAGTCTGCCCGAGCAATCAGGCATTTCCATCGTCCACGGCGATTACCGGATCGACAACGTGCTGTTCGACGGTGACGGCAGCCTCACTGCAGTGCTCGACTGGGAGCTGGCAACGCTTGGCGATCCGCTCGCGGATTTCTCTTATTTCGCGATGCAATGGGCAATGCCGGCGGACGGCGGCGCGGGGCTCGCGGGTCTCGACCTTGCCGAGCTCGGCATCCCGAACCTCGAAGCGGTGGCGCGGCGCTACAGCCAACGCTCCGGCGTGCCGGTCGCCGCCAGGCTCGACTGGTATTTCGCCTACAACCTCTTCCGGCTCGCGGGCATCGTCCAGGGCATCAAGAAGCGCGTGCTCGACGGGACGGCATCTCATGAAAAGGCCGCCGAAATGGCGCGGCGCGTGCCGATGCTCGCGAGTGCGGCCTGGAGCTTCGCCGAGAGAGCGGGCGCCTAAACTCAGCTTCGATCGGTGCCAATCTCGACGGGGATGCCCGCGCGCACCGAATTGCCGATGGTCGTCACGGCTTTCGCGCTCTCGATCAACGCCGACGGGTCGCCGTCCGTGAGCTTGCAATCGACGGCCATGTGAACGCCGGTCGCGCGGCTGGGCTCGCCGTTGAAGTCGATCTTTACCGTTACCCGCAGGTCCGCAATCTCCAATCCCATCTCGTCGGCAATCGCTTGCATGTCGTTGCAGAAGCAGCCGCCGATCGACAGCGCGAGCAGCTCGCCGCCGTTGAAGCCCAAGCCCATGCCGCCCGACTTCCCGGCGGGCCGGTCGGCGATGACCGCATGGGCGCCGGCTCGCCCCACGGCGGCGCGGGTGCCCGGCAGAGTCCGGTATTCGATGGTCGTCGCACCCATTCATGCCTCCACTTGAGAGTCGTCGCGGCTGGCTTAGAAGAAGTCGGCGCCCGCCGCATCCCGCCAAGCGCGCGAAAGGACCAGCATGCCCGAACCCGTACGGCCGATTGCGCTCGGCGACATCGAGGAAGCCCGCGAGCGGATCGCGGGCACGGTTCTGCGGACTCCGCTCGTGAAGCTGGATGCCGGCGCAGACGCTCCGGAGATTTACCTGAAGCTCGAAAATTTGCAGCCGACCAATGCCTACAAAATCCGCGGCGGCGCCAATGCGGTCGCGCGGCTCTCGGATGAACAGCGCGCGCGGGGCGTGTGGACGATCAGCGCGGGCAATGCAGGGCAGGGCGTCGCTTATGCTGCGCGCGCGTTCGGCGTGCCCTGCACGGTCGTCGCGATCGAGACGGCGCCGCAGACCAAGCTCGACCGCATGCGTGCGCTCAGGGCGGAGATTGTGCCGGTGTCCTACGAAATCGCCTGGTGCGCCGCCGAGGCGCACGAGTTCGAAGGTATGGACGGCACTTTCGTTCACCCGTTCGACAATCACGATTTCATCGTGGGCCACGGCACGATGGGCCTCGAAATCGTCGAGGAGCTACCCGAGGTTCGTACCGTGATCGCCGCCATCGGAGGCGGCGGGTTGATTACGGGCGTCGGAAGCGCGGTGAAGGCGCTCAAGCCGGATGTCAAAGTGATCGGAGCCGAGCCCGAAACGGCGGCGCCTTACGCTTATTCGCTCGCGCACGGTGGCCCGCAGCGCTTTCCCGGCTGGGAGGCATCGTTCGTCGACGGAGCGGGCGGCAAAAGCGTCACCGAACGCATGTGGCAACGGATGCAGCCTGTCGTCGACGGCACGATCACGGTGACCCTCGACGAAACTCGCGCCGCAATGCGACTCATCGCGGAGAAAGCGCGCGCCGTGTCCGAGGGAGCGGGCGCGCTCGCCCTTGCCGCCGCTCTCACCGGCAAGGCCGGCGAGGGACCGATCGTCTGCGTCGTTTCCGGCGGAAACATCGACCTCGATAAATTCGCCGAGTTGGTCGCGGTTTGATTGAAAGTCCCTAGCGGGTTTTCAAGAAAAGCATGGCTTCCAGCACGAGAAAGGCGGCGATCGCGATCACCGTGCCGACCGTTCCCGCGATATCGCCGCCGACTCTCGCGACGACGTAAATCAGCACGATCATCGCGATCGCCATGCCGGGCGCCCCGAGCCCGCGCATCGCCGCGCTCCGGTGATAGCCGATCCAGAACGCAAAACGGCTCAGGATCCAGACAGTCGTCGTTGCGATCACGGCGCGCATCGCCTCGCCTGTGGTGAGATAGGCGGCGAGGCCGAACAAGCCGACGGCGAAAACGATCAGCTGCTCCAGCGTATTCTGGAGATAGCGCAGGTTGACCCGAAGCCGCTTGCTCTGGTGGCCCGCCAGCGGGTCGAAGGCATCGCTCTGCAGCCGCTCGTGCGCGACGGCCTCGACGCCCGCGACGAAGCAGAACAGGGTCGCGACCGCCACGCACTTCAATGCCACGAGCATCCTCGCGCCGAGATCTTCCATGCCATCCAGCGGCGGAAGCAGCCAATAGAGCGCCAGCCACAAGGCGATGCTGACGATCATCGCGAAAGCGATCGCGCTTATTCCGGCGCGGCGTTGCAGCTTCCAATCAGGCGTCCCGGGCATCGTCATCGCCCAACGAACTTCGGTGCGCGCTTTTCCAGGAATGCCGCGACACCCTCGCGATAATCTTCGGTGAAGCCGAGGCGGCGCATCGCGCCCGTCTGCCGCCCCAACTCCTCGTCGAGGCTGTACTGCCAGCTCGATCGGATCATCTCCTTGATCGCCGCGAGGCCGAGCGGCGGGAGCGACGCGAGCTTGTTCGTGATCGCATCGACTTCAGTGTCGAGCATTTCGTCGTCGGCCGCTTTCCAGATGAGGCCCCATTCTTCGGCCTTCTCCGCTGGAAGCGGATCGCCGGTCAGCGCAAGGCCGAGCGCACGGGCCTGCCCAACGAGCCGCGGCAAGGCCCAGGTCCCGCCGCTGTCGGGGATCAGGCCGATAGCCGAGAAGCTCTGGATGAACTTCGCGGACTTCGCGGCAACGACGATGTCGCAGGCGAGGGCGACATTGGCGCCCGCCCCGGCGGCGACTCCGTTCACGCGGGCGATCACCGGTTGCGGCAGCGAGGTCAGTGTTCGTACCAGCGGGTTCCAGCACTCCGTCACTGTTTTTCCGAGGTCGACCTTCTCGCCCGGCGCGACCGCGCGATCGTTGAGGTCCTGCCCGGCGCAAAAGCCGCGGCCGGCGCCGGTCAGTACTACGACACGGGCGTCGTCCAGCTTACCGAGTGCATCGCGCAGCTCCTCGTGCATCTGCACGGTGAAGCTGTTGAGGCGGTCAGGTCGGTTTAGCGTAATTCGGGCGACCGGACCCGGTTCGAAGAGGATGGTTTCGTAGGTGGGCATGGGCCTCCCTCTGCAGCCCCTCTCCCCTTGCGGGAGAGGGCGGACTCAGCGGAGCTGAGCGGGGTGAGGGGTACGCTCGTCTGACGAGCGCGCGAGGCTTTGCCTCGCTCACCCTCACCCAACTCCGCCTAAGCTCCTTCGTCGCTAAGGCTCCGTATCCCTCTCCCGTCAAGGGAGAGGGGCTGTTAGTGCAAGCCATGAACCCCGACGAACTCGCATCGCGCGTCGCTCACCACATGCTCTCTCAGGAAGGCACCGGGCCCGCCTGGGGCATCCGCATCGACGAAGCGCGTGAAGGCTATGCGAGGCTGTCGATGCAAGTCCGCGCCGACATGCTCAACGGACATGGCATCGTTCACGGCGGCATGGTCTTCGCGCTGGCCGACACCGCTTTCGCTTACGTCTGCAACGGCAGGAACGAAAAGACCGTCGCGGCGCAGGCGGGAATCGTCTTCCTGGGCAGCGCCAGCGAGGGCGAAACGCTTATCGCGGAAGCGGAGGAACTCGCCGCTGCAGGCCGAAGCGGAGTCACCCGCGTGTCCGTCCGCACCGGCGACGGCCGCGCAATCGCCGAATTCACCGGCTATTCCCGAACACTCGGCGGTCCGGTGATCGGCTAAGCAGCGGACGCCCTGCTTCTGAGACGCAGCGACTGCGCGATCAGGACGATTCCGGCGGCAAATCCGTAGAAAGCGATCAGCCAGGCGGCGGAGAGGATCGTCGCCGCCGGGTAGGGGATGACGAGCACGAGAATGGCCACTCCGAGGATCAGCGACAGCGCGCCCGACAGGCCCAGCAGCCATTCGCCCTCCATCTCGCGGCGGAGGCGAATGGCTGCGACGATTTCGAGGACGCCCGTCACGATCCCCCAGGCGGCGATCATCACCACTGCGAGAAAGGCATAAGTGAAGGCGGCAAGGAACGGCATGATCAGGAACAGGATTCCGATGATGATCCCGACGATTCCGCTGAAGATGAGCGCGCCCCAGCGATGACGATGTTCACGGGCGCCGCGAATGCCAGCGATCAGCGAGGCAATCCCGTCGACGAAGCAATAAGCCGCGAACAGCATCGTGAAGGCAAAGACCGCGCCGAGCGGGAAGATTATCGCGCCGATCCCGAGCAGCAGCGCCAATATGCCCCGGAACATGAGCCAGCCCCAATTGTGGGTGGGCAGGTCCCAGCGGTCTTCCGTCAGCCGCTCGTCGGCCATCGCAATTCTCCAATTCTTGAATCGTGCACGACTTTGAAACGAAGCAACCGCGCTCGGGGTTCGCCCATTTGAACCGGCGCGCGCCAATGGCTACATCGTCCCTTATGTACACGACCGAGCTTCAGAAGACGGCCAAGATCGAGAATCTCGATGACCCGAAGCTGCTTGAGGCCTTCGAGGCGCGGGTCGCGGCGGACGAGTTCATCGAGCCCAAGGACTGGATGCCGGAAGCCTATCGCCGGACGCTGACGCGGCAGGTCAGCCAGCATGCGCATTCGGAAATCGTCGGCATGCTACCGGAGGGCAATTGGATCACTCGCGCGCCGTCGCTCCGGCGCAAGGCGATCCTGCTCGCCAAGGTGCAGGACGAAGCCGGGCACGGCCTTTATCTCTATTGCGCGGCGGAAACGCTCGGCACGAGCCGCGAGGAGATGATCGAGGCGCTCCACAGCGGCAAAGCCAAATATTCGACCATCTTCAATTATCCGACGCTCACCTGGGCGGACATGGGCGCGATCGGATGGCTGGTCGACGGCGCGGCGATCATGAATCAGGTGCCGCTCCAGCGGACGTCCTACGGCCCTTACGCCCGTGCGATGGTTCGGATTTGCAAGGAAGAGAGCTTCCATCAGCGTCAGGGCTACGAGATCATGATCGCCATGGCCAACGGCACGGCCGAGCAGAAGCGGATGGCGCAGGATGCGCTCGATCGCTGGTGGTGGCCGAGCCTGATGATGTTCGGCCCGCCCGACGAAAATTCGCCCAACACCGCGCAGTCGATGCGCTGGCGGATCAAGCGCGAGACCAATGATGAGCTGAGGCAGAAGTTCGTCGACATCACCGTGCCGCAAGCGGATTTCCTCGGGCTCAAGGTGCCGGACGCCGACCTTAAGTGGAACGAGGAGAAGGGCGGTTACGACTTCGGCGAGATCGACTGGGAGGAATTCTACGCGGTGGTGCGCGGCGAGGGGCCTGTCGCCAAGGAACGGATGAAGGCGCGGCGCGAGGCGTGGGACGACGGCGCCTGGGTCCGCGAAGCCGCGGACGCGCACGAAGCGAAGCGCAAGCAGAGGATGGCGGCATGACGAAATCCTCCCCGAAACGGGGAGGGGGACCGGCCGGCGCAGCCGGACGGTGGAGGGGGCCCACCTCTCCGCCGCTTCGACCGTGGGTCCCCTCCACCATTCCGCTTCGCTCCATGGTCCCCCTCCCCGTTCCGGGGAGGAGTTAGTGCCGGGTCATGACTGGCCGCTCTGGGAGGTATTTATCCGCTCTAAGGGCGGGCTTGCACATCGCCACGTTGGCAGCGTTCATGCTCCTGACGCGCAGCTCGCGCTCGCCCACGCGCGCGACACCTACACGCGGCGGATGGAAGGGGTGAGCCTGTGGGTCGTGCCATCGGCGGAGATCGTCGCGAGCGATCCCGAGCAGGCCGGCGAGCTGTTCGAGCCGGCGGAGAGCAAAATCTACCGCCACCCGACGTTCTACGACATCCCGGACGAGGTGAAGCACATATGACTGACTTTTCCTCCCCGGCATTTGCCGGGGAGGGGAACCAGCGAAGCTGGTGGAGGGGTCTTTTCCGGCGCCGCAAGACCCCTCCACCATCCGCTCTTCGGCGGATGGTTCCCCTCCCCACGAAATCGTGGGGAGGAAAATAGTGCCCCGCACCGAATACCTCCTTCGCCTCGGCGACGACGCGCTGGTGCTCGGTCAGCGGCTCGGCGAATGGTGCGGGCACGGGCCGGTGCTGGAGGTCGACATCAGCCTCGCCAATCTGGCGCTGGATCTGATCGGCCAGGCGACTCTGCTGTTGAACGATGCGGCCGGAGACGGCGACGGCGACCGGCTGGCTTTCCACCGCGACATCCTCGACTTCCGCAACTGCCTGTTGGTCGAGCAGCCGAATGGAGACTTCGCGCAGACGATCGCGCGGCATCTGCTCTATACGACGTGGCAGCATTTGCTCTTGCAGCAGCTGACTCAATCGAGCGACCGCTTCTTGCGCGAATTCGCGGCCAAGGCGGTCAAGGAAACGGCTTACCATCGCGAGCTCGCGACCGAATGGACGATCCGCCTCGGCGACGGGACCGAGGAAAGCGCGCGGCGCATGGCCGACGGTCTCGACTGGAACTGGCGCTTCATCCCCGAGCTGTTCGAAGTCGACGAGGCGATGCAGGCCGCGATCGGCGCCGGAATAGCGCCCGACCCGCGCGCGTTCGAGGACGAATATCGCGCCGCGATTGCCGCGGTGCTGGTCGAAGCGAAGCTCGAACCGCCCGCCGAGCAACGACCGATCCTCGGCGGCAGGCGCGGCCACCACAGCGAACACCTGGGCCATCTGCTCGCGCCGATGCAGTTCCTGCCACGCACCTATCCCGACGCGAAGTGGTAGGTTAACCGAAGCGCATGGCCGAGCATTTCCACGCGCTGCGTGTTGCCGAAATTGTGCCGGAAACCAGTGAAGCGAATTCGATCCGCTTTGAGGTTCCGCCCGATCTGCGCGAGCGCTTCGCGTTCAAGGCCGGGCAGCATCTGACGCTGCGCGCGACGCTGGGCGGCGAAGAGGTCCGGCGCAATTATTCGCTCTGCACCGCGCCGGACGACAACGACTGGATGGTGACCGTCAAGCGCATCGGCGGCGGGCTGTTTTCCAACTGGGTCGGCGACAGCGTGAAGGCGGGCAAGACGATTGACGTCATGCCGCCACATGGCAGTTTCACGACCGAGTTCGACGCGAAGAACGCTCGCCACCTGGTCGGTATTGCTGGTGGTTCCGGGATTACGCCGGTCATGTCGCTCATCAAGAGCACGCTGAAGTACGAACCGCGAAGCCGCTTCACCCTGCTCTACGGCAACCGCGACAGCAGCTCGGTGATCTTCCTCGAGGTTTTGGCGGACATCAAGGACAAATACCTCGACAGGTTCGAAGTCTATCATTTCCTCGACGCCGAGGAGCAGGACATCGAGCTGTTCAATGGCATGCTCACCCGCGCGCGGCTGGAAGACGTAATTCCGGCCCTGGTTCCCGATGCGGCGGAAGTCGACGACTGGTTCATCTGCGGTCCCGGCCCGATGATGGACGCCGCCGAAGGCGCGCTGCTCGACCGGAATATCCCGAAAGAACGCATCCACATCGAGCGCTTCACCGCCGATCGTCCGGCAGGGGCCGTCACGCGCGAAATGGCGCAGCTGCAGACGGAGGCCGAGGGGGTCACCGTCGCGGTCACGCTCGACGGGCGGACGCGGCGCGTGCCCTTTACTGAGGCGAACATCCTCGACAGCGCGCTCGCGGCGGGTTTGAGGGCGCCGTTCGCGTGCAAGGCCGGCGTGTGCGCGACCTGCCGCGCCAAAGTCACCAAGGGCAAGGTGGAAATGGCCGTGCGCTACGGCCTGACCGACGAGGAAGTGGCCGACAATTATGTGCTGACCTGCCAGTCCGTGCCGCTCGGCGACGGCGTGGCGGTGGATTACGACGCATAACCGTCATCGCGAGGAGCATAGCGACGCGACGATCCAGTCTGGATTGCTTCGCTGCGCTCGCAATGACGAACGAGTCGCGCTATCCGCTCACCATGCTGAACCCCGCTGACGCAAAGACCCGCGGCCTTGCCGATCTCGAGCCTGTCGCGAACGATTCGCTCATCGCACTCATTGGAATGGTCGATGCCGATCCCAGACCGGACAAGATCGACGTCGGCGTCGGCGTGTTCCGTGACGGCGCGGGCAATACGCCGATCCTGAAGGTCATCAAGGAAGCCGAGCAGTGCCTCCACGATACGCAGGAGACCAAGGCCTATCTCGGCAGTGCGGGCGACAAGCGTTACGCTGAGCTTCTCCGGCTGATCCTGCTCGGTCCTCATGCGTCTGACGACCGGATTGTCGGCGTCCAGACCCCCGGCGGCTGCGGTGCGCTGCGGCTTGGGTTCGAACTGCTCGCGAGGGCCAACCCCCAGGCGCGCGTGCTCGTCGGCGCGCCGACCTGGCCCAACCACCCGCCGATCATCCGCGCGGTCGGCCTGACCGAAGTCGAATATCCCTATTACGAGCGGGGTCAGGCGACAATTCGCTTCGAGGACATGGTCGAAGCGCTCCAGTCCGCCGAGCCCGGCGACATCGCGCTGTTCCACGGCTGTTGTCATAATCCGACGGGCGCTGACCTCAACGAAGAGCAATGGCGCGAGGCTGGCCGCGTTGTTTCCGAGCGCGGCCTCGTGCCGCTGATCGACATCGCCTACCAGGGCTTCGGCCGCGGGCTCGACGAGGACGCTTTCGGCGTCCGGCTGATGCTCGAATCTTGCGACGAAGTCATCATCGCGCAAAGCTGCGACAAGAATTTCAGCGTCTATCGCGACCGCGTCGGTTCGCTGTGGATCAAGAGCCGATCGGCGGAGACGAGCGCGACGGCGATGGGGCACGTCTTCAAGATTGCCCGGGAAATGTGGTCGATGCCGCCCGACCACGGCGCCGCCTCGGTGCGGATCGTGCTCGACGATCCAGAGCTGAAGCAGCGCTGGCTGGGCGAACTCGCCGGAATGCGCGACCGGATCAATTCGGTCCGCCAGCGTATCGCCGCCGCCGATCCGCGGCTCGCCTATATCGGCCGCCAGTACGGTATGTTCTCGATGCTTCCTTTGAGCCGGGAACAGGTGCTGAAGTTGCGAAAGGACCACGCCATCTACATGGCGGATTCGGGTCGCTTCAACGTTGTCGGTATGGGCGACGATCAGATCGACCGATTTACCGCCGCCGTGGTCGGGGCGATGGATTCCTGACCATGGCCGATCGCGACCCCGGCAAGGTATCCATCGACGTGGACTGGCGCGAGGTCGCAAGGCTGGTTCTCACCAGCCGCGAGCTGGATCGGATCGAGGAAGATGAGCTCGTTCCGGCCAAAAAGGTCCTCTATCAATTCAGCGCGCGCGGCCACGACATGGCGCAGGTGCTGCTGGGGCTTCAGCTCAGGGATGGCGATGGGGTCTTCGGTTATTACCGTTCTCGCCCGCTGCTGCTTTCGCTTGGCGTGCCATTGGCGGATGCACTTGGCTCCGGAATGGGTCTCGCCGGCGGTTATTCGAACGGCCGCGACATCGGCGTGGTGTTCAATTATCCGAACGAGGTCGGGGCGCATGCGCTGCCGATGTGCGGCGGGGTCGGGGCGCAATATACGCCGGCCGCCGGCTGGGCGCAGGCGATCGCCTACAAAGAAAAGATTCTCGACGAGGGACCTGCCGATGCGATTGCATTGGTGCTCGGAGGCGACGCAAGCGCCGCGACGGGCGGATTTTGGTCTGCGTTAACCATTGCGACGACGCAATCTTTGCCGCTGCTAATGTACATCGAGGACAACGGCTACGGAATCTCTGTTCCCTCGGAATATCAAACACCTGGCAAGGATATTGCAGCCAATCTCGCGAGCTTCGGCGGGCTGACCATCTTCAACGGCGACGGAACCGACCCCGCCGAGGCGTCGAAGCTGATCCATGATGCGATTAACCACGTCCGGACGAAACGGGCGCCCGCATTATTGCGTCTTACGGTTCCCAGGCTCGAAGGCCACAGCGCGCAGGATACGCAAACCTACAAGTCGGATGACGAGGTCAAGGCCGAATGGGCGCGCGATCCGCTGCCGAAACTCAAGGCGCATTGCGCGAAGCGGCAGATCGGCGAGGATCAGTGGGCGGACCTCGAGCGCGAAACCGCCTGGCAGGTTCAGGCCGCCGTCGCGGAAGCCGAAGCGCGCGGCGTCTCAACCCCCGAGGATGTGACGAGCAGCGTCTTTTACGAAGGCGAGTTGCAGCGCGTCGGCGGACTCTGGAACAGCGGCTACGAACCGCCGCCCTCCACCGATGAACCCCGTCCGGAAGGCCAGCGGATCAACTTGGTCACGGCCATTCGGCGCGTGCTCGACCAGGAGCTCGAAGCGAATCCGCGCGTGCTGGCTTTCGGGGAAGACGTCGGCCCCAAGGGCGGCGTCCATGCGGTGACGCTCGGGCTTCAGGAGAAGTTCGGGCGCGAGCGCGTGTTCGACACGTCGCTGAACGAAGAAGGGATCGTCGGCCGCGCCGTCGGCATGGCGCTCGCCGGCCTCATGCCCGTGCCGGAAATTCAGTTCCGCAAATATGCGGAGCCGGCGACCGAGCAGATCCACGATTGCGGGACGATGCGCTGGCGGACGCACAACCGTTTCGCAGCTCCGATGGTGCTGCGCGTTCCGGGCGGCTTCTTCAAGTGCGGCGACCCGTGGCATTCGATGACCAACGAAGTTGAGTTCGTGCACAATCCGGGCTGGAAGGTCGCCGTCCCGTCGAACGCCGAAGACGCGGTCGGCCTGCTGCGCGGCTCTCTGCGCGGCAACGACCCGGTGATTTTCTTCGAGCATCGCGCGATGCTCGACGATAGTTGGGCAAGGCGGCCGTGGCCGGGCGACGATTACGTCCTGCCGTTTGGTCGCGCGAACAAGACGCGCGAAGGCGACCGGATCACCATCGTCACCTGGGGCGCGATGGTCCCGCGTTGCGAGGCCGCTGCCGAAGGGTTTGGCGCGGACGTTATCGATCTCCGCACGCTTCAGCCGTGGGACAAGGACATGGTGCTCGACAGCGTCCGCCGGACGCGCCGCTGCCTGATCGTCCACGAGGATCTGCGGACGGGTGGCTTCGGCGCGGAGATCGCCGCGGTGATCGCCGACGAGGCTTTCCTCGACCTCGACGCGCCGGTCGCGCGGGTGACGATGCCGGACATTCCGAGCCCGCATCATCCGAAGCTCATGGAATGGGCGCTCCCCGGTCCCGCGCAAATCCGCGCCGAAATCGAGCGGCTGGTGGGGTTCTGACTTGATCGACGTCCGGGTTCCCGCTGAGCAAGAGGGTACGAAAGCGGTCGTCCGCGCCTGGCTCAAGCAGGTCGGCGATGCCGTGGTCGAGAACGATCCGCTGGTCGAGCTGGAGACGGACAAGGTCACGCAGGAGGTTCCGGCTCCCGTGGCGGGAGTGCTTGCGGAGATAATTCTCGACACGGATGCGGAGGCGGTGCCGGGGGCGCTGTTGGCAAGGATTGAGACCGGTTCCCCGGCGAAAGCCGGGGCTCAGGAGGCGAAGCCTTCTTCAGGTTTAGATTTTACAGCGGCTGAAGCCGCTCCTGGACCCCGGCCTTCGCTGGGGAACGGCGAAGCCGAAACCCGGCTCAGCCCTTCGGTGCGCCGCGCGCTCCAGCAGAACGGCATCGACCCGTCCCGCATCCAGGGCACGGGTCGCGACGGGCGTATTACCCGCGAAGACGTCGATCGCGCCGTTTCCGGGGCCACCACGGTCAGCGTCGGCGCTCCGGCGACGGCGCAGCCGCGCCAGCTCAATCCGCAAGACATTCCGCACGACCGGATGCGGCTGACCATCGCCGAGAATATGACCCGGGCGGTCGCCGAACAGCCGCACGTCACTGCGGTGTTCGAAGCCGATTTCTCCGCCGTGGCGGCGCACAAGTCGGCGATGGCGGCAAAAGGCGTGAAGCTCAGTTACACCGCTTACATCGTGAAGGCGGCGGCGGAAGCCATGACCGTCGCGCCGGCGATCAACGGGCGCTGGGAAAAGGACCGGATCGCCATTTCGCCGACCATCGACATCGGCGTGGGCACCGCGCTGGGCGAGAAGGGCCTGGTTGTCCCGGTCGTGAAGGACACCGGCTCCCTCACGCTTGAGCGGATCGGCGCGAAGCTGGACGACCTCACGCAGCGCGCGCGCGATGGGAAGCTGGAGCGGTCGGAAGTCTCCGGCGGAAGTTTTACCATCTCCAATCACGGTGTCTCGGGTTCGCTCCTCGCGGCGCCGATTATCCTGCACCAGGGGCAGGCGGCGATCCTCGGAGTGGGAAAGCTGCAGAAGCGTGCAGTCGTGCATGAGATTGGCGGGCAGGATGTAATCCTCGTTCGGCCCATGGCCTATGTCACGCTCACCATCGACCACCGCGTCGTCGACGGCCACCAGACCAACGCCTGGCTGACCCGGTTCGTCCAAATCCTCGAAAGCTGGCCCGCCGTCTAACCGAGCGTCGGTCGCGTGCGGCGCCCCAGCAACTTGTCCTTTGCTCCGGCGTTCAGTTCACGAACATGAGGAGGGGCCTATGGACGTTCCGCACAACACCTTTGTGGTCGTCGCCGACGGCGAGAAAATGCTTCTGCTGCGCAACCACGGGGACAGTGAGTTCCCGCATTTGATCGTCGTGGATGAAAATGAGGAGGAAAGTCTCGCAAATCGCGATGTGAGGCGCGACATTCCGGGACGGTCATTCTCGAGCGTCGGCCCGGGGCGAAGCGCTTATGACGAGGCGGATTCGCGCCAGCTCTCGGAGGATCGTTTTGCGGCGGACACTGCGGCAATGCTCAATCGTCGCGCGCTCGCCAACGAATTCGAATCGCTCGTCGTGGCGGCGCCGCCCCGCACGCTGGGCGAGCTCAGGAGGCACTATCATTCTGAACTGAATCGGCGGCTGATCGGCGAGGTACCGAAGAATCTCACCAATCTGCCGGTGACTGAGATCGAGCGGATCCTAAAGGAGAGCTGAGCCCTAAATGTTCGCCTGGTCCGCGGGCACATTCTCGGGCAGTTCGGCGGCGCCTTCGGCCTCCACGCAAGTCAGGTCGACGCCGACTGCGTAACAGGTCATCGATAGCGATCCCATCGCATAGCCTTTCAGGAAAGCCTTTGCAGGTTCGCCCGATTCCGCCGCAATCCCCGCGATATAGAGCAACGGAATGAAATGGTCCGGCGTGGGAACCGCGACCGGATAATCGGCGTGCTCGACCAAGCGCAGGATCGCGGCCGGCTTGGAAGCGAGTTGCTCCTGGGCTTCGTCGTCGAACCGCTCGGCCCAGCCAAACGCCGAATCCGGCTTGTCCCATTGAACGAGCCTCAGATTATGCACGACGTTGCCGCTGCCGAGAACAAGGATGCCTCGGTCTCGAAGGCCGGCGAGCTTGCGGCCGATATCGACATGATAATCGAGCGGCTTCAGCGCGTTGATCGACAGCTGGACAACGGGAATGTCGGCATCGGGATAAAGATGGGCGAGCACGCTCCATGTCCCGTGGTCGAGTCCCCATTGATCCCGATCGAGGCCGCACCAGACGGGACTCAACGCATCCACCGCTTCCTGCGCGACATCGGGCGCACCGGGAGCGGGATATTGGAACGCGAACAGCTCGGGCGGAAAACCGTAGAAATCGTGGATGGTGCGCGGACGCTCCATCGCCGTGACGGCGGTCGCGCCGAAGAACCAATGCGCCGAAACCACCACGATCGCGCGCGGGCGGGGCAAAGCCCTGCCCGCCGCTCGCCAGCCTCTCGTGAATCCGTTAAGCTCGAGCGTGTTCATCGGGCTTCCGTGTCCGATGAACAGGGCGGGCATTCGGGCCATTCGGGACAAATAGACCTCCTCGATCCTGGAGCAACTCCTGAAGGATCACTTGGAATGGAATACCGCGCCCGCTCGGCGCGAACCTCGAACCCCACTGCCGTTCGTCGGATTGTCGAAACGCATGTTGCTGGAATGGTGCCGCTTCTTTAGGCCAAGCGCTCCAGTTCCGGGGGGAGCCAAATGCTCGAGATCGCCAACCTATCGCACACTTATGCCAACGGGACCGTCGCGCTCGACGACGTGAGCCTGTCGATCCCGCGCGGGATGTTCGGTCTTCTGGGTCCCAATGGCGCCGGCAAATCGACACTGATGCGCACCGTGGCGACGCTTCAACAGCCGACCGCCGGGACGATCAAGTTCGGCGACATCGACGTGCTCGCCGAGCCCGAGAGGTTGCGCAAGACACTCGGCTATCTCCCTCAGGACTTTGGCGTTTATCCGCGTGTGTCCGCCTACTCGATGCTCGACCAGCTTGCGGTCATGAAGGGCATTACCGGCAAATCGGACCGCAAAGCCGTCGTCGAAACTCTCCTCAACCAAACCAACCTCTGGGCCGTGCGCGACAAGACGCTTGCCGGCTTTTCCGGCGGCATGCGCCAGCGCTTCGGGATCGCCCAGGCACTGATCGGCAACCCCGAGCTCATCATCGTCGACGAGCCGACCGCCGGCCTCGACCCCGAGGAGCGCAATCGCTTCCTCAACCTGCTCGCCGCGATCGGCGACAATGTCGTGGTCATCCTCTCGACCCACATCGTCGACGATGTCGCGGACCTTTGTCCGCTCATGGCTGTGCTCGCCAACGGCCAGGTCCAGCTCCAGGGTAAGCCCGCCGAGCTCATCGCCTCCACAAGAAGCAAGGTGTGGAAGAAGGCGATCCGGCACGACGAGCTGGAGGAATATCAGGAGAAGTACGAAGTCATTTCGACAAGGCTTTTTGCCGGCAACACGATCGTCCACGTCCTCTCGGAGACACAGCCAAAGGGCTTCGAGCCGGTCGAGGGCGGACTCGAGGACGTCTATTTCTCGACGCTGTCGAACCTTCGCCGCGCGGCCTGAGCGGGGAGCCTCATCATGCTGCTTGGGATCACCGGGTTCGAAATCCGTTATCAGCTCCGCAATCCCGTTTTCTGGGTCGCGGTGGCGGTCTTTTTTCTGCTCGGCTTCGGCCTGACCGCGAGCGCGAACGTCAGCATTGGGACGCCCGGCGCGGTGCACGAGAACGCGCCCTATGCGATCGCCATCGCAACGGCGATTTTGTCCCTTTTCTATCTGTTCATCGTCACCGCATTCGTCGCCAACGCAATCGTCCGCGACGAGACGACCGGTTTCGCACCGATCGTCCGCGCGACTCAGGTGACCAATCGTCAGATCGTGATCGGGCGTTTCCTCGGCGGCGTGATCATCGCCTGGATCGGCTATCTCGCGGTGCCGATCGGCATGTGGTCGGGCTCCATCATGCCCTGGGTCGACCCCGAGACGGTCGGGCCCCAAATCTTCTCATACTACGCCTGGCCGTTCATCATCTTCGCGATCCCGAACATCCTGCTGACGAGCGCGATCCTGTTCGCGCTCGCGACGGTGCTTCGATCGATGATGGCCGCCTACATCGGTGCGGTCCTGCTGGTGATGGGCTACCTCGTCACCGTCAGCATCGTCGGTCAGAAGATCGAATATCGCGAGACCTTCGCCCGGTTCGAGCCGCTCGGAAACGGCGCGCTTCGCGAGGCGACCCGCTACTGGACTCAAAGCGACATGAACGGCCGGCTCGTCGAGCTCGGCGGCACGATGCTGTTCAATCGCATCTACGCGATCGTTCTGGCGCTGCTGTTCCTCGGCTTCACCGTTTGGCGTTTCTCGATGACCGAGCGCGCACCGTCGAAGCGGCGGCTGCGCAAGTTGGCCAAGCGACAGGCGAGGGAAGATCGCGTCGCGGCGGCGGCTCCGGCGCTGGGCGGCGAGCAATTGATCGCGAGAGACGCGATCCCCTCGCGCTGGACCCAGTTCGTGACGCGCGTTCGGATCGAAGTCCGTCAGGTGCTGACCAGCCCCGGCCTCATCGTGCTGTGCCTCTTCGCGATCGGGAACACGGCCGCCGGACTGTGGCTCGGCCAATCCACCTACGGCACCTCCGAGCACCCGACACTCGCGGCCACGATCAACAATGTGCGCGGCGGCTTCTCGATCATTCTGCTGATGGTCGCCGTCTTCTACGGCGGCGAGCTGGTATGGCGCGAGCGCGACCGGCGCTTGAACGAGATACTCGATTCGACGCCCATTCCAGCCTGGGTGATGACCGTTCCGAAGATCATCGCGATCTTCCTCATCCTGCTCGCGATCAACGTCGTCGGAATGCTTACCGGCCTCTTCTACCAGTTCGTTGCGGGCGCTCGCGAGGCGGGTCTCTGGGAGTATATCACCTGGTTCATCATCCCGGCCGCGGTCGATGGACTGCTGATCGCCGTGCTGGCGGTTGTCGTTCAGGTGCTCAGCCCGAACAAATATGTCGGCTGGGGGATCATCTTCGTCTGGTTCGTCGGGTCCATCTTCCTCAACAACATGGGCTATTCGAACCCGCTCTACACGTATGACGGGACGCCGAGCGTGCCGCTCAGCGATTTCGTCGGACAAGGGAGCTTCTGGATCGGCGCCGCGACGCTCCAATTCTATTGGGTCTGCTTCGCCGTCATCTTGGCGGTGCTGGCGCATCTGCTGTGGCCGCGCGGAACGGACCTGTCGCTGCGGGTCCGGATGCGCCGGATGGGTCGCTATGCGTCTTCAGTCTCGCTGTCGATCGCAGGAGTCGCTGCCGTCCTGATGGCGGGGACGGGCGCCTACGCATATTACAACATCAAGATTCTGAACCGCTACGTCACCTCAGACGAGCAGGAGGCCTACCAGGCCGAGTACGAGCGCAAATATCTCAAATATGAAAAGCTCGAGCAGCCGGCGGTCACGAACGTCAGGATGGACGTCAACCTGTACCCGAAGGAACGACGGCTGGTCGTCGACGGCCGCTACGACCTCGTCAACCACACCGGCGCACCGATCCGCGACATCCACGTCCGCAGCGGCGACCAGGATACGAAATTTCAGAAACTGGAGGTCGCCGGCGCGAAGCTGGTCTATGACGACCCGAAGTTCGGATACCGGATTTACCGGTTCGACACGCCACTCGCGCCCGGCGCGAGTTCGAGCCTCACATGGCGTTCGCAAATCTGGAATCGCGGTTTCCGCGCGAGCCGGCCGGCGACCGACGTCATCGAAAACGGCACATTCGTGAACAATTCCTCGTTCGCGCCGATCATCGGCATGGACCGCAACGGCCTTCTCACGGACCGCACCAAGCGCCGCCGCCAGGGACTTCCGGCCGAGCTGCGACCCGCCAAGCTCGAGGATATGAGCGCGACGCGCGAAAACTACATCCACGCCGACTGGGTGACGTCGGACATCACGCTGACGACCGACGCGGACCAGACGCCGATCGCGCCGGGCAGCCGAGTTTCCGACGTGACTCACGATGGCCGCCGCACCGCGCGCTTCGTCAGCACGTCGCCGATCCTCAACTTTTTCTCGATCCAGTCCGCCGACTACAAGGAAGCGACGCGCGAACATAACGGCATCAGGCTCACGGTTTATTATCACGCCGGGCACGACTGGAACGTGCCCAAGATGTTGAACGCGATGGGCAATGCGCTCGATTATTATCGCGCGCACTTCGGGCCCTATCAGTTCGACTACGCCCGGATCGTCGAATTTCCCGGATACGCGAGCTTCGCCCAGGCCTTTGCCGGGACGATGCCTTATTCGGAAACGATCGGATTCAACGCCAACACGGACGATCCCGACAAGATCGATTTCACGAGCTATGTCGTGAGCCACGAAATGGCCCACCAATATTGGGCGCACCAGGTTGTTGGGGCCGACATGCAGGGCGGGACGATCAGCAGCGAGACGCTCGCGCAATATTCCGCTCTGATGGTGATGAAGCACCTCTATGGACCCGACAAGATCCGCCGTTTCCTGAAGTACGAGCTCGACAGCTATTTGCGGAGCCGCGCTGGCGAGGCGGTTGAGGAACTGCCGCTCGAACGGGTCGAGAACCAGCCCTATATTCACTACCGCAAAGGCTCGCTGGCCATGTACCTGCTCCAGGAAAGGCTTGGCGAGGACGCGGTTAACCGCGCACTCGCGCGCTTTGACGCGAAGTTTCGCTTCAAGGGCCCGCCTTATCTGCGCTCGGTCGATCTCATCGACGAGTTCCGCAAGGAAGCGAAGACTCCCGAACAGCAGCAGCTGATCACCGATTTGTTCGAGAAGATCACGCTCTACGACCTAAAGGTTGCGGACGCGAAGACTCGCAAGGACGGCAACGGCTGGACGACAACGCTGACGATCGCCGCGAACAAATATTACGCGAACGGCAAGGGCGTGGAGACGAAGACGCCGCTGCACGAGGCGATCGAGGTGGGCCTGTTCACCGCCCGGCCGGGCCTCGGCGCTTTCTCGTCGAAGGACGTGATCGTGATGGGAAGGCAGCAGCTTCGCGACGGGACGCAACGCATCACTCTCCACAGCAAGCGCAAGCCGGCCTTCGCGGGCGTCGATCCGTATAATTTCTACATCGACCGTAACAGCGACGACAACGTCAAGGAGGTGGCCGCGAGCTGACGGGTCGGACCCCGTCAGCGGAGTGGTCACGGCTGATGGGAGCGGTTTCGCGCATCGCGAGGAAAAGCGGGAACACGCAAAGGGCAACGAGCGCGATCATCGCGCCGGGCGCCGGTCCCCAGCCGGTACGTTCGACCAGCAGCTGGGCCGCGTAGGGCGTCAGGCCGCCGAAGATCGCCGTCGCCATCGTTGCACCGAGCGCGAGCCCGGTGACTCGCCCCTCGCCCGGGAATTGCTCCGCGGTTGCCACGGCCCCGACGGCACTCACCGCGCCAGCCAGCAGTGCGAGGATCACCGCACCCGCGAGCGCTGCGTTGCGAGTGCTGCTTTCCATCAGCGAGAACATGGTGATTGGAAGCGCCGCGCTGCCGGCCGCCAGGGCGACCAGCACCGGCTTGCGGCCGATCCTGTCCGTCAGCAAGCCCGTGAGGGGCGTGACGAGGATCACCGCGACCGCCGCGATGGTCGAAAGCCAGAGCGCGTCGCGCTCGCTCAGCTCGCCGACCGACGTGAGGAAGGCGGGGACGTAGGTGATGCCGACGTAGTAAGTGATCGATCCGAGCGCCGAGATGGCGAAGGAGCGGATGATTCCCTTGCGATGATGCCGCAGGGAATAGCGCAACGGCTTCGCGGGCACGGTTCCTTCGCGCTGCTGCCGCTCAAACTCGGGCGATTCCTGCATGGTCGAGCGCGCGATCCACACACTCGCGGCGAGCACCGCGCCGAAGAGGAAGGGGATTCGCCAGCCCCAGCTATCGAGCTGGGCGCTGCTCGTCGCGCTGACCGTCAGCGCCGCAAGGCCAACCGCGAGCAGTCCGCCGACTTCGCTCGCCGCGGAAGCGGAGGAAGCGAGCAGGCCGCGTCGCCTCGCTGGCGCGCCCTCGAGGAGATAGGCGACTACGCCCGTATATTCGCCGCCGACCGAGAAACCCATGACGCAGCGCAGCAGAAGCAGGAGCCAGCCGGCCGCCGGCCCGATCGCGGCGCGGGTCGGGAGCAGGGCGGTCGCGAGCATGGCTGCGGTCATCAGGCCCACCGACATCAGCATCATCCGGCGGCGCCCGGTCCGATCGCCGATATGGCCGAAGAACAAGGCGCCAAACGGCCGCATGAGATAGGCAATGGCAAAGCCGCCGAGCGTCAGCAGCAGCGATCCGCTTCCGCCGCCGTAGAAGACGCGGCTGAGAACCGTCGCGAAGTAGAGATAGAGTGTGAAATCGTACCATTCGACGATCGTCGAGAAAGCCGCGACCGCCAGCGAATGCGGCGGCAGGACCGTATCGGTGCTCCCCCTCTTCGCCATTCAGTCGCGCGGCCTTGGGGCGATTTCGTCGAGGTGGAGGAGCATGTCGGCGGGATCGTCGTAGACGCGCAAGGCGCCGGCGCGCTCGAGTTCGTCGCGGCCGTAGCCGCCCGAGAGCAGGCCAATCCCGAGCGCGCCGCAGCGAGCGGCAGCGATCATGTCCCAGATGCTGTCGCCGATGACGTAGCTGCCCTGCGTCGAGGTTTTGAGCCGCCTGGCGGCTTCGACGAACAGGTCCGGGTCGGGCTTGGCGTAACGCACCATGTCACGGGTGACGACGGTGGCGGAGCCGGGATCGACGCCAAGGCTGCGGAGGTTCGTTTCGGCGGTGATCATGCGCCCACTGGTCGCGATGGCCCAGGGAAGGTGCAAACCGGTGAGGGTTTGCAGCAACTCCGCGGCGCCCGGCAGCGGCACGACGCTCTCCGACAATTCGCGGAACAGCTCGGCGTGGCGGTCGCGCAGTCGGTGCCGCGTCGAATCGTTGGTTGGGCGGCCAAGCTCGCGCTCCAGCTGGGCGGTGAACAAGCCGCCGCTCATCCCGATCCGGCGATGGATTCGCCAGACGGACAGTTCGATGCCTTGTTCGCGGAGCGCGAGATGCCAGGCGCGGACGTGGTTGTAGACGCTGTCGACGAGCGTGCCGTCGAGATCGAACAGGAAGGCCGTCGCGGAAGTCATCGCGGCCATTAACAAACGACGCCGCTGAATGTCACTTGGTCTCGGTCGAGCCGAGTCAAACCGAATGTAAAGGAAATTTGGTTACCAAGCCCGCCGAGGAACCTCGAGTGGGAAGCATTGGCAGGATATTGAGGACAGGGGGGAGTTCTCCCCCGGAAGAAGCGCGCCAGGAATCCGGACGGGCCGAAGCGCTGTTGCGCGAATTCGAGAGCAGCGAGAAGGGCTGGTTCTGGGAAACCGATCGCGACGGCGCGCTGACCTACATCAGCGAGAGCGTCGCCCGGGCGCTTGGCCGCGAACCCGACGATGTCGTCGGACGCCCGTTCACCGACCTGATTTCGACCGAAACCACCGACGGAAGCGCGACGTCGGAGCGGACGCTCGGCTTCTACCTCTCCTCGCACGTCGCATTCCAGGACTTGATCGTCCGCGCCAAGACCAAGAACGAAATCTGGTGGTCGATCACCGGCCGCCCGGTCCACAACGAACTCGGCCATTTCTTCGGCTTCCGCGGCTTCGCCAGCGACCTCACAAAGATGCGCCAGTCGGAGGTCGAGCTCGACCGACTCGCCCGCCAGGACGCGCTGACCGGTCTCGCCAATCGCCAGGCGCTGCGGCGAGCACTCGACGACGCGCTCGTCGGAGCGGTCCGCCGCAAGCACCGCTGCTCGGTCTTCCTGCTCGATCTCGACCGCTTCAAGGCCGTCAACGACACACTCGGCCATCCCGCAGGCGACACGCTCCTGCGCCTCGTTGCGCTGCGTCTTCGCGACGTGATCGGCAAGGCGGGGCAGGTCGGCCGGCTCGGCGGCGACGAGTTCGAGGTCGTGCTCCCCAGCACCTCCGACAAGACCGACCTCTCCAAGCTGGCGCAGGGGATCATCGACAGCCTCTCGCGCCCCTACACGATCAACGGTACCGCGGTGTCGATCGGCGCCTCGGTCGGGATCGTCACTTCGGATTACGACGATCGCACGTCCGATGATTTGATGCGCGACGCCGACCTCGCGCTCTACGCCGCCAAGGCCGCCGGCAAGGGCTGCTTCCGCTTCTTCGCGCCCGAGATGCACGAGGCTGCTCGCGACCGTCAGCTGATGGAATCCGACCTTCGGGTGGCGGTCGAGAAGGGCCAGCTGAAGCTGATGTTCCAGCCCTGCGTCGATGCGTCGAGCGAGGCGGTGACCGGGTTCGAGGCGCTGATCCGCTGGTTTCACCCCGAGCATGGGTCGATTAGCCCTGTCACGTTCATCCCGCTCGCCGAGGAAATCGGCCTCATCAACGAGATCGGCGAATGGGTGTTGAAGACAGCGTGCGAGGAAGCCGCCAAATGGCCCGAGCACGTGACGGTCGCGGTCAATCTGTCGCCCGTGCAGTTCAAGCTGCATTCGCTGCCGGCGACGGTGCGGGCAATCCTCGCCGAGACAGGGCTTCCGGCCCCTCGGCTTGAGCTGGAGATCACGGAGGGCGTGTTCCTCAGCAACGACGACCATGTCCACGACATGATCGCCAGTCTCAAAGCCATCGGGCTCAAGCTCGCGCTCGACGACTTCGGCACGGGTTACTCGAGCCTTAGCTATCTGCAGCGAGTCCCGTTCGACAAGATCAAGATCGACCAGAGCTTCGTCCGCGGCGCGTCCGACCCCGACAACCGCAATGCGGCGCTCATCCGGGCGATGGTCTCCCTCGCCTCCGACCTCAAGATGCAGACGACCGCGGAAGGCGTCGAGACCGATGACGAATTGGTGCTCGTGCGCGAGCTCGGCTGCTCGCTCGTCCAGGGCTATATCTTCGGCAAGCCGATGCCGGCCGAAGAAGCGCTCGAGCTGGCCGCGCGGGCGGCGCCGGCGAAGCCGGAGGGCAAGCTCAAGGCCCGCGAGACCCGAATCCGGATCATCCGCGCCGCGTTGCTCCATTATGCCGGGCAGGTGAAGGGCGCGCGCCTCCGCAATATCTCCAGCGGCGGCGCGCTGGTCGAGTGCCGCGAGCCGGTTCCGGAAGGCGCGCAGATTCAGCTCGACTTCGCCGCCGGCGGGCTGATCGAGGCCGAGGTCCGCTGGGTCAAGGGCACGCAATTCGGCGTGCAGTTCAAGAAGAAGTTCAATTTGAAGCTCCTCCAGTTGGCGGCCAAGCCGGCGGTCAAATCGCCCTCGGTCATGGCACCGACTTATTTGAGCGGCGGCGACGCGGCGGAAGGGAAATAATGGAGAGGATATCGCGATGAAGCTGGTCCTCGGGGTAATATTGTTCTTCTGGCTCCTTTCGGGGTTGGTCGGCGCGTGGATTCTCGACGATTTGAACGTCCACCACTGGAAGACGATCGCGCGCGGGCCAATGACGCTCGCCACGGCATTGAACGAGCATCCGGTGACCTACGGACCGAATTGAGCCTGAAGGCGTCGAACATCTCCCTAGAGGGGAGACGGTAAATGCGGCAATCTCACTCACCCAGCATGACATCCGCGACGCTGTAACAGTGGCTCGCCTGATAGGCGTTGCGGCCGCGATTCATATGGGTGAGGTTGAACCGGCGAATGGCTCGGCGCGAGCGCGGGTCCGCGATGAAGCGGCGGATCGAGTCCGCGCTGCGGACCTTGACGATGAGGATACCGGGCCGCCGCCAGAAGGCGTGGCTGACGTCTTCGGACCTGCCGGCGCAGCTTTCGAGCAGGTCCTGGTCGAGATGCTCCGGCTCGGGTGAGCCATCGGCGGTAAAATCCGACAAATGCAGGATGAAGCGGGAGCGTAGGCCGTCGCCATCCGGCAGGAGCGTGAACAACTCCATCCAGCTCGCATTGACGCGAATGAGCGGTTTGTCGTTGGTCGAGGGGAGGCACGAGACGGACCAATAGAATCGTTCGGTCTGGCGCGGGATGGGGATGCAGGTTGCACCGTAGAGCTTCAGGATTTCAAGCACGTCGCCGGCCTGCGGACGCCGAAGCAGCTTCTCGAAGCGGGCGGAATATTTGAACCGCTGTTCCAGGGACTCTTGGCGTTCGGCCGCGTCCAGCGGGCTCGTTTCGCCTTCCAGCCAGGCGTGCTGCTGCTCGTCGTCAAGGAACTGGCGCAGGCCCTTGGCGCTTCGAACCGCGCCGCTAGGCAGTCTCGGTCTCCCTGGGCGGGGCCATGCCCTTTTCGGTGAGCTCGCGGATCGCAGTTTCGTTCTTCTTCAGGTGCGAGAGACCCATGCCGCGGAGCACATGATCGGCCTTGGTGAACTGAATGTTGGCGTAGCCGACGATTTCGACGAGATTGCCCCAGGGATCGCGGAAATCGAGGAAGGGGCCGGGCTCTATGTTGATGCCGACTTCGAGGATGCGCTTCCGGGCGGCTTCCTTATCCTCGACCACCAGTCCGAAATGGCGGCCGCCGGTGGGGGAGGGGTTTGGCGTCTCCTGAAGTGCGAGGAACTGGTCGCCGAGGTCGATGAATGCCATTCCCGGCTGGCGGCTGCGAAGCTCGAAGGTGAACAGCTTGCCGTAGAAGTCGAGCGCTTCCTGAATGTCGCCGACCTCGATCGCGATATGGTTGAAGCCGACGAGGCGAGGTTTGCTGGAATCTGACATGTGGAGTCTCCCTGGGGGGTTGGAGTGCAGCGGCTTATAGGCCGAAGGCGCAGCGCAGGCCGATCAAAAGAGCGCGGGCAGCCATAAACCCGATGGTTTTCCGCCCGCGGCGCTCTTCGGCCGTTCGGGTGCTCGAACTGCCTCCGGCAGGTCCTGCGCGCCCGAAAGGCCACAAAGTTCACAGTCCCACGCGCGCGCGTGCGCGCGAGCGCCGGTTGGACCAGCGCATCGCAGAAGTGTGCCTTCATCTCAGCGTGAGCGGCGCGTTGTCGCTGGGGGTGGGGTTTGGCCTTATTTCAACTGGTGATGTGCGTTCGTGTTCCATGAACCATATTGGAACATAGATCATGAGGTGTAGGACATGCTGTCGCTGCTTGGTGCCTAAAACCTGCAGCCTTTGGCGGCGGTTACTGCGGCTGTGCTCCAGGAGTAAGCGAGCGCAGGGCCGTGAGCGTCTTAAATCGCCGCACGAGCGGCGACGCGTTCAGCTGTGTCTCAACAAAGTGATCATACTCGGCCATGTCGGCCAGGCGAAGTCTCAGGAGGACGTCGGCTTCACCCGCCACGTACCATGCCTCAATCACTTCGGGAGCGGCGGCGATCGACGTTGAGAAGCGCTGCAACGCGTGGCGCGATTCGCTCGTCAACTCGGCGAGGAGAAAGAGGATCAATCCAGGAGTGATCGCCGGACGCTCGACCTCTGCTCGCGCGCCGCGAATGACTCCGGCGGAGATCATCCGCTCGACCCGGCGCTGGACAGCGCTCGCCGACAAATTCACGCGTCGACCAAGCTCGACATAGCTTAACCAGGCGTCGGCCTGCAGCAATTCCAGGATGCGATCGTCGCGATCGTCGAGATCAGTGCTCATGGCGCCGGATAACGCAGGATTCCTGCTCCAACCAGCGGACAACGCACGGACGTCGCGCGCGGGACGACTTAATCGCAAGCCGAAGGAGAGATATGCCGACATGCGTGAGACCTTGAAGACGTTCGCCCGCCAAGCCACCGACCTGCTATGGCGGCTGACAGTTTACTTCGCCCTTCTGATCGCCGCCTTCTGGGCGTTGTCCAAGGGCTACAGCTGGGCGAAGAATGCGTTCGGAGTGCAGTTCGTATCCGCGCCCGGGGTTCGACCTGCGGAAGCGGTCGCCCTCGGCCAATTGCGGTTGCTGATCGCCGCCCTCTTTGCCTGGTTCGTCACCGCCCGGCTCGGGCGCGACCGCGCGGCATCGATCATGCCCTTGCGGGCGAACGCGATTGCGCACCTGCTGCAGGGAAGCTTGTGGGGTTTGGCTGGGATTGCCGCGACGATCGGCCTGATTGCCTGGTTCGGCGGCTATCGGGTGACGGGCGCGGCGCTGTCGGGCGCTGCCTTCTATTACGTCCCGCTGTGGCTCGTGATCGCACTCGTCAACGGTGCCGCCGAGAATCTCGCAATCCTCGGCTATCCGATGTGCCGCATCGCGAAGGCGGCCGGCTGGCTGCCGGCGGTCCTGGTCGCGAGTGCCTTGTTCGCTGCCGCGCACCTCGGCAATCCGGGCGAGAGCCCCATCGGGATCGCTTCGGTATTCCTCATTGCCCTGATCATGGCCGTCACGATCTGGCTGACCGGCGATTTATGGCTGTCCGTTGGAATCCATGCCGGGCTAATCATCGGCGAGGACCTTATCTTTTCGGTCCCCGACAGCGGCGCCACCTATACCGGGCACCTGCTTGTCAGCAGATTGGCGGGACCGCCTTGGCTGAGCGGCGGCGAGGGCGGACCGGAAGCGAGCATTGTCGCCTTTCCCGTATTTCTCGCGCTGCTGGTGCTACTATGGCTCGTCTATCGCGGCGACGCACCAGCCAAGCCGAGGGCCGGTTTTCAGTCGGCCACATCATCCTCTGGAGCAGGCGTACGGACCTGAATGGGCGTCGAACAGTGGTGTGATCGTTCGTTCTCGGAATTCTGGCGAATTGCGGACGAGAGCAGTCCAATTTCGTCATTCCCGCTTTCGCGGGAATGGCGAGGGGGGTTGGGTTCCCGCTTTTGCGGGAATGACGAGAGGGTTACGCGTCGATTTCCGCTTCGTCGACCGCTGACGCTCTCGCTTGGATGAAATCGAAGCGCGCGGAGGGGTCTCTTCCCATCAGCCGCTCGACCAAATCCTTCACCGGCTGCCGGTCCTCGTACTGGCTCGGGAGCGTGATCTTGATCATCGACCGGCTCGCCGGGTCCATCGTGGTTTCCTTGAGCTGGCCCGGGTTCATTTCGCCGAGGCCCTTGAAGCGCGAGACTTCGACCTTCTTGCCCTTGAACTCGGTCGCTTCGAGCTCGGCGCGGTGGGCGTCGTCGCGGGCGTAGAGGGTCTTGGCGCCGCTGGTGAGGCGGTACAGGGGGGGCTGCGCGAGGTAGAGATGCCCGCGGCGGACGAGCTCGGGCATTTCCTGGAAGAAGAAGGTCATCAGCAAAGTCGCGATGTGGGCGCCGTCGACGTCGGCGTCGGTCATGATGACGACGCGCTCGTAGCGGAGCGCCTCCTCGCTGAACTTGTCGCGGGTGCCGCAGCCGAGAGCGAGCGTGAGGTCCGCGATCTCGCTGTTGGCGCGGATCTTTTCCTGCGTCGCGGAGGCGACGTTCAAAATCTTGCCGCGGATGGGGAGGATCGCCTGGGTCTTGCGGTCGCGCGCCTGCTTGGCCGAGCCGCCGGCGCTGTCGCCCTCGACAATGAACAGCTCGGTGCCGTCGGCGTCGTCGTTGGCGCAGTCGGTGAGCTTGCCGGGGAGGCGGAGCTTGCGCGCGCTGGTCGCGGTCTTGCGCTGCACCTCGCGCTCGGCGCGGCGCTTCAGCCGCTCCTCCATCCGCTCCATGATCGAGCCGAGGAGCGCGCGGCCGCGGTCCATGTTGTCGGCGAGATAATGGTCGAAATGGTCGCGGACGGCATTCTCGACGAAGCGCGCGGCCTCCAGGCTGGTGAGGCGGTCCTTGGTCTGGCTCTGGAAATGCGGGTTGCGGATGAACACCGACAGCATCAGCTCGACGCCGTTGAAGACGTCGTCGGCGGTGATCTCCTTGGCCTTCTTGTTGCCGATCAGCTCGCCGAAGGCGCGAAGGCCCTTGGTGAGGGCGGCGCGGAGGCCCGCTTCGTGGGTGCCGCCGTCGGGCGTGGGAATCGTGTTGCAGTAATAGCTTTCCGAGCCGTCCGAATAGAGCGGCCAGGCGACGGCCCATTCGGCGCTGCCCTGGCTTGCGCCGTCGGCGGCGGGGAAGTCCTGCTTGCCGGTGAAGGGCTGGTTGGTGACGGCGGGGCGGTCGCCGAGCTGCTCGGCGAGATGGTCGGCGAGGCCGCCGGGGAACTGGAAGGTGGCGCTTTCGGGGACGTCTTCCGAGGTGAAGGAGGGGTCGCAGCGCCAGCGGATCTCGACGCCGGCGAAGAGGTAGGCCTTGGAGCGGACCAGGCGGAGGAGGCGCGCGGGGTCGAACTTCGCTTCCGCGCCGAAGATCTCCGGGTCGGGGGTGAAGGTGACGGTGGTGCCGCGCTTGTTGGGGGCGGGCCCGACGGTTTCGAGCTTCGAGGTGGCGTGGCCCCTGGAGAAGGTCTGGCGGTAGAGTTTCTTTTCTCGGGCAACCTCGATGATCGTCTCGGTCGAGAGCGCGTTGACGACGCTGACGCCGACGCCGTGGAGGCCGCCGGAGGTGCTGTACGCCTTGCCCTCGAACTTACCGCCCGAGTGGAGGGTGGTCATGATGACCTCGAGCGCGGACTTGCCCGGATACTTCGGGTGCGGGTCGACGGGAATGCCGCGGCCGTTGTCGAAGACGGTCAGGCGGTTGCCCGGCTCGAGCGTGATCTCGATTCGGCTGGCGTGGCCCGCGACCGCCTCGTCCATCGAATTGTCGATGACCTCGGCGGCGAGGTGGTGGAGGGCGCGCGCGTCGGTGCCGCCGATGTACATTCCGGGGCGGCGCCGG